>NZ_JBSFFY010000050.1:0-48962 GCF_053596315.1 Streptomyces sp. NPDC001732
GCACGCACAGGACCGCGGTCTCGAAGCCGTGGCGTACGCCTACGAGGAGCAGCTCCGCACACCGGGAAACGCCGACTGGTCCAAGCCCCAGGGCAGGCGCGACCCGCTCCGGCTGCACAAGTCGTTCACCGCCGCACCGCGCGGCATCTCGCTCCTGATCGGCTGCAACACCTTCCCCACGTGGAACGGCTACCCCGGCCTCTTCGCCTCCCTGGCCACCGGCAACCCCGTGCTGGTCAAGCCGCACCCGCGCGCCGTGCTGCCGCTCGCGCTCACGGTGCAGCTGGCCCGCGAGGTGCTCGCCGAGGCGGGCTTCGACCCCAACCTGGTCGCGCTGGCGACCGAGCGGCCGGGCGAGGGCATCGCGAAGATCCTCGCGCTCCGCCCCGAGATCAGGATCATCGACTACACCGGCTCCACCGCGTTCGGCGACTGGCTGGAGGCCAACGCCCGCCAGGCCCAGGTCTACACGGAGAAGGCCGGGGTCAACACGATCGTCCTCGACTCCACGGACGACTACCGCGGCATGCTGTCCAACCTGGCGTTCTCGCTCTCCCTGTACAGCGGCCAGATGTGCACGACCCCGCAGAACCTGCTGATTCCCCGGGACGGCATCACCACCGACGCCGGCGACAAGTCGTACGACGAGGTGGTGGCCGACATCGCCGGCGCGGTGACCGGTCTGCTGGGCGACGACGCCAGGGCGAACGCGCTGCTCGGCGCCCTGGTCAACCCGGATGTGAAGGCACGCCTGGAGGCGGCCCCGGACCTGGGTGAGGTCGCCCTGGCCTCCCGTGAGGTGCCCAATCCCGAGTTCCCCGACGCCGTGGTCCGCACCCCTGTCGTCGTCAAGCTGGACGCTGCCAAGCCGGACGACGAGCAGCACTGCCTGTCGGAGTGCTTCGGCCCGGTCGCCTTCGCGGTGGCGGTCGACTCGACGGCCGACGCCCTGGACCTGCTCCGCCGCACGGTCCGGGACAAGGGCGCGATGACGGTCGGCGCGTACACCACCTCGCCCGAGGTGGAGAGCGCGGTGGTGGACGTCTGTCTGGACGAGTCGGCCCAGCTGTCGCTGAACCTGACCGGCGGGGTGTACGTCAACCAGACCGCGGCCTTCTCCGACTTCCACGGCTCGGGCGGCAACCCTGCGGCGAACGCGGCGCTGTGCGACGGGGCCTTCGTGGCCAACCGCTTCCGCATGGTGGAGGTCCGCCGCCAGGCGTGATCACCGGCGGAGAGGTGTGGGCATCCAGGCCGGACGCCCACATCTCCCCCGCCCGCCCCGTTCCGGCCCGGCGATCGCCCCTCAGTTCTCCGGGATCTCCGCGTACCGCTGCACCCACGCGTGCATGGCGATGGCGGCCGCGGCCCCCGCGTTGATCGAGCGCGTGGAGCCGAACTGCGCGATGGAACACACCATCGCCGCATGCCTGCGGGCCTCCTCGGTCAGCCCGGGGCCCTCCTGCCCGAAGAGCAGCACACAGCGCCGCGGCAGCTCGGTCCGCTCCAGCGGCACCGCCCCCGGCAGGTTGTCGATCCCGATGATCGGCAGCCCCTCGGCCTCCGCCCACGCGGTCAGCGATTCCGTGTCGGGGTGGTGCCGCACATGCTGGTAGCGGTCGGTGACCATCGCGCCCCGTCGGTTCCAGCGCCGCCGGCCCACGATGTGGATCTCCTTGGCGAGAAAGGCGTTCGCGGTGCGCACCACCGAGCCGATGTTGAAGTCGTGGCCCCAGTTCTCGACCGCCACATGGAAGTCGTGCCGCCGCAGATCCAGATCGGCGACGATCGCTTCCCGGGTCCAGTACCGGTAGGCGTCGCCCACGTTGCGCCGGTCGCCGTGGGCGAGCAGCTCGGGGTCGTACCGCTCGTCCGAGGGCCAGGGCAGCGGATGCGGCCCGACGCCGATCTCCGTCCCGAATCCCTCGTCGTACTGCATCGGCTCTGCGGACGGTCCGTGCTCCTCCGACGGCGCGTGCCCTGCCGAGGGAGCACGCTCCGCCGGGGGGACGTGCCCTGCCGGGGAAGCCTGCTCCGTCACCGTCACGGATGCGCCACCGGCACGACCGGTGCTGCCGCTCTCACTGCTGCTGCTCACCCGACGAGCGTATGGCCCCCGTCGCCGCTGCGCTGCGGGGCCTCCTCGTCGTCGGCGGGACCGCGCTGATCGGGGACCTCCTTCTCGCGCGAGAACAGCAGTTTCCGCGCGAGGGTCACCCGGCCCCCGAGCCAGACCAGGAAGACGGTCGGCAGGAAGACGGAGTCGGCGGCGATCATCGCCATCGAGAAGAAGGGCAGCCCGAGCAGCAGGGCGATGCCCGCGTGCTCACAGATCATGGCGACGAGCAGGACGTTCTTGACCCGTCGGTTGAACAGGGTGAAGGGGAACGCGACCTGGACGATGACGGTTCCGTACGTGATCAGCATCACCATCACGCCGTTGGAGGCGAGGATGTCCGACAGTCCGGGCCACGGCGTGAAGTAGTCGAGCTTGAGCGGATAGTAGAGCGCCGTGCCGTCCTGCCAGCGCGAGCCCTGGATCTTGTACCAGCCGGCCGTGGCGTAGATGAGGCAGACCTCGGCCATGATCACGACGAGAGTCGCGTTGTGGGCGAGGTTGGCGATGACGTCGAGCAGGATGCGCGTCTGGCTCCGCGGGGCGTAACGATTCACGGCCCACCAGGCGCCCTCGCCGATCCACAGGATCCACAGGAGTGTGGGCAGCCACCAGGTACCGCCGAGCCCGTCCGTCGCACTGGCCGCGATCAGCACCACGCCGAGCACCGCCCACAGCGCCGGTCCGACCACGTTCCCGCGCGTCGAGCGCCGCGGAACATCGGCTTCCGTGCCCGCCTCCCACGCCGCTGCCTTCGCTTCCTCCGCCTCTTCCTCCGCGCGTGCCGCGCGCGCCGCACGCCGGGCGTCCAACGACCAGACCTGCCCGCAGCGCGTGAGCACCAGGTAGATCGCCATCAGGTGGATGACGTTGTCGCCGCCGTCGCCCATGAAGATGCTGCGGTTCTGCAGGGAGAGGACCCCGGCCATGAAGAGGACCGACATGGCGCGCGTGTGCCACCCGACCATCAGCAGCGCCGCGGAGATCAGCGCGACCGCGTAGACGATCTCGAACCAGACCGTGCTGTCCGACCACATGAGGGCAGTGAAGGCCTGGTTGCCGGATATGAGCTGCTGCGCCATGTCCCAGCGCCAAGGGGCCTCGGGCCCGTACATCTCGTGGCGGTGCGGCAGCTCGCGCAGCAAGAAGAGCAGATAGGTGGCCGAGAAACCGATCCGGATGACGGCGCTCTGGTACGGGCCGAAGGCCGAGGAGGTGATGCGCTGGACGGCGCGGGCGACCTTGCGGTCGAAGGAAAGCGTGCTCACTTGTCCGCCCCTTCGGCATCTGCGGGAAGGTCGGCGGAGGTGATGTTCCACCAGGGCAGCACCCGGTAGGACGGCCTTGTACTGATCTTCTCGTCGCTCCACTCGGGTGCCGCGACGGACCGCGTCTCGGAGCGGATCTGGATGCGCTCGACGGTGCCGCCGTAGTCGTGTTCGCTCAGGCGCAGCATCGCGATGCGGCGGATGTAGCGCTCGGAGAGTCGGCCGCGAAGGCCGTTGGCCCGGTTCTCGTTGTCGTGGGAGCCGAGGTAGAAGTCCCAGCCGCGGCGGAGTTCGTTCTGATGGACGTGGCTGGGGAGGAGGTTGCCGCGGATCGCCTTGCCGTCCTCGCCGGAAAGGCTCATCCAGGGGGTGGTGCGGCGGCCGTCGGGGCCCGATATCTCGGCGCGCACGTGCACGGCGATGTTCTGCTGGAGCGGGTTCGGGGCGAAGAGCTTCCAGTTCTGTTCGAACTCGGGATAGACCCAGTCGTCGACCGCCTCGCCGTGCTGCTTGGTCAGCGTGTTCGAGGGGGCGACGTGCAGGAACACCATGGCCAGCTGGGTACAGGCGACCACGCCGATCACCGACAGCACGACCGCCGCCACGATCTGGTACGGAAGCGACAGGGCGGCCATCCCGCCACGGGTGCTCGTCTCCGGTTCCCCGTCGGCGGCGGAAGGGGGGTCCTCACGCGGTACCGGCCCCGGCCCCGCGTCGCCGTTCCCGCTCTCGGCGCCCCTGTCGTCGTACGAATCCATCCCGCCCCGATCCCCGTCGCTCCCCGGTCAGTTATCCACAGGGTTGACACCCTACGGGCCGCCGACTCACCATTGAAGACATTGAACCGAACGATCGGTCGGTAGGGAGTCCGGGATGGCGGCAGTGACTGCGGACCAGGCGGCGCAGGCGGGAGCGGGCGGTCCCGAAGGGGCGGACGGGGCCCTGGAGGCAGCGTTCGACGCCGCGGTGGCGGCGGACGAGCGCATCGAGCCGCGCGACTGGATGCCCGAGGCGTATCGCGCCTCGCTGGTCAGGCAAATGGCCCAGCACGCCCATTCCGAGATCATCGGGATGCAGCCGGAGGCCAACTGGATCTCGCGGGCGCCCTCACTGCGCCGCAAGGCCATCCTGATGGCCAAGGTGCAGGACGAAGCGGGGCACGGGCTCTACCTCTACAGCGCTGCGGAGACCCTCGGCACCGGCCGCGAGGAGCTGCTCGACAAGCTCCACGCGGGCCGCCAGAGATATTCGTCGATCTTCAATTACCCGACGCTGACCTGGGCGGACGTCGGTGCCATCGGCTGGCTCGTGGACGGTGCGGCGATCACCAACCAGGTGCCGCTGTGCCGCTGCTCCTACGGCCCGTACGCCCGCGCGATGGTCCGTATCTGCAAGGAGGAGTCCTTCCACCAGCGCCAGGGGTACGAGCTGCTGCTCACCCTCAGCCGCGGCACCCCGGCACAGCACGAGATGGCGCAGGACGCGGTGAACCGCTGGTGGTGGCCGTCCCTGATGATGTTCGGCCCGCCGGACGACGCCTCGGCCCATTCCGCACAGTCGATGGCCTGGAAGATCAAGCGCCACTCCAACGACGAGCTGCGGCAGCGCTTCGTGGACATCTGCGTCCCCCAGGCCGAAGCGCTGGGCCTCACCCTCCCGGACCCCGATCTCCGGTGGAACGAGGAGCGCGGACAGCACGACTTCGGCGCGATCGACTGGAAGGAGTTCCAGGAGGTCCTCAAGGGCAACGGCCCGTGCAACGAGCAGCGCCTCGGCCAGCGCCGCCGGGCACACGAGGAGGGCGCCTGGGTCCGTGACGCGGCGGTCGCCTACGCCGAGAAGCACTCGACAGCACACACGACGGCGCGGACCGCGACCGTACCGAACGGGGAGGCGACAGCATGAGCAGCTCGACCGAATGGCCCCTGTGGGAGGTGTTCGTGCGTTCGCGCCGCGGGCTTTCCCACACCCACGCAGGCAGCCTGCACGCCCCGGACGCGGAAATGGCCCTGCGCAACGCGCGCGATCTGTACACCCGCCGTTCCGAGGGCGTCTCCATCTGGGTGGTCCCGTCCGCGCAGGTCACAGCCTCTTCGCCGGACGAGAAGGACTCCTTCTTCGAGCCGGCCGGTGACAAGCCGTACCGGCACCCGACGTTCTACGAGATCCCGGAAGGGGTGAAGCACCTGTGACCGCGGCCCTCGCCCTGGGCGACGACGCGCTGGTGCTCTCGCACCGGCTGGGGGAGTGGGCGGGCCACGCCCCGGTGCTGGAAGAAGAGGTGGCCCTGGCCAACATCGCCCTGGACCTGCTGGGGCAGGCCCGGGTGCTGCTCTCCCTCGTCGGTGACGAGGACGAGCTGGCCTACCTGCGCGAGGAGCGCGCCTTCCGCAACGTCCAGCTGGTCGAGCAGCCGAACGGCGACTTCGCCCACACCATCGCCCGCCAGCTCTACTTCTCCACCTACCAGCGGTTGCTGTACGAGCAGCTGGCGGCGGGCAAGGGCCCGTTCGCCGGTCTGGCGGCGAAGGCCGTCAAGGAGGTCGCGTACCACCAGGACCACTCCGAGCACTGGACACTGCGGCTCGGCGACGGCACGGACGTGAGCCACGAGCGGATGCAGAACGCCGCGGATGCCCTGTGGCGGTTCACCGGCGAGCTGTTCCAGCCCGTCGAGGGCGTGGAGATCGACTGGCAGTCGCTGCACAGCGGCTGGCTGGAGTCCGTCACCGCGGTGCTGGAGCGGGCCACGCTGACCCTGCCGGCCGGTCCGCAGTCCGGGGCGTGGACGGCGGGCGCGGGACGCCAGGGCATCCACACCGAGCCCTTCGGCCGGATGATCGCCGAGATGCAACATCTGCACCGCAGCCACCCGGGGGCGTCATGGTGACCGGGACGCTCCTGGAGGAGGAGCTGCGCCGGCTCGCGGGCTCCGTACCCGATCCCGAGCTGCCCGTGCTGACCCTGGACGAGCTGGGCGTGCTCCGGGGCGTGGACGTCCTCGCCCCCGGCAGGGTCACCGTGCGCCTCACCCCGACCTACACCGGCTGCCCCGCGATCGAAGCCATGTCCGCCGACATCGAACGGGTGCTGCACGACCACGGCATACCGGAGGTCTCCGTGGTCACCGTGCTCTCACCGGCCTGGTCCACGGACGACATCAGCGCGGAAGGACGGCGCAAGCTGGCCGATTTCGGCATCGCACCCCCTCGCCCGCACGATGCCGCGGCCCCCGCCGGGGGCCCGGTGCCGCTCACGCTCTCGGTGCGCTGCCCGCACTGCGGCTCGACCGACACGGAGCTGCTGAGCCGGTTCTCCTCCACCGCGTGCAAGGCGCTGCGCCGCTGTGTGACGTGCCGCGAACCGTTCGACCACTTCAAGGAGTTGTAGATGTTCCATCCGCTCCGGGTCCGCACGATCGAACGGCTCACGGACGATTCGGTGGCCGTCACGCTCGCCGTACCGCCCGAGCTGCGCGAGACCTTCCGCCACCAGCCCGGCCAGCACCTCAATGTGCGCTACACGGTCGACGGCGAGGAGATCCGCCGCTCGTACTCGATCTGCTCCCCCGCCACCGAGGAACCGGACGAACCCGTACTGCGCGTGGGCATCAGGCTGGTCGACGGCGGTGCGTTCTCCACGTACGCGCTGAAGGAACTCGCCGTCGGTGACGTGGTCGAGGCGATGCCTCCGATGGGCCGCTTCGTGCTCACGCCCCGTGCCGGGTACTTCGCGGCGATCGTCGGGGGCAGCGGGATCACACCGGTCCTGTCCATCGCGGCCACGCTGCTGGCGCGGGAGCCGGACGCCCGGTTCTGCCTGATCCGCAGCGACCGGACGTCCCTGTCCACGATGTTCCTGGACGAGGTCGCCGACCTCAAGGACCGCCATCCGGACCGGTTCCAGCTGATCACGGTGCTCTCCCGGGAGGAGCAGCAGGCCGGCCTTCCCTCCGGCCGGCTGGACCGGGACCGTCTCGCCGAACTGCTGCCCGCGCTGCTTCCGGTGACCGAGGTGGACGGCTGGTACCTCTGCGGGCCGTTCGGGCTGATCCGGTCCGCGGACCGGGCGCTGCGCGACCTGGGCGTCGACCGGACCCGTATCCACCAGGAGATCTTCCATGTGGACGACGGCCCGATCGCACCCGTCCGCATCCCGGTCGAGTCACCGGCCCACAGCAGACTGACCGCGACCCTGGACGGCCGCTCCGGCACCTGGCCGGTGGAGAAGGGCGAATCGCTGCTGGAGACCGTGCTGCGCAGCCGCGCCGACGCCCCGTACGCCTGCAAGGGCGGGGTCTGCGGGACCTGCCGGGCCTTCCTGGTCTCGGGCGAGGTCCGGATGGACCGGAATTTCGCGCTGGAGCCGGACGAGACGGAGGCGGGCTATGTGCTGGCATGCCAGTCGCATCCGATGACGCCGGAGGTGGAACTCGACTTCGACCGCTGACCGCCCCGCCGCGCCGCTCCCGGGTTCCCGGGCTCCCTGTCCCGCTGTTCTCCTGGTTCTCCTGTTCCGCTGCTCTCCTGTTCCCTTCTCGTAGAACCTGTTCTATCTTGACGGGCCGTCAGATTCGGGTACGGGAGCAGCGGTTCGCGGGAGGCAAGGACAGTGGACTTCACCTTCACCGAGGAACAGCAGGCGGCCGTGGAAGCGGCACGAGCGGTCTTCTCCGGGGTCGCCCCCGACGGAGTGCCCAGCCCCGCTCTCGCGCCGGGCGCGGTGGCCGAGGACATCGACCGGCCGCTGTGGGCCGCCCTCGCCGCCGGCGACCTGCTGGGCCTCCCCCTGGAGCCGCGGCACGGCGGGTCCGGGCTCGACCTCATCGCGCTCTGCCTGGTGCTGCGCGAGTCCGCCAGAGTGCTCGCGCGGGTTCCGTTGCTGGAGACGTGCGCGGTCGCCATGGCACTCCAGCGGTACGGAGACCCCGGGCTGGCCGCCGAGCTGCTGCCCCTGGTCGGCCGGGGCGAACTGGTGCTCACCGTCGGGGCCAATGGCCGCTCGGGCCACGGCCCGGCCGAACTCGCCGTCACCGCCCGCCGGGAGACGGCCGCGAAGGACCACCTGCCGGACGAAGGTTCCGGTGACACCACCGGCGCCGCTTCGGAGTGGGTGCTCGACGGGGTGCAGTCGGCGGTGCCGTGGGCGCAGGCGGCGGACTGGATCGCGGTTCCGGCACACACGGGCGGGGGCGGGGCCGTGGTCGCCCTGGTCAGGCCGGGCCAGGACGGTGTCGAACTGGCCGAGCAGGTCTCCACCAACGGTGAGCGGTTCGCCGAGGTCCGGCTGCGGTCGGTACGGGTCGACCGGCGCGCGCTGATCGGCGGTGCCGGGGCCTGGGAGTGGCTGCGGGCCCTCCTCACCACCGGGACGTGCGCGCTCGCGCTGGGGCTGGGCGAGGCGGTGCTCGCCATGACGAGCGAATACACCGGAAAGCGCGAGCAGTTCGGCTTCCCGATCGCGACGTTCCAGGCCGTCGCCATGCAGGCCGCGGACCGGTACATCGACCTGCGGGCCATGGAAGTGACGCTCTGGCAGGCGGCCTGGCAGATCTCCACCGGGGCCGAGAGTGCCCTGCCCGCGGAGGGCGACATCGCCGTGGCGAAGATCTGGGCATCGGACGGTGTCCGCCGGGTCGTGCAGACGGCCCAGCATCTGCACGGCGGTTTCGGCGCGGACACGGACTACTCGCTGCACCGCTTTCACGCCTGGGCGAAGCAGATCGAGCTGTCCCTCGGCCCGGCAGCGGCCCACGAGGAGGCCCTGGGCGACCTGCTGGCCACCCACCTCCTCGGCTGACACGAGCGGCATCGTCGGCGTCGCCAGCATCGCTGGCATCGCTGGTGCCTTCGACACCACTGGCGTCCTCGGCAGCATCGGCACCCTCGGTACCGCCGGCACCCCTGACGCCGTCGGCATCGCCCACGGCCGAGTCGAGCGCGGACCGACCGGCTGGCCGGTCGGTCCGGCCCCGGACAGCAGGCCGCCCACGGCGATGTCGTGCTCGGTGGGCAGGCTCTGCTGAACGGTGTTCGGCGGCCGGTTGCCCCGGGTCG
Organism: Streptomyces sp. NPDC001732; assembly: GCF_053596315.1. Lineage (NCBI taxonomy): Bacteria > Bacillati > Actinomycetota > Actinomycetes > Kitasatosporales > Streptomycetaceae > Streptomyces > Streptomyces sp. NPDC001732. Next base: position 9,441 of record NZ_JBSFFY010000050.1, read on the forward strand.
GGTGGGGCCGGTTCAGAGCACGAAGGCCGGGCTGTCGTCGTCGGTGACCATCGGGCGTCCGGCACCGTCCCAGGCGAGCATGCCGCCGTCGATGTTCACGGCATCGATGCCCTGCTGCACCAGGTACTGGGTGACCTGGGCGGACCGGCCGCCGACCCGGCACATCACATGCACGCGTCGGCCGTCGGCGACGGCCTCGGTCAGCTCACCGAAGCGGGCCACGAAGTTGCTCATCGGGATGTGCAGGGCGCCTTCGACGTGCCCGGCCGCCCACTCGTTGTCCTCCCGGACGTCCAGCACGAGGCCGTCCGCCGGAACCGCCGCGACGTGCACCGAGGGCAGCGGGGCGAAATTCATGGGTCATGCCTTCTCTCGTACGTACGCTCCAGGGTCACCGGAAACGCTACTGCACCAGGCCCGCCAGCTCGGCCTCGCGCTGCGCGACCTCGCCCAGCAGCTGCTCGGCGATCTCGTCGAGCAGCCGGTCCGGGTCCTCGGGCGCCATCCGCAGCATGGCGCCGATCGCGCTCTCCTCCAGCTCCTGTGCGAGCACGGTCAGGAGTTCCTTGCGCTGGGTCAGCCAGTTCAGCCGGGCATAGAGCTCCTCGCTCTCGCCGAGCTCCGTCTCCGGTGCCGCGGGGCCCGCTTCCCATTCCTGTGCCAGTTCCATCAGGAGGGCCTCGTCCCCGAGCCCGTAAGCGGCGTTCACCCGGGCGATGAACTCGTCCCGGCGGGCCCGCTCCGTCTCGTCCTGCGCCAGGTCGGGGTGGGCCTTGCGGGCCAGGTCGCGGTAGAGCCTGCGCGCCTCCTCGGTCGGCCTGACCCGCTTGGGCGGCCGCACCGGCTGTTCGGTCAGCATCGCCGCCGCCTCGGGAGACAGCCCGTCCGAGTCGATCCAGTCGTGGAACAGTTCGTCGACGCCGGGCATCGGCATCACGACCGCCCGCGCCTCCTGCGCCTTGCGGATGTCCTCCGGGTCACCCGTCCTGGCGGCACGGGCCTCCGCGATCTGCGCGTCGAGCTCGTCGAGGCGGGTGTACATCGGGCCGAGCTTCTGGTGGTGCAGCCGGGAGAAGTTCTCGACCTCGACCCGGAAGGTCTCCACCGCGATCTCGAACTCGATCAGCGCCTGCTCCGCCACCCGGACCGCCCTCGCGAGCCGGGCCTCGGGCCGCTCCCCCGCAGTGGTGTCGGCCGGCTGTTCTCGCTGCTCGGACGGCTCGCTCGGGCCGTGCTCTTCGTGCCGGGCACGCTGCTCGTGCTGCCGGTCGTTGTCCTGCCGGTCATCGTCGTTCCGGGTGGTCGGCACTCCGGCGGCTTCGTGGGTCACCCGTCCAGCGTATGACCACGGCCGACGCCCAGGGGACGCGCGGTCGGCTCCCACGCTCCCCGCACGCGCGACCGACCCCGCCCCCGCCCCCGTTTCCGACCTTGTTTCCGCCCTCGTTTCCAGCCCTGTTTCCGGCCCCGCTCCCCGGTCCCGCTCCCGGCTCCGTTTCCGACGCCGGTCGCGCTTCCGGTGCCGTGCTCAGTGCCGTCGCCGGACCTCCCGGGTGGTCCCGGCCCCTCTCAGACGCCCAGCTCAGCGGCTATCCGACCCGAACCGATGGCCTGCACCAGCTCCGTGTGGTCCGCCTCCGTACGGTCCGCATAGGTCACCGCGAACGCCGCCACGGCCTCGTCCAGCTCCTCGTTCTTGCCGCAGTAACCGGCGATCAGCCGGGGGTCCGCGCTGTGCGCGTGGGCGCGGGCCAGCAGCGCACCGGTCATCCGGCCGTAGTCGTCGATCTGGTCGGCCGCCAGCGCCGCCGGGTCGACGCTGCCCTTGCGGTTCCTGAACTGCCGTACCTGGAACGGGCGCCCGTCCACGGTCGCCCAGCCCAGCAGGATGTCGCTGACGACCTGCATCCGCTTCTGTCCGAGCACCACCCTGCGCCCCTCGTGGGCCACCTCCGGCACGTCGAAGCCGACGGCCGGCAGGTATGGCGCCAGCGCGGAGGGCCGGGCCTCCTTCACCTGGAGCACCAGGGGCTCACCGCGGTGGTCGAGCAGCAGCACCACGTACGAGCGGGTGCCAACGCTCCCGGTACCGACCACCCGGAACGCCACGTCGTGGATCGCGTACCTGGCGAGGAGGGGTACCCGGTCCTCGGAGATCGTGCCCAGGTAGTCCCCGAGCGCCGCAGCGACCGCCGCGGCCTCGTCGTCCGGCACCCTCCGCAGCACCGGCGGCGCGTCCACGAAGCGGCGCCCGCCGTTCCCCGAGTCCTCGGTCGACTTGGCCGCGAAACGGGCACTGGTGTTGCTGCGGGCCTTCTCCGAGACCCGCTCCAGGGTCCCGAGCAGATCCCGGGCGTCCGTGTGCGAGACGAGTTCCTCGTCCGCGATGGCGTTCCAGGCGTCGAGCGCCGGGAGCTTGGCCAGCAGCCGCATCGTCCGCCGGTACGCCCCCACCGCGTCGTACGCCCCCTGTCGGCAGGTGTCCTCGTCCGCACCGGCTTCGCGCCCGGCGAGCACCAGCGAGGCGGCGAGCCGCTTGAGATCCCACTCCCACGGGCCGAAAACGGTCTCGTCGAAGTCGTTCAGGTCGATGACCAGGCTGCCGCGCGCATCGCCGTACAGCCCGAAATTGGCCGCGTGGGCGTCGCCGCAGAGCTGGGCGCCCACCCCGCTGACCGGGGTGCCCACCAGGTCATGGGCCATCAGCCCGGCCGATCCGCGCAGAAAGGCGAAGGGGGTGGCCGCCATCCGGCCCACCCGGATCGGGGTGAGAGCGGGCACTCGGCCCCTGCTCGACTCCTCCACCGCCCGCACCGCGTCGGGCCGCCCGGCCGGAAGGTCGAGGAAGGCGTGCGAGGCCCTGGGCACCTTCTCCCGCAGGGCCCTGCCCTCCCTCCGCGGCGACCGCGCCACGCCCCCTGACGCCCCGGACGCCCCGCCCGCCCCGGGGGCCCCGGTGGTCCGCCGGGCGAATCCGGGCACGAGCGGGATGCGTGGATCACTCGCCGCGTCCCTCTGAACCGGCACGGTCGCTTCGATTTCACCCATGGTGCGCAGCCTCCCCCGCTCGCCCTGCGCTCCTGGCCCTGTGCCCTGTCGCAGATCAATTGCGAAGAAGGTACCGCCATTGGCCGAAAGCCGTCTGCCCCAGGCGCACCGACCCCCAGGGCACGCCGCCCGCCAGGGCACGCCGGGCGCTTCGAAGCCCTGATCCGGGGTCGCCGGGGCGGAGAAGTCCCACGGACCGTCGGCCCGTGGGACTTCCCTCTCGGGGGGGCGCCGATGTGGTTCGGCACGAAGGTCGCGTACTACGCGCCGGGGCATTTCCCCCGGGCGAGGGAGCGGGCCCGGTCGTCCAGGCGGAAGCTGGGGTTGAGGTCCGCCTCGTCGTAGTAGCGGTGGAAGACGGGCGTGATCCCGCCGGAGACCGGCGGAACGATCCAGCTCCAGTCGGTCGGCACGATCCGGCCCTGGCTCTCCTCCTTCGCCAGGTGGGTGAGGAAGCGGCGCGACTCGGTGTGGTGGTCGGTGATCTTCACGCCCGCCGCCTCGAAGGAGTGCAGGACCGCGACGTTGATCTCCACCAGGGCCCGGTCGCGCCACAGGGTGGACTCGCTGCCGGTGTCCAGACCGAGGTGCCCGGCGACGACGGGCAGCAGGTTGTAGCGGTCCTCGTCGACCAGGTTGCGGGCCGCGATTTCGGTGCCCATGTACCAGCCGTTGAACGGGGCCAGCGGGTAGTCGATGCCCCCGATCCGCAGCCGCATGTTGGAGATGACGGGGACGGAGTACCAGCGCAGGCCGAGCCGCGCGAACCACGGGTGGTCGGGGTGGCTGAGGGGGACCTCCAGGACGAGGTCGCGAGGCGTCTCGAACAACTGCGGCTTGTCGGCCGTCTCCACGACCAGGGGCAGCAGGTCGAAGGGACCCCCGGGAGGTTGCCAGCCCATCTCCCGCACGGCATCGGTGAAGCCGACGAGCGCGGGGTCGCCGGTGACGCCGCCGTCCGGCCCGCGGTGACCGGCGTAGCGGACGAGCTGGTCGTTCCACACCCTCGGGCCGGGCCGGTTCGGGGTGTCGGGGGCGAATACGGATATGACGGGCCGGATGCGTCCGCCGTTGGTGGCCAGACGCAGGTGTTCGCACAGCTCCCGGTGGATCTCGTCGGGGGAGGTCACCCGGCGCAGGTCCCGCACGTTCAGGCTGTTCCAGTAGAGGCGGCCTATGCAGCGGGAGGCGTTTCGCCAGGCGACCCGGGCACCGAAGGTGAGTTCCTCGGGCGTGTGCGTGTAGGTGCCGGATTCCTCGGCCTCCGCGCGCACCTGGCGCAGGCGCTGCGCCAGGGTGACGGACTGTGCGGGGTACTCGGCGTAGTACTGGCCCAGGAAGCCCTCCGCCTCCTCCAGATCGACGGTGCCGTCGGTCGGGGGCGCGGAAGCGGTGGGCGGCTGCGGTGCGGGGATGCCCGGTTCGAGGGCCGTGTGCTGAGCGCAGGTGGGCAGCAGAAGGGTTTCGGACTGCATGGTGCTCCTCGCAGTAGCCTGTGGGTCCGTCCGCCGCCCCCTCCGGCGGAGCGCGCGGCGGGCTCGGTCGGGTGTCGGCCGCGTTGCCCGAACTGTGGGTGGGACCCGACGGTCCCACGTCGCAGCCCGTTCGGTCAGCCGAACCTCAGCGGCAAGGACTCGAGTGACCGGAACTCCAGGTTCGAGTTCCAGGTGGGGTCACCCGCCAGGCCGATCTTCGGGAAGCGCGCGAACAGCGCGGCGAAGAACCACTTGAGCTCGAGACTGGCGATCTGCCGGCCGAGGCACGAGTGCGGTCCCACGCCGAACGAGAGGTGCTTGTTGCTGTTCTGCCGGCCGAGGTCGAACGCGTCCGGCCGCTCGAACATGCGGGGGTCCCGGTTCGCGGCTCCCAGGAAGAGGGCGACGTTCTGCCCTTCCTCGATCTTCACCCCGTTCATTTCGACCGTCGTTCCCGCCACGCGCCACGTGAACTGGTTCGAGGCGTTGTACCGAACCACCTCGTTGGCCACGTTGTCCGCGCAGGCGGGGTCGGTCAGGAAGCGCTGGATCTGGTCCGGATTCGTCGCGAACGACAGCATGCCGCTGCTGGTGGAACCCGGGGTGGTGGGAGCGAAGAGGGCGATGAGCAGCAGGACGAGTTGATGGATCGTCTGCTCCGGCGTGCAGTCGACGTTGTCCGCCTGGGCGGCCGCGAGGCGTGCGATGACCGTGTCCGGGAGGACCGTCCCCCGCTTGCCCCGGACGAGTTCCTCGGAGTACGTGTGCAGATCCGCGAGGTGGTCGAGCAGGAGGTCGAGCTGCAGCGGCTGGTCCTGCGGGCCGGACCAGTAGGTCATGATCGTGTCCACCCGCGGTATGACGAAGTCCAGGTCCTCTTCCGGGACTCCGAAGGCGTGGACGGCGGCGTTCACCGGGAGCTTGGCGGCCAACGCGGGTACGGCGTCGAGCTCCTTCGTGCCCGCGGGGATCGAGGCGACCAGGTCGTGGGCCACGCGCTCGATCACCTGGCTGTAGTGCTCGTGTGCCTCACGGGTGAAAGCCGCACGGGTGGACCGCCGCAGCGCGGTGTGGCGCGGGGCGTCCGTGTACATCATGACGTTCTTGGTGAACCGGTGGTAGATGTTGTCCGGCGCCAGCTCCCGGCCCTCGAACTTCGCGTCCAGCACCTCCTCCATGCGTTCCGCCTTGAAGTCGGAGCTCTTCAGCGCGGCGGCACAGTCCTCGTACCTCATGACGGCCCAGGCATCCAGCCCCTCGCACCAGTGAACGGGCTCGCGCTCCGCGAGAGCGGCGTAGACCGGGTAGGGGTTGGGCACGATGCCCGGATCCGACAGCGGCGACGAATCACGCATGGGGAAAAGCTCCTTTGGGCTTTGGGTTCGAAAATCACCGGCTCGCTGACGGTGAAATGCGGGAGCGGAACAGGACCGGCCCGCGAAAGAAGACCGGACGGACGCACCCCGAGGACTTGGGCACCCCGAGGACTTGAGCATTCCGGGAACTTCGGCATGCCGAGGAAACGGGCATGCCGAGGACGCGGACCGTTCTGATGCACCGGACGAGCGGGGGTTCGATGGGCAGTCGGGGGCGCACCCGGCTTTTCCGCAGAGAAAAACCGGATTGCTCATGCCGCATCTCCCGTGCCACTGAATGGCACACCACCGTTCCGGCCGGGCCGTGCAGGGGAGAGACTATGAGGGCGTGTTTTTCTCTCGTTATCGGACGAACACCGGAAGGTTTTTCACGCCATGCGTTCCCCGTGGGCCGTGTCCTGTGCGAGGGGGTGGACGAGGCGCTCGCGGCAGCCGGGGGGCGCAGAAAAAGGGGGTACGAGGAGGAGCGCGGCGAGGAGCGCAAAGAGGGGCCCCACGAGGGACGTTCGTCGGTGCGGCACCCCTGCCGGGCGCTCGTCGGCGCGGACAGCGGCGGGGAAGGCGCGGGCCGGTATCACGAAGGCGACCCGGCGGGCCCGGGAGGCCGGAGAACCGGAGAACCGGAAGGAGTGGTGACGGGCGGGACGGTGGTCGCGGGGTCCGGGCCGGGCCCCGCGGCCACCGTCCCTTCGCGAGTCCGCGCGACTCACGATGCGCAACGGTGGCCGCGCCCATCTCCGTACCGGCATCGGCCGGACCGGGATCGGCCTAATCAGGATCGGCCGGCCCTGGATCAGCCAAGGGTGAAAAAGATCATCGGGTTGTGCTTGCTGTCGCGGACCGGCTCGTCGAGATTCAGGTCCTTCTTCACCACCCGGAGCTGCGCGATGACTTCGGGAGCCCTCGCGGCCGACGGGGTGAAGTACTCGATTCCCTGTTCGGCGAGCCACTTGATGATCACCGAGCCCTCGCTCAGCGGCTTCGGCCGACGGCCGTGGAAGACGTCGTGCACGCTCGTCGGCGTGCCCGCGGGAACCAGCGGGAAGACGTTCTCGATGTACCAGCGGGCAAACCGGGCCCCGTGGTCGGCGTCGATGAAGAGGTAGTCGGTCCGGGCCGGAAAACGATCCAGCTGCTCACGGACATCGCCACTGGTGAAGGTCCAGCGACCGTCGGAGAGCTCGGACGGCACATTGCGCACCACATGGTCGACCATGTCGAACGAGTAGAGGTGCCCCATCCCGTTGTCGCGCAGTGCGCTGAGAATCCACATCGTGGACCAGCCGTAGAAGGTGCCTATCTCGACGACGCTCTCCGGACGGTGCTCACGCAGCAGCAGATACGTGATCTCGGCCTCGTAGTCGTCGAGTTGCGCCTTCATCGCCTTTCCGCGCTGCCGGAGGAACTCGCGCCGCTGGTCCCTGACGGCGGCCAGATCATCCCGATACTTCTCGTAGAGCGCGCTCACGGATTCGACGGAGAGACCCTGGGGGGCCTTTTCCGCACTCTCTGAAAAAGTCACAAAACTCTCCTTCTTCTGGCTTCGCCCGAGCAGACGGCAAATGATTCGAACCGTACACACGCCGAATATCGGGCCGATATCTTCTGGATATGGGAGATCTATTGGGCGGAACTTCGGGCTTTGAATTCAAGATCACGGAACGCGACCCAGCACGCGGTCAGCACGGCCGCGAAGACGGGAAGCCAGGCAAGGCGGGTGAGCACCCAGAAAACGGTGTCCGGCACGGTGTGGAGACCGAGGAGCCGGTCTCCGAAGGCCAGCGAGACCACCGTGGTGGTGAGCATCGCGGTCTGGTGCCAGAGGAACACCGTCAGGGCCGAGAGGTTGAGCAACGCCACCCCCGCCCAGCAGAACTGACGCGCAGTCGCACGGGGCGGACCCTGCTCACCGGCCCGGCCTCGACCCCCGACCCGGGCCGCGCCCGGGTCCGAGTCGGGGTCCGGGGCCACGCCCGAGGCCGCGCCCGGGGCCGGGGCCGTGCTCGTGCCCGGGTCCGGGTCCGAGGGCTCCGGTCGCCCGACGAGCCGACGGATCGGACCGCACAGCAGCAGGCCGGCACCGCACTGGGCCACGCCGAAACAGACGGCCGCCAGGCTCGGCGGGTCGAGGTTGGACACCTCGGTGCCGGGGACGCCGACCATGCTCGCGGGATAGCCGAAATACAGCGTCAGCACGGCGGTGACGGCCGCTCCGCCGACGAGCATGCCGACGGCATGTCCACGACGGCCCAGTCCGTTCGCCGCGCAGAACGCCCCCAGCGCATAGGGCACCAGCCAGCCCGCGGGAACGTTCAGGGAATGCAGCAGGTCGGCCCATTCCGCGCCGTCCGACAGCCGGTACGTCGTGTCCGTGGTGACGACCACGAGGAAGGCGACGACCGCGCACCGGCCCGCGTACCTCCGTATCAGAGGGGTGGCGACGGTGAGCAGCAGGTACACGCCCAGGAACCAGAGCGGGGACAGGGCCAGCATCAACAGGGTCCGGATCGTCTCGAAGGCCACCCCCGTCAGGGCCAGGCCCAGCAGCACCAGCGACCAGGTGGCCACGAAACCTGCCGTCGGCCGTAACAGCAGCCGTGCCCGTCGGGCCAGCCAGCCGCGGTGGGTCCCGCCGCGCGCCGTCGCGGAGCGGTGGCTCCGGGCCCCGCTCCATCCGCCGACGAAGAAGAAGACGGCCAGGGGCTGGAGCAGCCAGGTCAGCGGGGTGAAGCCCGGCAGGTAGTGCAGCGGGCTGTCACCCGTCAGATGGCCGCTCGCCCGGAGCACGACGGCGCTCACCAGCCAGTGCCCGAGCATCACGCCGAGAACGGCGAAGGCCCGGAGGACGTCGATCGCCCGGTCCCGGGAGGCCGGGCTCGCCTCGTCGAAACGCAGCACCGCCGAGTGGAGGCGTTCCACGAGGGCCCGCCCGGCGGAGTGCTCGGCGATGTGCCCGGCAGCGCCCCCAGCAGGCCGGGGGAACGGGCGGTCCGGCCCGGCCGGGGGAACGGAACCGGAATCCGGGCGGGGACGGGCCTCATCCACCGGTCACCTCCGAGCCGCGCCCCAGACCGACCAGGGCGATGTTCCGCAGGGAGAGGCCGCCCGGTCGCAGGTAGTCGCTGTGCTGGGCCTCTCCCGTGGGAAGGACCCTGGCGCCGAAATCCGCGGACACCGGGTCGGCGCCGAAGCCGACCTTCCCGCCGAACAGGCCGATGCTGGTGTGGGGCACCTTCGCTATCCAGTCCCGGCTGCCCCGGCCGGCCCAGAACGGGACCTTCTCGGCATGGAGTTCGGAGGCCGACTCCGCCCCCGTCCCCGGGCTGCCGAACACGGCGACGCCGCTCAGGCCCGGCTGCGGTCCCGTCCCCGCCCGCAGCGAGTGGGCGCACACCACGGAACCGTACGAATGGCACAGCAGGGTGATGGAGGCGCGGTCGTTCACCTGCCTCAACTCGCGTATCTGGGCCCTGAGAAGGACGCCGCCCGACACGGCACGCGCTTCGGTCAGTACGTCGCGGCTCTTCGTGCGGGGGGCCCGGTAGCCGTACCAGGCGACCACGGCGACCGGTGCGTCGGGAGCGAGTAAGCGCATTTCGCGGTACAGGGCACGGGCGCCGCCGCCTGCCGAGGCGTGGTCCGAGCCGAGGTGGTCGAACGTGTCGATGGTGGTGTCCGACCCGGGCACGAGGAGGGCCACGTGCCGCGCGTGCGCCAGATCGCCGAGCACCTCCACGGCCTGGCCGTCGCCCTCCGTGTCGAGCGCGAGGAACTTCCTTCCTCCGGAGCCGAGCCGGGTGAGCGTCCGGCTGCGGCTGTCGTCGCCCATGCGCTCCGCCGCTCGTGCGGCCTCGGCGGCGTACCGCCGGTTCGCCGCGTACCGGTCGGGGAGGTCTTCCGCGGTGACGGGGGAACGAGCGGGGGCCGAGGGCAGACCGGGGCCGGCCGACGCCGCGCCGGCCGTGACCGAGGCGACTATGCATCCGGCCACGAGCGCTGTCCCTGTTCCCTGTCTGACAAGCGCACCTCGGCGCATGGTTCTCTCCTTTCCGCGGGCATGGCAAAAGGTCCCTGCGGGCATGGGGGCACGAAATTTCTGCGGGCATGGGGCATGAAGCGGCCGACTTGTCACGCCGATGAACGAACAAGTCGGCCGCCAGAACGGAACCGGACCGGGCCGGACCGGAAAGCGAAGTGTTTCGGGGAGGGAAGTCCTCAGATTCGGACGGGCAGTTCCACCACGGCCGTGGTCGAGCCGGAGGCCGGGCTGTCGATGCGCAGAACACCGTCGACCGCCGCCAGCCGTTCCTGCAGCCCCGCCAGGCCGCTGCCCGCGCCGATCCGGGCGCCACCGCGGCCGTTGTCGTGGACCCGGATCGACAGCAGGTCCCCCACCAGCGCCGCGTCCACCGACGCCTGCGTCGCCCCGCTGTGCTTGGAGACGTTCGTCAGCAGCTCGGCGACACAGAAGTAGGCCACCCGCTCGATCACCTCGTCCAGGCGCTCACCGATGGAGACCGTCAGCGCGACGGGAACCCCGGCCTGCGCCGTCAGCTGCGACAACGCGTTCTCCAGCCCCAGGTCGAGGGCGGCCGGGCTGATCCCGTCGATGAGGCGCCGCAGCTCCGCCATGGCCGCGTCGGTCTGGGTCCGGGCCCGTGCGACCAGCGCCCGGGACCGGTCCGGGGTGCCCTCCTGTCCCTCCTCCAGTGCGTCCGACGCCAGCGACAGTGTCATGGCGATCGCGACGAGCTGCGCCTGCGTGCCGTCGTGCAGGTCCCGCTCGATCTGCCGCAGCGTGCGGGTGCCTTCGGCGAGCGCGGTGCCGCGGGCCCATTCGAGGGTCCGCACCCGCTTCTGCGAGGCGCTGGGGCCGAGCAGCGTACGGGCGAGGAGACCCTGCAGCCGCATCGCCGCGCGGACCGCGAACGGGACGAGCGTCAGCACCGCCAGGCCCACCAGCACGGTGGCGGTCCCCAGCACCACGCCCGGCCGGTCGATCAGCGTCCACACCACGGACCAGACCCACAGCGCCGGAAGCCCCAGCACGGCCACGAACGAGCAGACGTCGACCGGGAGTTTGAGGACCAGGTACAGCAGGGTGCGCCAGGCGACCACGTCCGAGAGGCTGCTCCGGACCCACTGCGGCAGGCCCGGAGCCGACTGCGCCGGACCGGGGTCCTCGACCGGCTCCCCCAGCACCGCCCGGATCAGCCGGGCGTGGGCCCGTCCGAGCAACCGCGCCCCCCGCAGCCCCAGGGCGAGGAACGGCAGGCCGATCAGGGTCAGCGACAGCAGACCACCCGCGTAGAGGACGGCCAGCGCGTAGGCGAACCCGACCAGGGAGAAGGGCAGTCCGGCCAGTGCGTAGGCGACCGTCGCCGGTCGTATCGCCCACCACCTGGTGGTGGGCCTTCCGTCGTCCGTCTCCACCGTCATGGCGCGGCCACGGCCGATACGGCGGGCCTCGTCGTGGCCCACGCCCCGCTGAGCATGATGGTCACGGCCGCCAGCGCCATCGCGCCCAGGACCAGGGGGCTGTACGTCTCCACGGGGATCCAGGGCCACGGCTTGTCCGTGGCCGCCCACGCGAACGCCACGCTCACGGGAGCCGCCACGAGGACACCGAGCAGCGCACCGGTCGTCGCGGTCACCACGGCTTCCGCCCCGAGCATCCGGAACAGCTGCCGCCGCGTCGCGCCGGTCAGTGTGAGCAGCGCGTACTCCCGCCGCCTCGTCGACGTCAGCGAGACCAGGGTGTTCACCGTGGCCACCGCGCCGAAGCCGGCCAGCATCGCGAGCTCCACCCCGCGCAGCCAGATGTCGCTCTCGGAGTACGCCCCTTCCGGAACGCCCTGCGTCACGGAGTGCTGGATCGTCCCGGTGATCGCCGTGAACGTCAGGGAGAGCCCGATCAGCAGCGCGATCGGCACCACCGCCGAAGCCATCCGGTGCGCGTGCCCCAGCAGATTGGTGGCGGCGAGCCAGCCGCCCGCCTCGCCCCGGTGCGTACGGCAGGCCAGGCGCAGCGGAACGCCTACCACCGCGACCACGGCCCGTGCCAGCACCGGCCCCAGCAGCCCGACGGCGAGCATGAACACCAGCGCCCCGAGCAGGGCGCCCTGCGCCGCCTTGTCCGCCGGCTGCCCGGAGATGAACACGCACACGCCCCCGGCCCCCACCAGGGCGATCACGCCCGCGATGCCGCGCACCCAGCCCAGCTTGCCGTGCTCGGTCACGGCCAGGGCCATGGCCGTCGACGGCCTGCCGAAGATCACCCGGCGCACGGCGAGTTTCGCCGCGCCGACCCCGACGAGCAGCGTGGCCGCCGTGCCGATCAGCATGGGCCACGGGGACCAGGGCACCGTCGTGGTGGCCGGTGCCATGTCCCGGGCGACGATCTCGGTCAGGAACCATCGCGCGCCCCAGGCGCCGAGCAGCCAGGCCAGGGGCGACACCAGCAGGGTCACCAGCAGCACCTGGAAGCGGACGAGCCGCTTGATCTGCACCGGTGTGGCGCCGCTCGTCCGCAGCATGGCCACGTCGCGGTACTGCTGGCGCACGGAGAAGCCGAGCGTGTTCGCGACCACGAACAGCGACATGAGCATCGCGATCTCGCCGAACGCCCCACCGATCATGCCCAGCCGGGAGGCCCCGTCCGTGCTGATCGCGGTCGCGATGAGAGACCCGAACAGGGTGACGACGGCGACGGCCAGCAGCAGGGTCATGGCCAGCCCGGCGAACGACGCGGGGCGTGCGCGCAGGGCGCTCAGCGCGAGCCTCAGCATGAGAGCCCACTCATCCTCTCGGCGATCAGCGCGGCCGAGGGACGGTCGAGGTCGTCGGCCACGGCCCCGTCGGTGAGGACGACCACCCGGTCGGCGAAGCTCGCCGCGACGGGGTCGTGCGTCACCATCACGCACGTACGGCCCCCCTTGTCCACGCTCTCGCGCAGCAGCCACATCACTTCGCGGCTGGTGGTCCGGTCGAGTGCGCCCGTCGGCTCGTCGGCGAAGAGGATCTGCGGCCGGGCGTACAGCGCGCGGGCCACGGCGACCCGCTGCTGCTGGCCTCCGGAGAGCTGGCCAGGCCGCTCCTTCTTCCGGTCCGACAGGCCGACCTCCGCGAGCGCGGTGGCCACCGCGTCCCAGTCCACCCGGCTGCCGGCGAGCAGGGCGGGCAGGGCGACGTTCTGCTCGACCGTCATCGCGGGCATCAGGTTGTACGCCTGGAAGATGAAGCCCGCCCTGGCCCGCCGCAGCAGCGCCAGCCGCCGCTCCGGCATGCTCGTGATGTCCGTGTCGCCCCAGTGGACCGTGCCGGACGTCTGCCGGTCCATGCCCGCGACGCACTGCAGCAGGGTCGACTTGCCCGATCCGGACGGTCCCATGACCGCGGTGAACGTACCCGCGGCGAAATCGATGTCCACCCCGCGCAGTGCGTGGACGGTCGCGCTGCCGCGTCCGTACGTGCGCTGCAGGCTCCTGACGTGGATTCCGATACCTGTCGCCTCAGCGGGCTGGGCCAGACCGATGCTCAATGACATGGTCCGATTCTCTGTGACACGGTGTCACCGGACCACCGTGCCACCACTTCGGTCCGGGGTTCGGATATCCGCCCCCTCCCCGGCACGCGGCCGGACGGCGGCGGCTCGGGGACCCGGCCGGGTGCGCAGGCACCGGATCAGGTCCTGGTCTCCTGCAGATAGGCGACGACCGCCTTCACCCTGCGGTTGTCGGTGTCGGTGGGCGGCAGGTCGAACTTGGTGAAGACGGCCGCGGCGTGCTTCTCCACCGCGCGTTCCGTGATGACGAGCAGCGAGGCGATGGAACGGTTCGAATGGCCCTGGGCCATCAGGTCCAGCACTTCGCGTTCCCGGGCGGTGAGCCGGTCGAGGCGCCGCTCACGGCTGGTCAGCATGCGGCTGACGATGTCCGGGTCGAGGGCGACACCGCCCTCCGCGATACGGCGCAGCGCGTCGATGAAGTCGGAGGTGGCGGCGACGCGTTCCTTGAGGAGGTAGCCGATGCCGGAGGCGTTGTCGGCGAGCAGCCGGGCGGCCCAGACGGGCTCGGCGTGCTGGGAGAAGACGAGGACGCCCACGTCCGGGTGGTCCGCGCGGAGCCGCTCGGCGGCGTGGATGCCCTCGTCGGTGTGGGTCGGTGGCATGCGGATGTCGACGACGGCGACGTCGGGGGGATCCGCGGCCACCGCCGTGAGCAGTTCCTCCGCATCGCCCGCGGTGGCGATGACCTGGCAGCCGCGCGCGGTCAGCAGTTCCACCATGCCTTCACGAAGGATCACCGAGTCCTCGGCGATGACCACCCGCACCGGGTACCCCCTGTTCACGACTGCCGTCGTGTCATTCAACCAGAACGTATCCGTCGTCCGGCCGCCACTTCCGCGAGCGGCGCAGGGAGGTGAGCGCGAAGGTGCGCTGCAGCCACCGGTCCCGGCCGTCGTAGCGCGGCCGGAAAGCGGTGCGGCCGTGCACGGTCACGTGGTTGTCCACGATCACCAGGTCGCCGGGGAGCAGGCTGGACGTCGCCGACACCTCCTCGAAGAGGGCTCCCAGCTCGGCGAGGGCCGCCGTTCCGGCGGCCGTCGTCGCCCGGGTCGCGGAGAAGTCCACCCGCAGGTCCGGGTCCTCCCACGAACCGCCGAGCACCGGGTGCAGCGGGGCGTCCGCACAGCCCGAACCGAACGAGGGCGGCGCCTCGGTGCGGAATTCCGGCCGGGACAGCGCCTCCCGGGCCCCGGGGCCGAGCCGGTCCAGCACCTCCCGGACGCAGGCGGTGCGGGTCCCGGCGACACCCTCGTGGTCCGCGCGCAGGCACAGCAGCATCACGTAGTCCGGGCGGTACTCGTGGAACGCGTTCTCGGTGTGGAAGGAGAGCAGCACCGAGCCGGCGTTGCCCTGGAACTCCTCCCGCCCCGGCACCGGCACGACGTCCTGCACCAGCGCACCGGACTTCTCCTGCCGGTAGGCGGCCGGGTCGCCGAGACCGGAGGCCACCATGAGGAGGGTCGCGGCCGGGACGGAGGCGTCCCGCTGGACGGATTCGGCGGTCATCGGGGTGTCCCGGTACGCGTCGTCGCCCACCGGGAATCCCCGGATCAGCAGCCGTCCACCGGGGCCCGAGTCCCGGCGGAAGCGGCGTATCGCCTGCCGCAGCGGAGCCGGCAGGCGCTCCCAGGACTCCCGGGCCGCGGCGACGAACTCCGGGGAGTCCACCCGGCCCTCCGCGACGTCGAGCATGTCCCGCGCCACGGCCTCCACCAGGGCGGCCTCGCTCCCGCCGAGCGTGAGGACCGCCTCCTGGCCGGTGTCGGCGTATACGAGTTCGGTCATCGCGCAACTCCCGAGCTGAGCATGGAGACTTCTTCCGGTTCTTCGTAGTCGTCGGCGAGCGCGGACCTGCCGTAGATCTCCTCGACCCAGCTCTCCTGGTAGACCGAGTCCAGGTACCGCTCTCCCATGTCGGGCGAGATGGCCACGGCGGTCCGCTCCTCGCCCGGTGCGTGCTGGTCGAGCCAGCTCAGGGCGCCGCTGATCACCGTCCCGGTGGAGCCGCCGAGGAGGAATCCGCGCCGGGCCAGCCGGTGGCAGGCGCGGACCGTGTCCACCTCCGCGACGTGGATGACGTCGTCCACGTACGACCGGTCCAGGAGCGGCGGGCGGACGCCCGTGCCCAGCCCGGGGATCATCCGGGGCAGCGCCGGGCCCCCGAAGGTCACCGAGCCGACGGCGTCGACCGCCACGACGGTGACCTCGGGCCGGTGCTCCTTGAAGTAGCGGGCGCAGCCCATGAGGGTGCCGGTGGTCCCGGCACCGATGAAGACCACGTCCAGCTCGGGGAACCGCGCGTCGATCGCCGGGGCCGTCGAGCGGTAGTGCGCCAGCGCGTTGTTGGGGTTGGAGTACTGGTTCAGCCAGACGAAACGGTCGTTCGACTCGCACAGTTCCCTGACCAGGCGGAGCCGCGCGCCGAGGAAACCGCCGTCGGCGGCCGGTTCCGTCACGGTGTAGACCGTGCCGCCCAGGGACTCGATGAACTGTTTCGTGGTCAGGTTGCACCGGCTGTCGGTGACGCAGACGAACTCGTAGCCCTTGCTGGCGGCGAGCACGCTCAGCGCGACGCCGAGGTTGCCCGACGACGATTCCACCAGGACGGAGCCGGGCCGGAGCGCCCCGGCGGCCTCCGCCGCCTCGACCATGGACCGGGCGGCCTTCATCTTGATCGAGCCGGCGAAGTTGAATCCTTCGCACTTCAGGTAGAGCTCGCGTCCGAAGGTCCGTCGAAGGTCCACGAAGAGATCGTCCTCGTGGTACTCCTGTGCCTCGGAGATGATCGGCACAGCTACCTCCCGTTCCGGGGCTGTCGCCCCTTAGCCGCCGTACCGGTTCATCTCGTGGAAGAAGTCGTCGACCGTGTTCAGCTCGCCGGCGGACGACAGGCTCCGGTGGACGTGGGCGCCGACGGCCAGGTCGAGGACGCCGAGGCCGAACGGTGAGAACACCACCGTGCGGTCGGCCGGGACGGTCGCCCGGCCGGTCAGGACGTCGTGGAGCGTGCCGTCGAGGAAGTCCCGGTGGCCGACGAGCTGTTCCGCCAGGTGCGGCGAGGTGTTCGCCTTCAGGCAGTGCTCGATGTCGTCGACGTAGTTGGCGGAGTCCAGGACGATCTCCGGCGACAGGTCGCGCAGGGAGACGTGCAGGACCAGCGGGTGGTGGGCGAACAGGGCCGGGTCGGTGACGTGCGGGGTGCCCGCGACGGTCGCGAAGACGACCAGGTCGCTGCTGCGGATCAGGTCGTCCGCGCGGGCGTGCACGGTCACGTGGCCGCTCTCGCCCGAGCGCTCCAGGTAGGAGCTGAAGCCGACGGCGTGCTCGGCCGACAGGTCGTGGACGCCGACCTCCTCGAAGGACCAGCCGGTGCCCGCCAGGTAGGTGTGCACGTAGCGGGCGATGAGTCCGGTGCCGATGAAACCGACCCGGGTGGGGCGGGTCCGGTCGCGGGAGAGGCGGTCGGCGGCGAGCGCGGCGGACGCGGCCGTCCGGCTGGCGCTGATGATCGAGCTCTCCATGCACGCGTACGGGTAGCCGGTGCGCGGGTCGTTGAGGATCAGCACCGCGGAGGCGCGCGGGATGCCCTCGGCGACGTTCTCCGGGAAGCTGGAGATCCACTTGATGCCGTCGACGGCGACCTCGCCGCCCAGCGAGGCGGGCAGGGCGATGATGCGGGAGGAGGGCCGGTCGGGGAACCGCAGGAAGTACGACGGCGGGTTGACCGTCCGTCCGTCCCCGTGCGTGCGGTAGGCCGCCTCGACGATCTCGGTGACCAGCTTCTCCTGCCCGCCCAGTGCGTGCTGCACCTGCCGGCCGGAGATCACTGCGAATGCGGGGCTGTTTTTCGTCATCTGGTTTCTCGGAGCCTTCAGGCGGATCGGGTGGTGGGGTTCGCCATGGCGACGAGCACTTCGCGGGCTCCGTCGTACGGCAGTCGGCTGTGCGCGGTGCGGAGGTTGTCGACGAGCATCACGTCGCCGGGCTGCCACGGCTCGGCCACGGTGAGGGAGTCGTACACCTTGTTGAGGATCTCCACGACGTCCTCGGTGATCTCGCCGCCGTCGCCGAAGCCGGTGTTGAAGGGCAGGGCCTCGCGGCCGTACACGTCGACCAGGTACTCGCGGACCTCGGGCGCCATCGTCCACTCGTTGAGAAAGGCGATCTGGTTGAACCAGACCCGCTCGCCGTCGGCGGGGTGCGACAGCACGGCCGGGCGGCGCTGGCTGGTGCGCAGCCCGTCGCCGACCCACTCGAACCGGATGTCGTTGGCGGCGCAGTACCGCTCGACCTCGGCACGGTCGGTGGTGCCGAACGCCTCGCTCCACGGAACGCCGATGTCCTCGTTGTAGCTGCGGGTGAGCAGCCAGCCCTCGCGCTCGAAGCGCTCGACGAGTTCGGTGGGCAGGGTGCGCAGGACCTCCGCCGCGTCGGCCACGGCCGTGGCGCCGCCGCTCGTGGGGGCGCTCAGGCAGGCGAAGAGCATCGTCTTCGGGAAGGTGAGCGCGTAGCTCAGCTCGTGGTGCATGCACATCGGCTGGTTCGGCGGCCACTTGGAGGACGAGTAGATGCCCTCCTCGTACTTCCAGCGGGGGGCGAACGCCTCGCGTTCGGCCATCAGCTCGCCGCCGAGGGTCTTGAGGACCGCGCCCGCGCCGGCCGCGTCGCGCAGGCCCAGGCCGCGCACCAGGACGGAGCCCTGGGAGGCGACGACCCGGTACAGGGCCTCGCGGTGCTCGGCGGCCCAGGCGGCCGGGTCGTCGACGGCGGGTGCGGTGACGATGGCCGCACCGCCGTCCTCACGCCGCCCGTCCAGTCCGGCGAAGGGGTCCGTGTCGTTCGGCGTCACCATCATGCTCGCTCTCTCTCGTGGTTCCGGTGGACATCGCGCACCGCGGCGGCGGCCTGCGCGGGCCGGGTGCGGAAGAAGTGGTGGCCGCCGTCGGGCAGTTCGTGGACCCCTACGGTCCCGGCGATGCGGCGCCAGGCGTCGAGGTCCTGCTCGTGGCCCCGGGTCGCGGGGTCGTCGGCGGCGACCACCAGGGTCAGCGGGGCCTTCAGCAGGGTGGCGGGCACCGCGCTCCCGGCGCCGTCGGCGAAGAACGCGCCCGCCTCCAGCACGTCGTGCCGGTAGGCGGCGCCGACCAGTTCGGCCCGGCCGGTGTCCGCGTCGGCCAGTTCGGTGTAGCCGGCCTCGCCGGCGAACCGCCGCGTCACCTCCAGGTCGGTCAGGGTGCGCAGCTCGGCGCAGAACCGGCGCCGGGCGTCGGGCGAGCCGACCAGCTGGGCGCCGATCAGGACGCCGCGGACGTCGTGCCCCTGCTCCTCCAGGAGGCGGGCGGTCAGCACGGCGAGGGCTGCGCCGGAGGAGTGGCCCCACAGCAGCACCGGCCCGATTCCGCGCTGGACCACCTCGGCGGCGACGGTCTTGGCGACCTGCTCGATCGGGGCGAACGGCTCCCGCCGGTCGGTCAGGTCGTGGCCCGGCAGCTCGACGCCGTGGACGGAGAGCCCGCTGTCCGCCAACTCGGCGGCGAGGGGCCGGAAGTTGACGGCGTTGCCGCCCGCGTACGGGAAGCAGATCAGCGCGGCGTCCGGGGAGGACGGTTCGAGCAGGTCCTGGAGCAGGCCCGTCTCGGTGGCGGCGCCGTCGACGAACGCGGCCAGCTCCCCGAGCCGGGGGTGCCGGTTGAGGTCCTTGAGCGACACGGCCCGGTCGAGCTTCACGACCAGGCGCACGGCCGACAGGGACGTACCGCCCGAGTCGAAGAAGTGACTGTCCCGCCCCACGCGTGCGGGGTCCAGGCCGAGGACGGCCGCCCAGGCGGCGGCGATGCGCCGCTCGGTGGGCGTGGCCGGGGGCTCGACCCCGTCGTCGTCCGCGCGGGCCAGCTCGGCCAGCCGCTTCTTGTCGATCTTGCTGTTGGCGGTGAGCGGCATCGCGTCCAGCAGGTGGAAGCGGCTGGGCACCATGTACTCGGGAAGCGCGGCGGCCAGCCACGAGCGCAGCTCGTCGACGGGCACCTCGGCGGCACTGGCGTAGAAGGCGACCAGGGTCTGGCCGACGACGACCACGGCGGTGTCCCGGACGCCCGGGACGCCGAGGAGACGGTTCTCGATCTCACCGAGCTCGATGCGGAATCCGCGCAGCTTCACCTGGGCGTCGCGGCGGCCGAGGAACTCCAGCTTGCCGTCGGGCCGCCAGCGCCCGAAGTCGCCGGAGTGGTAAAGCCGTTCCCCCGGCCGGTGCGGGTCGGTGCCGAAGACGGCGGCCGTGCGCTCGGGGTCGTTGATGTAGCCGCGGCCGACGCACACACCGGCGAAGACGATCTCGCCGGGCGAGCCGAGCGGCACCGGCTCCAGCTGCTCGTCGACCACGTACACGCGTACGTTGCGGACCGCCGGGCCGAGCGGCACCCGGTCCCCGGCGGGCGGCGCGTCCATCACCTCGTGGTTGGTGTCGTCGCAGGTCTCGGTCAGGCCGTAGGCGTTGACCATGCGGATGCCGGGGAAGGCCGCGAACCAGCGGTCGACGAGTTCCTTCTTGAGCGCCTCACCGGTGGAGGACAGGCAGCGGACCCGGCCGAGGCCGCCGCCGTGCTCCTCCAGGTGCGACAGCACGACCTCGATGTACGACGGGACCAGCTGCAGCACGTCGGCGCCGCGGGCGATCTCCACGAAGCGCGGGACGTCGAGGATCGCCTCCTGCGGCACGATGAGCGTCGAGCCGCCGGCCAGCAGGGCGGAGACCAGCTGCCACAACGAGATGTCGAAGCACTGCGGGGCCGTCTGGGCGACCACGTCGCCCTCGCCGACGCCGAGGTCCTCGATCTTGGCGTAGAGGTGGTTGAGCATGCCCGCGTGCTCGCACATCACGCCCTTGGGCTCGCCGGTGGAGCCCGAGGTGAAGTAGATGTAGGCGAGCCGGCCGGGGCCGATCTCCAGACCGAGGTCGTCGCCGGGGGTGTCCGGGGCGATCCGGTCGAGGCCGAGCACGGTGACGGACGGACGGTCGCGGACCGCCTCGTCGAGCGTGGTGGTGCTGCCCGGCTCGGTGAGGACCATGGCGCAGCCGGAGCGGTCGAGGGTGCTGCCGATGCGGTCCGCCGGGAAGTGCGGCTCCACCGGGACGTACACGCCGCCGCTCTTGAGGACGGCGAGGACGGCGGCCGCCCAGTCCAGATTGCGCTCGGTCACCACGGCGACGCGGTCCTCGGCGGACAGGCCGCGGTCGAGGAGGGTCCGGGCGATCCGGTTGGCGTGGGCGTTCAGCTCGGCGTACGTGACACTGCGCTCGTCCATGACGGCGGCGACCCGGTCGGGGTGCAGCCGCGCCCGCTCCTCGAACAGCTCGTGGAAACGGCGGTCCGGCAGGGGGCGCTCGGGACCGGCCATGCCGACGAGCTGGACCTGGCGCTCCTCGGCGGAGAGCAGGCCGCGGCCCTCGTGCGGGGCGTCCGGCTCGGCGGCGATCCGCTCCAGAGCGGTGCGGTGGTAGCCCGCCAGCCGGGCGGCGTGCTCGGCGTCGAAGGCCTCCGTGCGGTACGTGAGGACGAGTTCGCCGCCCTCGGCGCGCACCCCGAGGACCACTCCGTCGGGAAGGGCGTCCGGCTCGCCGCCGGTCTGCGTCTCGAAGCCGTGGCCCCGGGCGGGCGGCGCGGTGCGGGCCCGCTCCACCAGGGAGGCCCAGGAACCGCCGGCCACGGGCACGAGGCGGGGCTCCGGTCCGAGGGCGACCTCGTCCTCCCCGCCGAGGACCGCGACGACCTTGGCATGGGCGGCGGACAACTCGGCCGGGCCCGGCGCGAATTCCAGGGAAACGCGGACCGTGGCAATGCCCGGCACCGCATCGGTCGCCGTGTGCCACCGCGGAACGGTGGTGTGACCGGACTGCATGGAAAAGCTCCTCCACTCGGGAGAGAGGGACAGAAGGGAACGTATTGAGGAGGGTTTCTCGCTTGTTATCGATTGCTTTTCAGCGGCGCCGATAACGGGATACGGCCAACGGAATCGCCAGAGTCATGAGGCCCACGCTCCACAGCACGCTGCCGAGGACGGGGGTGGCGGTCGGGCCGCCGACGAGCAGGTTGCGGCAGGCGTCGGTGACCAGGGTCGTCGGGTTGACCGTGGCGAAGGCCCGCATCCAGTCGGGCATGGTGCTGGTCGGCACCAGCATCGAACTGCCGAACTGCAGCGGGATCATCCACAGGAAGCCCACCGACTGCACGGTGTTGGGGCTGCGGATGGCGAGCCCGATGTACGCCGACACCCAGGCCAGGGCGGTGCCGTAGAGGAGGGTGAGCAGCACGGCGGCCATGGCGGACAGGAAGCCGGTCTCGACCCGGAAGCCGATGAGGAGCGCGAAGCCCAGCATGACGAGCTGGCCCAGCAGCAGCCGGCCCATGTCGGCGAGGATCCGGCCGGTCAGCACGGCGGAGCGGGCGATCGGCAGCGAACGGAACCGGTCCATCACCCCGCTGCCGAAGTCGGCCGACAGCAGGTAACCGGTCGACCGGGACGCGAACATCAGCGTCTGGACCATGATCCCGGGCAGCAGGTACTGCCGGTAGTCGCCCGGCCGGTCGCCCCAGATCGCGCCGCCGAACACGTACAGGAAGATCAGGGTGAAGACGATCGGCATGACCACGGAGTCCAGGAGCAGCCCCGGGTCGCTGCGGATCTGCAGCAGGTTGCGCCGCGCGATGGCGAACGAGTGGCGCAGCGTCGCGCGCGGCCCGACCCGGCCGGAGCCGGTGGGCAGCGGCGGGGACTGGGGCGTCACGGGTGAAGACGTCAGGGTCACGCGTCGCTCCTGGTCAGTTCGAGGAAGACCTCGTCGAGGCTGGCGACCCGGGTGTCCACCGAGTCCACGGCCACCCCGGCCGCGGCCACGGCCCGTACGGCACGCGTCAGTTCGTCCGGCCGGACGAGCGGCAGCCGCAGCAGACCGGCCTCCGGGTCGACGCGGCCGTCGAGCCCGTCGAGGGCCAGCGCCCGCACGAGCACGTCCAGGTCCTCCGGGTGGGCGGGGCGCACCTCCAGGGCACGGCCGCCGACGCGGGCGCGGAGTTCCGCGGCCGTGCCGGCGGCGATCACCCGGCCCTTGTCCACGACCATCACCGAGTCGGCGAGCGCCTCGGCCTCCTCCATGTACTGGGTGGTGAGCAGCACCGCCGCTCCGGCCGCGGCCCGCTCCTTCACGACCGCCCACAACTCGTTGCGGCTGTGCGGGTCGAGGCCGGTGGTCGGCTCGTCGAGGTAGACGAGCCGCGGATCGCCCATGAGGGACGCCGCGAGGTCCAGCCTCCGGCGCATCCCGCCGGAGTAGTCGCGGGCGAGCTTGCCGCCCACGTCGGCGAGCCGGAACCGCTCCAGCATCTCGTCGGCCGCCGCCCGTGCCCGCCGGGCGGGCATGTCGAGGAGGCGGGCGATGAGATAGAGGTTCTCGTAGCCCGGGATGTCCCCGTCGACCGCGGCGAACTGCCCGGTCAGCGCGATGCACCGGCGGACCTGCTGCGGCTGGGTGGCGACGTCGTACCCGAAGATCCGGGCCCGGCCGCCGTCGGCGCGCAGCAGGGTCGACAGGATTCGCACCGTGGTGGTCTTGCCCGCGCCGTTGGGGCCGAGCAGGCCGAGCACCCGCCCGGCGGGGAGGGCGATGTCGACTCCGTCGAGGGCCAGTTGGTCGCCGAAGCGCTTCACCAGTCCCTCGGCCTCGATGGCCAGCGTCATGGCGTCAGTGGTTTTCCATCGCGGTGACCAGGCTGCGCGGGCGCATGTCGGTCCAGGTGGCCTCGATGAAGGCGAGGCAGGCGTCGCGGGTGTCCTCCGGATGGGCGGTCCGCCAGCCGGCCGGGACCTCGACGAACGTCGGCCACAGCGAGTACTGGCCCTCGTCGTTGACCAGCACCACGTAGGTGCCGTCCGGGTCCTCGAAGGGGTTGGTCATGACGGTTCTCCATCCAGTTGCGGGGTCAGCACCTCGGCGAGTTCGCCGACGGTGGGGTGTTCGTAGAGCTGGTGCACGGACAGCCGGGCGGCGAGGGTGCCGTTGATGCGGTTGACGAGCCGGGCGGCGCGCAGCGAGCTGCCACCGAGGTCGAAGAAACGGTCGTCGCGGCCGACTTCGCTGCCGAGCACCTCGCCCCAGAGCGCCGCCAGGGCGCGCTCCAGATCGGTGGCCGGGGCGACGAAGCGCCTGCGGCCCCGGCCCAGCGCGGCCAGGGCGCGGGCCAGCAGCTCTTCCGGCTCCTCGTCCTCCAGCCGCTCCACGCGCAGGCAGCGCACGGGCAGGTCCAGCCCCCGCGCGACCCCTGCCACGGCGGCCCGCACATCGGTCTCGGACGCGTCGCCCTCGTAGACGACGATCGCCTCCGCGGTGCGCAGCCCGTCCGGGGCGAGGGCGCGCACGATGTGCTCGTTGCGGCCGTCGAGGCCCACCAGGAGCGTGATCCGCTCCTGCCGCAGCGCGGCGAGCAGTGCGGCGAGCCCCTCGTCCGGGGTGAGCCGGCGAAATCCGCGGGCCTCGGCGGCTCCGGACGGCGCCCCCCGGTTCATGCCGAGGCCGCTCCAGGTGCTCCACGCCAGGCAGTGCACGGGCCTGCCGCGTTCGCGGCCCCAGTGGTCGGCGAAGCCGTGGAGGAAGCCGTTGGCGGACGAGTACGCGGCGAAGGAGCTGCCGCCGAACTCGCCGTTGACCGAGGAGAACAGCACGAGCGGGGTGTCCGGCCGGTCCTCCAGCAGCTCGGCGAGCGCCAGGGTGCCGGTGACCTTCGCCCGGTAGGCGTCCTTGAACGCCTCCGGGGACTCGTGGACGACCAGGTGCTTCTCCAGCTGCTCCCACTGGTGGGAGACGTCGGCCCCGGCCAGGTGCAGCACCCCGTCGAGCGGTGCGCCCCAGCGGGCCTCGGCCTCGGCGACCGCGGCGCGCAGCGCGTCCGGGTCCGCCACGTCGACGGCCCGGTAGGTGACGTCGCCCAGGGCGGCCAGGTCGGCGATCCGCTCGGCGCGCTCGCCCCGGTCGGCAAGGCCGCGCCCGATGAGCAGCAGCTTCGCCCCGTGGGCGGCGAGCAGGTACTCGGCGACGGGGTGGGCGACGCCGCCGCTGCCGCCGGTGACGAGGTAGCGGCCGCCGGTCACGAAGGCGTCGCCGCCGTCCTCGTCCGGGGTCACGGGCCTGAGCCGGGGCACCAGGCGGCGGCCGTCGCGGTGGGCGACGAGGTCGGCGCCGTCGCGCGTGGCCAGCTCGGTGACGACGACGGCGGCCAGGGCTGCCGCGTCGGCCGGGTCCGCCACGTCGACCTGCCGGACGAACGGCAGCGCCCGCTCCGCCGCGACCGTGCGGACGAGTCCGGGCAGGGCCGCCGCGGTCAGGTCGAGGCCGTCGTCGGGGGCCGTCCACAGACCGCGGCCGGTGACCACCAGCAGCGGGGGCGCCGGGTCGAGCGCGGCCAGCTCCTGGACGACGCCCAGGACGTCCAGCGCCACGCCCTGCGGGGTGGGCCCCTGGGCCAGGTGGACGACGGCGCCGACGCGCGCGCCCGGGGTGGTGACCAGCTCGGGCACGCCCGGCTCGGCCGCGAGCCGGTCGCGCAGCTGTGCCGGGACCAGCCAGGGGCCGGGCGGCAGGGCACCGCGCCCGGCGGCGGGCGCCTCCAGCCAGGTCCGCTCGAAGTACCAGGAGCCCTCGGGCTCGTCGAACCACTGCGCGTACGCCCCGGCGTCCAGGTCGGCGATGAGCTGGGCGCGCTGGATCTTTCCGCTGCCCGTCTTCGGGAAGTCGTCCCGCTCGACCGGGATCACGAGGTCGGGCTGGAGGCCCAGCGTCTCGGCGACCTCGGCCCTGATCCCGGCGATCGTGTCGTGGACGGAGGTCCAGTCGTCGGCGGCGGGCACGAAGAAGATGACCAGCCGGTCGGTGCTGTCGCCCGCACCGGCCCAGCCGCACGCGGCGATGCAGGTCGCCTCGGTGCCCTCGGCCCGCGCGGCGATGGACTCCACGTCGTAGCTCAGGACGTTGGCGCCCTGCACGATGATGAGGTCCTTCTCGCGGCCGGTGATGGTGAGCCGGCCCTCGTGCAGGAACGCGAGGTCGCCGGTGTTGAACCAGCCGTCGTCGGTGAACGCCTCGGCATTGGCCTCCTCGTTGCGGAAGTAGCCCGCCATGATCGTCGGCCCGGTGATCTGGAGCCGTCCGACGTGGTCCTCGGGCAGCACCGCGCCGTGCTCGTCGACGATCCGCAGCCGCACGCCCGGGACGGGCGGGCCGACCTCGGTGAACGTGAGGGCGCCGGGCCCCGTGGACCAGCGCAGCGCGCCGCCGAGGGAGCTCTTCTCCACGCTCAGCCGGCCCACGGCCGGGTCGCCCGCCACGAGCGTCGAGTAGGTCACGCCGGAACTCGTCTCCGACATGCCCCAGCAGGGGCGCATCGCGTCGGCGGGCATGCCGTGCCGGGTGAGCAGTTCCAGGAAGCGGTCGGCGGTGCGGCTGACGACGGCCTCGCCCGCATTGCACAGGTGACGCAGCGTCGACAGGTCCCAGGACCGGCCGTCCATGGCCGCGTCGCACTCGTTGACCAGGGCGAACGCGAAGTTCGGGGCCCAGGTGTTGGTGACGCCGTACCGGTCGATCCAGTCGAGCCAGCGCAGCGGGTCGGCGAGGAACGCGTCGATGGACGCGTTGACGTGGCGGCAGCGGAGCACGACGTCCCGCACGTTGTACATGACGATCCCGCCGACGTGGTCGAGCGGCATCCAGTTCAGCGAGACCTCGTCGGGGCCGAAGCCGTTGGCGTGGGCGATGGCCCGGGTCCGGGCCAGGATCGTCCGGCTCGGGTGGCGGACCACCTTGGGCACGCCGGTGCTGCCGGACGTCAGGAGGTGCACGGCCGGGTCGTCGGGCGTGGCGGGGAACCAGTCGGTGCTCTCGGGCCCGGCGCCCAGCTCCTCGGCCACGGCGACGCGGACCTCGTCCACGCCCCACAGCTCGGACAGCTTGCGGACCGCCGGGGCGAGGGTCGCGTCGGTGAGGACCAGCGGCCTGTCGAGCAACTCCCAGGCGTTTCGGAGCTTGGTCGTGACGGCGTTCTCCCGGTCGTAGCCCGGGGCGGCACCGACCGGGGTGGGCAGGTAGCCGCCGAGGACGCACGCCCAGAACGCGGTGACGAACACCCGGTTGTCGGCGAACTGGAACAGCACCGCGTCGCCCGGGGCGGCACCGGTGGAGCGCAGTCCGGTGAGCAGCCGCTGCGCGTCGGCCAGGAGCTGCGGGTAGCTCTGGAACTCCTCGCCGTCGCCGGTCAGGTAGACGGTTCCCCGGTCCGGGGCGAGTTCGGCGGCCCGCCGCAGCGCCTCCTGGAGGGTGGTGGGGAAGGCGGGGTCCTCGGGCAGCTCGCCGCCGTGGGCGAGCGCCGGTGGCCCCGCCGGGGCGGGTGCGGCGTCCTCGGGGCGCGGGGCGGTCCGGCGGACGTGGCCGATCCGGGCCTCGCGGCGCAGCAGGGGTACGGCCCTGCCGACCCCGGGCACGGCCTCGGCGGCCTCGCGCAGCCGGGTCTCGGGGGCGTTCTCGGACGTGTGCGTGTTCATCGGTTCGGCTCCCCTCAGCCCGCGTGGGCGGGCGCACGGCCCAGCAGCCGGCCGGCCAGCGCCTCGGTCAGCTGCGCGCCGCTGTCGTTCAGATAGAAGTGGCCGCCCGGGAAGACCTTCACCTCGAACTCGCCGGTGGTGTGCTCCCGCCAGGCGTGCAGGCCGTCGACCGGGACGCGCGGGTCGCTGTCCCCGCCGAGCGCGGTCACCGGTACCGCGAGCGGCTGGTCGGGGCGGTGGCGGTGGTTCTCCCACAGGGTGAAGTCCGCCCGCAGCGTGGGCAGCAGCAGCCGCATCAGCTCCGGGTCCGTGAAGACCCCGTCGGACGTGCCGTCCAGGTCGCGCAGGGCGGCGGCGAACTCGTCGTCGGGCAGCGTGTGCAGCCGCGGCAGGTCGAAGACGTGGTCGGGCGCCGCCTGCCCGGACACGAACAGGTGCGTCGGCTGCGTCCCGCGCCTGCGCAGCGCCCGCGCCAGCTCGAACGCCAGCAGCGCGCCGCCGCTGTGCCCGAAGAAGGCGTAGGGGCCCTGGAGATAGGGGCGCAGGGCCACCGCCACCGTGCGGACCGCCATGTCCACGGACGTGGGGGACGGTTCGCCGACGCGGTCCTCGCGGCCGGCCAACTGCACGGCCACGAGTTCCACCTCGGGCGGCAGCAGGTCCGGCCACGCGGCGAACGCGCTCGCCCCTGCTCCGGCGTGCGGAAAACAGAAGAGGCGAATCTTGCGGTCCGTCCGCCGGGCGCGTCGGACAAAAGGCGTTTCTGCTATGAGCCTGTCGAGCATGACGATGACCGATCCGCCTCAACTTCGCGGGAACAACGGGAATTTCGCTTCACACTATTGAGCGGCTTTATCGCTCCCCTATTGCGGCCTTTTCCCGGCCGCATTCGAGAGCCGGGGAGATTTGCCCGGCCACGTCGCGCAGCACGGCCGCCCCGATGAGGTCGTGGTGTCCGCAGTCGAGCGCGGTGACGTTCAGCGCCCCGGCCACGTACGGCGCCCAGGCCTCCTCCAGCGCCTTGCCGCCCGCGGCCCCGCCCGAGGTGATCAGCGTGACCTCGCCCCGGTACGGAACCGGCCGGTGCGCGGTGACCACCCTGATCGTGTTGATCATGACGTCGAGGAGCCGTTCGTCGGCCTCGCCGCCCAGCACCTCGCCGACCAGGCCGAGCGCGCGGGCCCGCTGTGCGGACTCGTCGCCGCGGTCGGCGGGGTCGCCGCCCGCGTCGTCGCTCATCACGGCGAGCACATCGGCCCCGGTGAGCAGCCGCTGCTCCTCCACGGGTCCGTCCTGCGCGGGGTCGCCGGGCCGGGCGTCCATGATGGCCAGCAGACCGACCCGCTCGCCCTGCTCCTGGAGGACGGTGGCGACGGCGTGCGCGATGTTGCCGCCCGACGAGTAGCCGAGCAGGTGGTACGGGCCCTCGGGCTGGACCGCCCGTATCCGGGCGACGGCGTCCTCCGCCCACTCGGTCAGCGAGCCCGGCAGCGTGCCGGTGCCGTCGAGCCCCCGCGCCTGCAGGCCGTAGAGGCCCACGTCCTCGGGGAGCCCGCGGAGCAGACCGGCGTAGCACCAGCTCAGGCCGAGCGAGGGCGGCGTGCAGAACAGTGCCGGGCGGTCGCCGCCGCGGCGCAGTTCCACCATCGGGCCCGTGTCGGCGACGGTGTCCATGCGGGCGGCGAGCGCGGCCGGGGTGGGTGCCTCGAACAGGGCCCGCACATCGGTCGCCACGCCCAGGGCGGTGCTGATCCGGCCGGCGAGCCGCATCGCGAGGAGGGAGTGGCCGCCCAGCTCGAAGAAGTTGGCGTCGACGCCGACCCGCGGCAGGTCCAGCGCCTGCGCGAACAGTCCGCAGAGCAGTTCCTCGCGCAGGCTGCGCGGGTCCCGGCCCGTCGCCGAGAGGTCCACCTCCGGCACGGGCAGGGCCTTGCGGTCGAGCTTGCCGTTCGGGGTGAGCGGCAGCTCGTCCAGGGGCACGAGGACGGCGGGCACCATGTGCGCCGGCAGCACCTCGGCCAGGCGGGCCCGCAGTTCCCCGGCGTCGAGCCGGTGTTCCGCGGCCGGCACGGCCCAGCCGACGAGCCGGTCGGCGTGCACCGCCGCGACGGCGTGGGCGACGCCCGGCAGTTCGGCGAGCGCCGACTCGATCTCGCCCAGTTCGATGCGCAGGCCGCGCAGCTTGATCTGGGTGTCGGCCCGGCCGACGAAGACCAGCAGGCCGTCGCGGTCGTGGCGGACCAGGTCACCGGTGCGGTACATCCGCTCGCCGGGCGCGAACGGGTTGGCGACGAACCGCTCGGCGGTCAGGCCGGGGCGGCGGAGGTAGCCGCGGGCCAGGCCGGGCCCGGCGGCGTACAGCTCGCCCACCGCCCCGGGCGGGACGGGCTGGAGCCGGTGGTCGAGCACGTACACGCGGGCACCCCCGATGGGCGTGCCGATCGGGACGGGCCGCCGGTCCTTCGAGTCGTGCACCCAGGAGGCGACGTCCACGGTGGCCTCGGTCGGGCCGTACGCGTTGATCACGCGGCGGCCCTCGGCCCAGTGCGCCAGCAGCTCCGGCTGGGTGGCCTCGCCGCCGGAGACGAGCACCTCCAGGTCCGGCAGTCCGCCGCGCTCCACCCCGGCCAGCACGGACGGCGGGAGGTGGACGTGGGTGATGCGCTCGGCGGCGAGGAAGGCGCCCAGCTCGGCACCGGCGAGGGGGCCCGGCGGGATCACCAGGCAGGCGCCGGTGAGCAGCGCGAGGCACATCTCGGAGACGCTCGCGTCGAAGCTCGGCGAGATCATCTGCGCGACGCGGCTGTCCCGTCCGACGGCGTACCGCTCGGTCTGGTTGGCGGCGAGCCCGGCCAGGCCCCGGTGCGACACCACGACGCCCTTGGGGCGGCCGGTCGAACCGGAGGTGTAGATGACGTACGCGGCGTCGTCCACGTGCGGGCCGGCGTCCGGCACGGTGTCGGGCATCGCCTCGGCGGCCTCGGAGCACTCCCGCAGCGACTCGGGGGAGAGCACGCAGACCGGGCGGGTGTCGTCGAGCATGAACGCGATGCGTTCGGCCGGGTAGTTCGGGTCCACCGGCAGATAGGCGGCCCCCGCCTTCAGCGTCGCCATGAGCGCGACGACGAAGTCGGCGGACCGGGGCAGCCGCAGCGCCACGACCTCGCCGGGGCCCGCGCCCCGCTCGCGCAGCAGGTGGGCGAGCCGGCTGGACCGCCGGTCCAGCTCGGCGTAGGTGAGCGTGCGGGCACCGTCCTGCACCACCGGGTTGCCGGGGGTGGCGGCCACCTGACGGGCGAACAGTTCCGTCCAGGTCAGCGGGGCCGCGGCCGGGCCGGTGCCGTTCCACTCCTCCAGGACGCGGCGGCGCAGCTCGTCGCCGAGGACGTCGAGCCGGTCCAGCGGCTCGTCGGGGGCGGCGACGGCGGCGGCGAGCAGCCGGACCAGGCCGTCGGCGAGGTCCTGGGCGGTCTCCGGGTCGAACAGGTCGGTGGCGTAGCGCACGATGCCGGTCAGCCCGCCCGCCTCGTCCTCCTCCAGGAGGAACGCCAGATCCACCTTGGCGGACTCCGTGTCGACCTGCTCCCCGCGGACGTCGAGACCGGCGAGTTCCGGTTCGGCGGCGTCGAGGTTCTGCAGGGTGAGCATCACCTGGAACAGCGGGTGGTGGGCGAGGGACCGGGCCGGGTTCAGCACCTCGACGAGCCGCTCGAACGGCACGTCCTGGTGGGCGAACGCGGCCAGGTCGGTCTCCCGGACCCGGTCGACGAGCTGGTGCAGCGAGGGGCTGCCGGAGACGTCGGTGCGCAGCACCACGGTGTTGACGAAGAAGCCGATCAGGTCCCGGGTCGCCTCCTCGTCGCGCCCGGCGACGGCGCAGCCGAGCGGGATGTCGGTGCCGCTGCCGTACCGCGAGAGGAGCGCGGCGAGGGCCGCCTGGAGCACCATGAACACGCTGACGCGCCTGGAGCGGGCCAACTCGTCGACGGCCTTGTGCAGTTCGGGGCCGACGGTCAGGGGCGCGGTGCCGCCGCGGAGGGTGAGGGTGGCGGGGCGCGGCCGGTCGGTGGGCAGTTCCAGCAGGTCGGGCGCACCGGCGAGGGTCTCCCGCCAGAACGCGGTCTGCCGGGCGAGCACGCTGTCCGGGTCGGACTCGTCGCCCAGGACCTCCTGCTGCCACAGCGCGTGGTCGGCGTACTGCACGGGCAGCGGCGCCCACTGCGGGGCCCGGCCCTCCCGGCGGGCCGCGTAGGCGGTGCCCAGGTCCCGCAGCAGCGGGCCCATCGACCAGCCGTCGCACGCGATGTGGTGGACGAGCACCAGCAGGACGTGCTCGTCGGCGCCCCGGTGGATCAGCCAGGCGCGCACGGGCAGTTCGCGGTCGAGCGCGAAGCGGTACGAGGCGAGCTCGGCGACGTCGCCGCCCGTCACCTCCTCCAGCACGGGCGAGTCCGGGACGGTCCGCTGATGGGGCCGGCCGTCCTCGTCGCCGAAGACGCTGCGCAGGCTCTCGTGCCGGTCCACCACGTCGGCGAGGGCGGCCCGCAGGGCACCGGTGTCGACCCGGCCGGTCAGCCGCAGCGACAGCGGGACGTTGTACGTGGGCGAGGGGCCCTCGAAGCGGTACATGAACCACAGCCGGCGCTGGGCCGCGGAGAGCGGCACCCGCTCCGGGCGCGGTCGCGGGGCGAGCGGGGGCCGCGTCGGCCGCCCGTCCGGGAGGCCCGTCCCGATCCGTTCGGCGAACCCGGCCACGCTCGGCGCCTCGAACAGGGTCCGGATGCCGACGTCGACGCCGAGTTCGTCCCGGACCCGGGCGACGAGCCGGGCCGCCAGCAGGGAGTGCCCGCCGAGGTCGAAGAACGCGTCGTCGATGCCGACCGACTCCAGCCCGAGCACGTCCGCGAAGATCCGGCACAGGGCCTCCTCGCGGGCGTCGCGGGGCCCGCGGGCGGTGGTGACGGTCTCCGGGGCGGGCAGCGCGTTCCGGTCGAGCTTGCCGTTCGCGGTGAACGGGAGCCGTTCCAGGGCGACGTACGAGGAGGGCGTCATGTACTCCGGCAGCTGCTCGGCGACCTCGGCCCGGACGGTCGCGAGGTCGACGTCGGCGGGCGTCACATAGGCGACCAGTCGCTTGTCGCCCGGCCGGTCCTCGCGGACGATCACGGCCGTGTGCGTCACCTCCGGGTGGCGGCCGACGGCCGACTCCACCTCGCCCAGCTCGATGCGGAATCCGCGCAGCTTCACCTGGTGGTCGACCCGGGCGACGAACTCCAGTTCGCCGTGCCGGTTCCAGCGGCCCAGGTCGCCGCTGCGGTACATGCGCGACCCCGGGGGGCCGAACGGGTCCGCGACGAACTTCTCCGCGGTGAGGCCGCGGCGGTTGAGGTAGCCGCGGGTGACCAGGTCACCGGCGATGTACAGCTCGCCGGTCACCCCGACGGGCGCCGGGCGCAGCCGTGCGTCGAGCACGTACATCCGGGTGTTCCAGACGGGCCGGCCGATGGTGATGACACCGTTCGGCACGCCGTCGCCGGGCGCGATGCGGAATTCGGTGCAGCCGACGGTCGTCTCGGTGGGCCCGTACTCGTTGACCACGGTCACACCGGGGTGGCGGCGGCGCCACTCGTCGAGCAGCTCGCCCATCAACGACTCGCCGCCGAGGACGAGTTGTTCCGTCGGGGAGAACGCGTCCGGCAGCGACAGCAGCAGCGACAGATGGCTCGGGGTGGCCTTGACGAACGCCGGGCGTTCGGCGGGTGCCGCGCCGTCGAGGTCGACGAGCTGCACGGTGCCGCCCGCGGTCAGCGTCGCGAAGACGCCGGTGACGGTGAGGTCGAAGGAGATCGGCGAGTGGACCAGCGCACCGCGCCCGACGGAGTCGTACGCCTGCCGGGCCCAAGCCAGGTAGACGTTGAGCGACCGGTGCTCGACCACGACGCCCTTCGGGCGGCCCGTGGACCCCGACGTGAAGATGACGTACGCGGCGGAGGTGTCGGCCACGGCGGCCGGCAGTGCGACATCCGCCTCCTGCCCGGCCGTGTCGAGGGCGTCCAGGTGCAACCGGGGCCGCCCGCCGGGCAGTTCGGTGTCCGTGGTGGTCAGGACGAGGACCGGGTCGACGTCGTCGAGGACGAAGGCGAGCCGGTCGGCGGGGTGTTCGGGGTCCAGCGGCAGATAGGCCGCCCCGGCCCGGAACACGGCCAGGACCGCCACGACCAGGTCGACGGACTTCGGCAGGGCGATCGCGACGAACGTCTCGGGCCGCACCCCGCGCGCCACGAGGAGCCGGGCGAGCCGGTCGGCCCGGTCGGCGAGTTCTGCGTACGTGACGCTCTCGTCCCCGCAGACGACGGCGGTGGCGCCGGGGGTGAGCGCGGCACGGGCGGCGAACAGCTCCGGCACGGTCGTCCGGGGCACGTCGAGCCCGGGGTGGTTCCAGCCGGCCAGGACGTCGTGGCGCTCCTGACCGGACAGCACCGGCAGCTCCCCGACCGGCAGGGCGGGGTCGGCCGCCACCGCGGCGAGGATCCGCACGAACCGGTCGGCCAGGGCCTGCACGGTCTCGGCGTCGTACAGGTCCGAGGAGTACTGGATCGCACCGCGCAGCCCGTTCGGGCCGCCGTCGCCGGTGTGCTCCTCGGCGAGGAAGAACGACAGGTCGAGCTTGGCGCTGTCGGCGCCCACGTGCTCGCGGGCGACCTGGAGCCCGGCCATCTCGAAGTCGCCGTCCGCGGTGTTCGCGAACGTCAGCATCACCTGGAACAGCGGGTGGTGGGCCATCGACCGGGCCGGGTTGAGCACCTCGACGAGCCGCTCGAACGGCACGTCCTGGTGGGCGTAGGCGGCCAGGTCGGTGCTGCGGACGCGGCGCAGCAGTTCGGTGAAGGCCGGGTTCCCGGAGACGTCGGTGCGCAGCACCAGCGTGTTGACGAAGAACCCGACGAGGTCGTCCAGCGCCTCGTCGGTGCGCCCGGCGACGGCGGTGCCGAGCGGAATGTCGGTGCCGGCGCCCATCCGGGCCAGCAGGGCGGCGATCCCGGCCTGGACCACCATGAACATGCTGACCTGCTCGGACCGGGCCAGCGCGGCGAGCGCGCCGTGCACCTCGGCGGGCACGGTCAGCTCGACCACGCCGCCCGCGCTGCCGGCGACCGCGGGGCGGGACCGGTCGGCGGGCAGTTCCAGCACTTCCGGCGCCCCGTCGAGCGCGGTGCGCCAGTAGTCGAGCTGGCGGGCCATCAGGCTCTCGGGGTCGTCCTCGCCCGCGAGCAGTTCCCGCTGCCACAGGGCGAAGTCGGCGTACTGCACGGGCAGCGGCGCCCACTGCGGGGCCTCGCCCCGGCACCGGGCGGCGTACGCGGCGGCCAGGTCGTCGGCGAGCGGCGCGGTGGACCAGCCGTCACCCGCGATGTGGTGCAGGAGGAGCAGCAGGACGTGCTCCTCGGGACCGGCCTCGAAGAGGGTGACCCGCAGGGGCACCTCCTCGGCCAGGTCGAACGCGTACCCGGCCGCGGCGTCCAGCGCCTCCTGCGAGTGGGGCTCCACGCGCAGCTCGACGGCGGCGGGCAGGACCCGCTGGTACGGCGTGCCGCCGAAGTCGGGGAACACGGTGCGCAGCGCCTCGTGCCGCTCCACCACGTGGGTGAGGGCGTCCCCGAGCGCGGCCCGGTCCAGCGGGCCGGTCAGGCGCAGCACGACCGGCAGGTTGTAGGTGGCGCCGGGGCCCTCCAGCCGGTAGAGGAACCAGAGCCGCTGCTGGGCGTAGGACAGCGGGGGGTGTTCCGGCCGCTCGGCGGGGCGCACCGCGGGCCGGGCCGCCGCCGCCGTGTCCAGGCGGGCGGCGATCCCGGCGGGCGTGGGCGCCTCGAACAGCGCCCGGATCGGCAGCTCCACGCCGAAGGCGGAGCGGATCCGGCTGACCAGCCGGGTGGCGAGCAGCGAGTGCCCGCCCAGGTCGAAGAAGTCGTCGTCCACACCGGTGTGCCGGACGCCGAGCACATCGGCGAACAGCCCGCAGAGGATCTCCTGCTGCGGTGTGGCCGCGGCCCGCCCGGCAGGGGCGCCGACGGGGTCGGGCACGGGCAGCGCGTCGGTGTCGAGCTTGCCGCTGGGGGTCAGCGGCAGCGCGTCGAGGACCACGTACGCGCCGGGCACCAGCTGGTCGGGCAGGCGCGCGGACAGGTGCTCGCGGACGGTGCGGACCAGGTCGCCGCCGCCGGGTCCGGCGGGCACG
The DNA here is from genome assembly GCF_053596315.1 of Streptomyces sp. NPDC001732. Lineage (NCBI taxonomy): Bacteria > Bacillati > Actinomycetota > Actinomycetes > Kitasatosporales > Streptomycetaceae > Streptomyces > Streptomyces sp. NPDC001732. The sequence goes on from NZ_JBSFFY010000050.1 coordinate 44,727, forward strand.
AGGTAGGCGACGAGCCGCTCCCCGGAGAGGGTGACGACGGCCTGGGCGACGTCGGGGAGTTCGGCCGCGGTGGCCCGGATCTCGTCGAGTTCGACGCGGACGCCGCGGATCTTGACCTGGCGGTCGGCCCGGCCGGCGAACTGCACGGAGCCGTCGGCGTTCCACCGGGCCAGGTCGCCCGACCGGTACATCCGCGAGCCGGGCGGCCCGAACGGGTTGGCGACGAACCGCTCGGCGCTGAGGCCGGGCCGCCGCAGATAGCCGTCCGCGAGCTGCGTACCCGCGAGGTACAGCTCGCCCTCCACGCCGGGCGGGACCGGGCGCAGGGCCGCGTCGAGGACGTAGACCCGGGTGTTCCAGACGGGGAAGCCGATGGGCGCGTTGCCGGGGCGGATCTCCCGGCCGCCGTCCCAGGCGGTCACGTCGATCGTCGCCTCGGTGGGGCCGTACAGGTGGTGCAGGGGGATGTCCAGGACGTCCCGGAAGCGCCGGTGCAACTCCGCCGGCAGGGCCTCGCCGCCGCAGAAGACGCGGCGCAGCGCGGTGCATTCGGCGGTCGCCGGAGCCTCCACGAAGGCGGCCAGCACGGCGGGGATGAAGTGGACCGTCGTGACGCCCTCGGCCCGGATCAGCTCGGCGAGGTAGTCGGGGTCCCGGTGGCCGTCGGGCCTGGCCACCACCATCGTGGCGCCTTCCAGCAGGGGCCAGAAGAACTCCCACACGGACACGTCGAAGCTGGTCGGGGTCTTCTGCAGGACCCGGTCGTCGGCGGCCAGGGGGAACGCGCGCTGCATGCCGTCCAGCCGGTTCACGACGGCGGTGTGCGGCACGACGACGCCCTTGGGCCGCCCCGTCGAACCAGAGGTGTACATGACGTACGCGGCGTCGTCCGGGCGCAGCGGGCGGAGCCGGTCCGCGTCGGTGAGCGGGGCGTCCTCCCGGGCCGTCGCCCCGGCGCTGTCGAGGACGCAGATCGGCGCGGCGTCGTCCAGCATGAACGCGATCCGGTCGGCCGGGTAGCCCACGTCGACCGGGAGGTACGCGGCCCCCGTCTTCACGATCGCGAGCAGCCCGACGACGAGGTCCACCGAGCGCGGCATGGCGAGGGCCACCAGCCGGCCGGGACCCGCGCCCCGCGCGACGAGGTCGCGGGCCAGCCGGTTCGCCCGTGCGTGCAGCTCGCGGTAGGTGACCTCCTCGCCCTCGAAGACCACCGCGACCCGGTCCGGGGCGCGGCCGGCCCAGACCTCCAGCAGGTCGGGCAGGACGGCCGCGGGCAGGTCGAGGTCGGTGGCGTTCCACTCCTCGACGACCTGCCGCCGCTCCTCGGGCAGGGTGGCCTCGATCCGGCCCACCGGACGGTCCGGGTCGGCGGCGACGGTCTCCAGGACGCGCAGGAAGCGCGCGGCGATCGCCTCGCCCTGCGCCCGGTCGAACGCCTCGGGCCGGATGTCGAGCCGGGCGACGAGGCGGTCCCCGGCGATGCCGGTGATCAGGCTCAGCGGGTAGTGGGTCGCCCCGCCCCCGTCGATGTCGGTGATGTCGAGCGGGCCGTCCGGACCGCCCTCCTCCAGGGGGTAGTTCTCGAAGACGAGGATCGAGTCGAACAGCTCGCCGTGCCCCGCCTCGCGCTGGATCTCGGCGAGACTGACGTGATGGTGGTCGAGCAGGTCGCCCTGGCGGCGCTGGAGGGCACCGAACGCGTCGGCGACCGGCGCCGACGGGTCGAGGGCGACCCGGACCGGCACCGTGTTGATGAACAGGCCGATCATGTCCTCGACCCCGGGCAGCCCCGCCGGGCGCCCGGACACCGTGGTGCCGAACACCACGTCGGTGCGGCCCGCGAGCTGCCCGACCACGATCGCCCACGCGCCCTGCACCAGGGAGTTGAGGGTCAGGCCGCGCTCGGCGGCCGTCCGCACCAGCCGGGCGGTGACCTCCGGCGACAGCGCCGCGGCGATCCGCTCCGGCAGCACCGTCCCGGCGGTGGCCCCCGGCGCCACGAGGGTCGGCCCGTCGACCCCGGCGAGCGCCTCCCGCCAGGCGTTCCTGGCCGCCTCGCCGTCCTGCTGCCCCAGCCAGCGCAGGTAGTCCCGGTACGGGGTGACCCGGGGCAGTCCGTCGGTGCGGCCCCCCGCCTCGTACACGGCGAGGAGTTCCCGCACGAGCAGGGGAGCGGACCAGCCGTCCAGCAGGATGTGGTGGTTCGTCAGGACGAGCCGGTGGTCGCCGGGGCCGAGGTGGACCAGGCTGAACCGGATCAGCGGCGGCCGTCCCAGGTCGAACCGGGTGGCCCGGTCCTCCGTCAGGAAGGCGTCCAACTCATCTGCCGTCAGCGTCAGTTCGGCCCATCCCGGCGCCACGCTCCGCGGAATGATCTGCATCGGCCGGCCGCTGGCCCGCATGCGGAAACCCGCCCGCAGGTTGGCGTGCCGCTGCATGACCGCCTCGGCGCTGCGTCGCAGCAGCTCCGCGTCGACCGCGCCGGACAGCTCCAGCACCAGCTGGGTGTTGTACACGTCCACGGCCGTCTCGTCGTAGAGGGCGTGGAACAGCAGCCCCTCCTGCAACGGTGTCAGCGGCAGTACGTCCTCAAGGCGTGAACGCTTCATCACCAGTCCCCCAGTTCAGCCTCAAGGCTGTCGATCTCGCTCTGTGTCAGGTCGTCGCTCAGGTCGGACGGAGTCAGCCCGACCGTGTCCGGCCGCTCGTCGGCGAGCTCCGTCAGCGCGGCACGCCACGCCTCCGCCAGCTCCCGCACCGCGGACTCGCCGAGCAGGCCCGGCGCCCACGTCCAGGTCGCCACGAGTTGCGGACGGTCCTCGTGGGTCTCGGTCACCGCGGTGATCTCGACCGCGTGTGTCATCGGCATCTCCGGAGAACGCGGCGCCGGAACCGGCCCGTCCACCGTCTGCCAGTCGCCGTCCGCGCCGTCGCCGCCGCCCGCGACGAACCGGCCCAGGTAGTTGAAGCCGATCTGCGGGGTCACGGCGAGCCCCGGCTCGTCGCCCAGGTGACGCAGCACGCCGTATCCGATACCGGTGTCCGGGAAGGCCCGCAGCTGCTCCTTGACCTGCTTGAGCCCGTCGGTCGGCGTACGGCCCTGCGCGTCCAGCCGCACCGGGTAGAGGCTGGTGAACCAGCCCACCGTCCGCGAGGTGTCCACGCCGTCGGCGATGTGCTCGCGTCCGTGGCCTTCGAGGTCCACCAGGACGGGCCCGGCGCCGCGCCGCTCGGCGACGGCCCTGGCGAGCCCGTACAGCAGGGCGTCGGTGACCGTGCCGTTCACGCTGGCCGGGACGGTGCCGAGCAGGGCCTCGGTGACGTCCGCCGGAAGGGACAGCTCCAACTGCCGTGCGGTACCGGCCGTGTCGATGGCCGGGTCCAGTCGGCGGGTGCCCAGCAGCGGGTCCGGTGTCGCGGCGATCTCCCGCCACACCGGCAGCTCGGCCCGCCGGTCCGCCGCGTGGAGGAGGCCGGCCCAGGTCCGGTACGAGGTGATGACCGGGGCCGGTTCGGGGGTCCGTCCGGCGGCCGTCGCCTCGTACGCGGCGGCCAGGTCGGGCAGCAGGATCTGCCACGACACGGCGTCCACCGCGAGGTGGTGCAGCACCACCAGCAGCGTGCCCGGACGGTCGGGTCCCGCGTCGTACCAGACGAACCGCGCGAGGTCGCCGTCCGTCGGGGACAGCTCCCGTCGTGCCGCCTCGGCGACGCGGGCCGCCTCGACGTCTCCGGGGTCGGTGTTCCGGGCGTCGACCCGGTGGACCGAGGCCCGGACGGCTCCGCGTTCCCGCACCTCGTACGTGCCGTCCGGCAGGTGCCGGAGCCGCAGCATGTCGTGGTGGTCCAGCAGGGACTGGACCGCGCCGACGAGCGCCTGCTCGTCGAGCCCGGCCGGTACCCGCACGGCCATCGACTGGTTGAAGCCGTCGGTCTCGGTGAAGCCCTCCAGCCAGCGCATGATCGGGGTGGCCGGGATCTCACCGATACCGGCGTCCGGCTCCTCCACCGTCGTCGGCACGGCTTCGGCGACCGCGGCCAGCCCGGCGGGCGTGCCCTCCCGGAAGATGTCCCGCGCCGCGACGACCAGACCGGCCGTACGGGCCCGGCTGACCACCTGGACGGACAGGATGCTGTCGCCGCCGAGGTCGAAGAAGTTGTCGTCGACGCCGACGGTGTCGAGGCCGAGGACGTCCGCGAAGATCTGGCACAGGACCTCTTCCCAGGCGTTGG
>NZ_JBSFFY010000051.1:0-48318 GCF_053596315.1 Streptomyces sp. NPDC001732
CTTGCGGAACCGCTTGCGCTGCTGGAGCGCGAGTCGCGGCCCGAGGTGGTCGATGATGCGGTCGGCCGCCGACTTGGACACCCCGAAAAGCGGGGCCAGTTGGCGCAATGTCAGGTTCGTTCGCCAGTATGCGGCGACCAGGAGTACGCGGTCTTCCAGCGGCAGGCTCCAGGGCCGACCCTTGCGTACCGGGTCCGCACCCTCACGCCGGAGCGCGGTGATCAGCTTGCCGAACTGGCGCGGGCTCAACCCGGTGAACGGGGCTATCCAGGAGGGCTCCGACGCCCTGATCACACCAGACACAGCAAGATCATCTCACCCGTGACCAGTAGTTACGGGACAACCCTTAGGTCGGCGACGGTGACATCGAGGACACGGGCAATGAGGAGCAGGTCGCTGTAGCGGGGATCACGGGCGGCGCCCTCGTACCGCTGAATGCTGCGCCGCTCCATGTCTGCGCGATCGGCGAGTTGGTCCTGAGACGGTCCAGCCGCGCCGCGGAGCGCAGCTATGCGGTGCCCAAGGGCTGAGCGGCGGGTTAGAACCCAGGCGGGGAGGGGGGTCGGAGTGGCACTCGACAAACGGTCTGTGGCTACCGATCAGGAGTCAGTGCCCAAATGGTCGCTACATGCATGGCTGCAACGACGGGGCTTCCGGGAACATGAGTTCGAATTACTTCCCGGCGTGTCCTTTCGGTATATGCGAACCGCGGGTTGAATGGCGAAGCGACGCTGGCCGCCGACTCGGCATCGAGTCCGGGTCTCCCTGTGCAGCCGTCCGCTTGCCGCGCACCCCTTTAGTGGTGAGCGAACGGTCATGGAATTCTTTCGATCACTCCTGTTCAAATTCGCTCGAACGTATGACGGTCATGTGCGTGTCACGTGTCACGGTCATTCGTTGAACAGCCTGACCAGGGCGAGGTCGCGGTCCACCCCTCCAGGTGGCGGCCTCGCCCTGGTTCGTTCATGTGGGAGATCGAATGGGGGACGGGTGGGAGATGATCATGTCGAGGAGGCTCGAACCACCTCTGTCTTGCTCTAGGAATCTCCAGCTTCAGGTAATGGGTTGGGTGTCAAAATTGGGCCCAACCCCCCGCCTAGCCCGCCGACTCACCCGCGTGCGGACTCAGCACACCTGCGGCCACCAGCACGAACAGCAGTACACCGAGCAGCACCCGGTAGATCACGAACGGCATGAAGCTCTTGGTCGTGATGAACTTCATGAACCAGGCGATGACGGCGTAACCCACACCGAACGCGATGAGGGTCGCGAAGATCGTCGGCCCCCACGACACGTGCCCCTCGCCCGCGTCCTTCAGCTCGAAGACGCCCGAGGCGAGCACCGCGGGGATCGCGAGCAGGAAGGAGTACCGGGCCGCCGCCTCACGGGTGTACCCCATGAGCAGACCGCCGCTGATGGTGGCCCCGGAGCGGGAGACGCCCGGGATCAGGGCCATCGCCTGGCAGCAGCCGAAGATCAGGCCGTCCTTCACACCGAGCTCCTTGAGCGTCTTGCGCTCCTTGCTGGCCCGGTGCCTGCCGCCCGCCTCGTCGCGCGCGGCGAGACGGTCGGCGATGCCGAGGACGATGCCCATGACGATCAGGGTGGTGGCGATCAGCCGCAGGTCGCGGAAGGGGCCCTCGATCTGGTCCTTGAGCGTCACACCGAGCACACCGATGGGGACGGAGCCCACAATGACCAGCCAGCCCATCTGGGCGTCGTGGTCACCGCGCATCGACCGGTCCACCAGCGAACGGAACCACGCCGAGACGATCCGGACGATGTCCTTGCGGAAGTAGATGAGGACTGCCGCCTCCGTGCCGATCTGGGTGATGGCGGTGAACGCCGCCCCCGGATCGTGCCAGCCGGCGAACGCTGCGGTGAGCCGCAGATGCGCGCTGGAGGAGATCGGCAGGAACTCGGTCAGTCCCTGAACGAGGCCCAGGACGAACGATTCGAACCAGCTCATGGGGCTTTGGCCATCCTGGAGGTGATCATGCATCGGCCGACGGCGGAGCCGTCGGCAGTGTGCGTATAGCGGTCAATGGAGAACAGGGCCGTGCAGGCCCCGCAGATCTTCGGTCGGTCGCGGGCAGGGTATCTCCCCCGGATGAACGGGGGCGTGCACACCCCCGGGCCGTCCGCCGCCCCGCCACCGGTCCTGCCCCCGGTTCCGGCGTGGGGACCGGGAGGAGGAGAGCGTCACCCGGAGGGCAGCCGGTGGCGTTTGCGCCAGGCCACGAAGGCCGCGCCGATCCCCGTCAGCACGATGAAGCCCATGGCGGCCAGGAACGCGGGCGACGTCGGCGACGTCGCCTCGCTGCCCGCCACCACGTACGCCGCGGTGTTCGGGATCGAGCCGAGCCCGGTGGCCACCAGGAAGGGCGGACACCCCATGCGCGACACCGCCGCGCAGTAGTTGGCCGCCGCGAACGGCACGCCCGGGAACAGCCGCAGCGCCAGCATCGAGCGGAATCCGTGCCGGCTCAGCTGGCCGTCCGCCGCCTTGAGCCACCGCCCGCGCAGCAGCGGGCGCAGCGCGTCCTGCCCGAGCACCCGGCCCAGCCCGAACGAGATGCCCGCGCCCAGCACCGTTCCCGCCAGGGCGGCGGCCAGCCCCGCCTGGGTGCCGAAGAGCGCACCCGCGGCGAGGTTGAGCAGGGGACGCGGCACGAAGGCGACGGTGCACGCGCCGTACGCGGCCCCGAACAGGACGACCGCGACGACGCCCCCGTCGAGCCGGGCGGGCCAGCCGGTGGCGAGCAGCCGCTGGGGTTCGAGGAACAGCATCGCGACCGCCGCGGCCAGCAGCACCGCCACGAGCAGCGAGAACCGGGACCAGGGCGAGAGCAGCGCCCTCGTGCAGCGCACGACGAGGCCGGTGGCGGGCCGGGCGGCGGGGACGGGGTCGAGCATGCCGGGAGAGTAGCCGACACCGGTGAACGAACGCCGCAATGCACGCGGCGCGGGAGGCCGGTCGACAGACGGCCCGCGCCGCGCCGCACCGTACGACCGGCCGCCCACCCGCCCCGCGCGCCGGGCCCCGGCGGCGGGCGCGTGCCCGACTCCCGTACCGGCCCGGGGAGTCCCCCGGGAAAACCATTCGACGGGACGGTACGGCTCGGACATCATCGGACCCATGTTCCGGTACGCCTCCCTCGCAGCGTCGTCCGCAGTCGCGGACGCGCCGAAGGCTGCCGTGAGCCCCACGACCGCAGCAGTCGTCACGGCGGCGTCCACCGCTGCCGCAGCGCCCATCGGCGGCGCCCGAAGCTGACCCTCCCCCGACAGTCCGGCGGACCCCGCAAGGGGAGGGTCGGCCGGGCCCCGGGGTCCTCGTCACAGCTTCGACTTCCAAGGAATGAACCATGCCCAAGACGGCATACGTGCGCACCAAGCCGCACCTCAACATCGGCACCATGGGCCACGTCGACCACGGCAAGACCACCCTGACCGCCGCCATCACCAAGGTCCTCAGCGACCGGGGGACCGGCACGTTCGTCCCGTTCGACCGGATCGACCGGGCCCCGGAGGAGACGCAGCGCGGCATCACCATCAACATCGCGCACGTCGAGTACGAGACCGACACCCGTCACTACGCGCACGTGGACATGCCGGGACATGCCGACTACATCAAGAACATGGTCACCGGCGCCGCCCAGCTCGACGGGGCGATCCTCGTCGTCTCCGCGCTCGACGGGATCATGCCGCAGACCGCCGAGCACGTCCTGCTCGCCCGCCAGGTGGGGGTCGACCACATCGTCGTCGCCCTCAACAAGGCGGACGCGGGCGACCCCGAGCTGACCGACCTGGTCGAGCTGGAGGTCCGCGAGCTGCTGTCCGCACACGGCTACGGGGGCGACGGCGTGCCCGTCGTGCGGGTCTCGGGGCTGAAGGCCCTGGAGGGGGACCCGCGCTGGACCTCGGCCGTGGAAGCGCTGCTGGACGCCGTCGACACGTACGTGCCGATGCCGGTCCGCTACACCGACGCGCCGTTCCTGCTCCCGGTGGAGAACGTCCTGACCATCACCGGCCGGGGCACCGTCGTCACCGGAGCCGTCGAGCGCGGCACCGTCCGCCTCGGCGACCGGGTGTCGGTGCTCGGACCGGACATCGAGACGGTCGTCACCGGTCTGGAGACCTTCGGGAAGCCGATGGAGTCCGCCGAGGCCGGCGACAACGTGGCCCTGCTGCTGCGCGGTGTGGAGCGCGACCGGGTCCGGCGCGGCCACGTGGTCGCGGCGCCGGGCAGCGTGACGCCGAGCCGACGCTTCACCGCGCAGGTCTACGTGCTGTCGGCGCGGGAGGGCGGCCGCACCACGCCGCTCACCACCGGCTACCGGCCACAGTTCTACATCCGCACGGCGGACGTCGTCGGGGACGTGGACCTCGGCGAGGTGGCGGTGGCGCGCCCCGGCGACACGGTCGACCTGACCGTCGAGCTGGGCCGTGACGTCCCGCTGGAGACCGGACTCGGCTTCGCGATCCGCGAGGGCGGCCGCACGGTCGGCGCCGGCACCGTCACCGGGCTTCTCTGAGGCCCGGGGCCCGCCTCCTCCGTACCCCGCGGGAGGCGGGCTCCGCGCCGTGCGCAAGACTGACGGTATGACAGACACAGCACTGGTACTCGGTGCCGGCGGCGTCGTCGGCGGCGCCTGGGAGACCGGGATCCTGTACGGACTCGCGGAAGCGGGCGCGGACCTCTCCACTGCCGATCTGATCATCGGCAGCTCGGCCGGAGCCTCGGTCGGCGCGCAGCTGGCCTCCGGGACACTCGGCCTTTCCGAACTCTACGAACTCCAGCTCGCCGACCCGCGGGGCATGAGGGGCGGCAGGCTCGGCGCACTCACCCTGCTGCGCTACACCAAGGCCGTGCTCCTCGCCCGTACCGCCGAGGAGTACGGGCGGAGGCTGGGCCGACTGGCGCGGGGCGCCCGACCCGACATCGACGAGGAGGGGCGGCGCGCGGCGATCGCGGAGCGTCTCCCCTCGCCGGAGTGGCCCGACCGCCCCCTGCGCATCACCGCTGTCGACGCCGACACCGGCGAACTCCACACGTTCGACAAGGACAGTGGTGTCCCCCTCGTGGACGCCGTCACCGCGAGTTCGGCGGTCCCCGGGGTGTGGCCCGTCGCACGGGTCGGGGGACGGGACTGGATCGACGGCGGGGTGCACTCCACGGCCAACGCCCACCTCGCCGCCGGTCACCGGCGCGTCGTCGTCATCGCCCCGTCGGCGCGCGGCAGCAGAACCATCGTCTCGCCGGCCGTGCAGGCGGCCGCACTCGTCGCGAACGGCGCCCACGTCGAGGTCGTCACCCCGGACGCGGCGTCGAAGAAGGCGTTCGGCCGCAACCCCCTCGACCCGGGCCGACGGGCCGAGGCGGCCCGAGCCGGTCTCGTCCAGGCGGCCGCGCACGTCGAAGCAGTCGCCGCGGTCCTCGGCAGCTGATCCGGCACCCCACAATGGGGGAGTGAACGAGTCGATACCCGTGATCCGGGACGTGGACCAGGGCACCGCCAGACTCCTCCCCGACGTGGACCGGGACAGGGCCTGGCTGCTCACCGTCGACGGCGCGCCGCAGTCGTACGTGGACCTCGACGCTCCGGACCACCTGGAGTTCGAGTACGTGCGACGGCTCGCCCGTGTCGTCGACTGCGCCGCACCACCGGGCGCGCCGCTGGACGTCCTCCACCTCGGCGGCGGCGCGCTCACCCTGCCCCGCTACGTGGCCGAGGTCAGGCCGGGCTCCCGCCAGGAGGTGGCCGAGGCCGACCTCGGGCTGCTCGAACTGGTCGCCGAGCGGCTCCCCCTCCCCGGGGACAGCGGGATCGCGGTGCACGGCACGGACGCCCGCGACCTGCTGGAACGGACCGCGGCGGACTCCCTCGACGTACTGATCGGGGACGTCTTCGGCGGCTCGCGGGTGCCCGCCCACCTCACCTCCGTCGAGTACGCGCGAGCTGCCCGCAGGGCGTTGCGCGACGGCGGGATCTACGCCGCCAACCTCGCGGACGGGGCGCCCTTCGACTTCCTCCGCTCCCAACTGGCCACCTTCGCGGCCGTCTTCGAGGAACTCGCGCTGATCGCCGAACCGGCGGTGCTGCGCGGGCGGCGCTTCGGCAACGTCGTCCTCGTCGCGTCCCGGCACCCCGTCGACATCGCGGCCCTGACCCGGCGCTGCGCCGCCGACGCCTTTCCCGCCAGGGTCGAGCACGGCCCCGCGCTGGACCGGCTCACCGGATCCGCCCGGCCGGTCGGGGACGGCGAGGCGGTCGCCTCACCCGAGCCGCCCGACGGGGCCTTCGGCATCGGCTGAGACCGGATCGGGAACCGGGCCCGGGGCCTTGGCCGCCACTTCGGCGGAGTCGGGGCGCCGGGTCAGGTTGCGCACCTCGGGGACGAACAGCACGGCCCCGGTGACCAGCACGATCAGCCCCGCACAGCCCCACAGGGCCTGGCTGCGTCCCACCAGCGACTCCACCGGGCCCGCGAGCGCCGTCGCCACCGGCATCATCGCCACCGAGCCGAACCAGTCGTACGCCGAGACGCGCGACAGCTTCTCCTCCGGGATCTCCTGGTGCATGGCCGTCATCCACGCGACCCCGAACACCTCGATGGCGACGCCGCTGACGAACATCACCACGCAGAGCCAGGCCACCGGCAACGGCACCGCGAGGCCCGCCGAGGGCAGGGCCAGCGGGAAGACGCAGAGCGTCCCGGCCAGCAGCATCCGCCGCGGCTTCCAGCGGGTCATCAGGAGCGCCCCGCCCAGCGTGCCGGCCCCGAACGCGGCGAGCGCGAAGCCCCACGGACGGGCACCGCCCAGCTCGTCCCGGGCGACCAGCGGCCCGTACACCGACTCGGCGGCGCCCACCGCGGCGACCACCACCGAGAACTGCGCCACGATGCTCCACAGCCAGGGGCGGCCGACGAACTCCTGCCAGCCGTCCCGCATGTCGGCGAGCAGCCCGCCGCCCGGCGCGCGCGAGGGAATGTGGCTGACGTCCAGGAACGCGCGCAGCGCGCCCGCCACCGCGAAGGCCGCGGCGTCGACGGCCAGCACCCAGCCCGGGTCCATCGCCGCGATCATGGCGCCGCCGAGTGCCGCCCCGCCGATCGTCGCGCCCTGCGTGGCCATCCGGAACAGCGCGAAGGCGCGGCTCGCCTGCTCATGGCTGACGCTGGACATCAGCATGCCCTCGGCCGCCGGGTTGAAGAACGCCTGCCCGGTCCCGCACAGCGCGGTGAGCAGCATCATCTGCCACAGCTTCGGATCACCGGCCAGCACCAGCCAGGCGAAGACCGCCTGCGAGAGGCAGTTGACGGTGTTCGACGCGACCATCACCCGGTGGCGCGGCAGCCGGTCCGCGATCGCCCCGCCGATCAGCAGGAAGAGCACCAACGGCACGGTCCTGGCCGCGGCCACCAGACCGACGTCGCCCCCGTCTCCACCCGCCTGCAGCACGGCGAACGCCGCCGCGATCAGCGCGCCATGGGTACCCAGGCCCGTGATGATCGCGGCGGCGGTCAGAAGACGGTAGTTGCGGCCGGAACGGCTCGGAGGGGCGGTGGAGGCGGAGGCGGAAGCGGCGGTCACCCAGGGACTATCGCCGCTGCGCCTCCACCGTGCCAACTGGTTTCCCGGGAGGGCGGGAACGTCAGGGGGCCTCCGTGACCTCCACCAGTCGCACGGTGCTGAGGATCTTCTGAATCGTCGCGTCCGGGAGCTCGTCCTTGACGGAGTCGGCCCCGTAGAGGACCCAGGAGGCGAACTCGCCCTTCTTGTTCTTGAAGGTGAAGGCGATGGCCTTGCCGTCGCTGTCGCACTTCTTCCGCTTCGTGACGTTGGGAGCGGTGGCCGTGACGACCTGGCCGGTGAGACCCGACTTGGTGGTGTACTGCTTGGCGGGGGTGAACTTGATGGTGCTCTGCGGCATGTGCTGGGCGTAGGCGGCCCACGCCCAGGTACCGGCCTCGCTGTGGGCGTTCTTGGCGGCGTCCGTGGCGCCCTGGGCGCCCCTGGTGCCGGCGCTCGCGAGGCTCATGTCCTCCGTGCTGCCGTCCTTGTCGGAGTCGTCCACGCACCACTTCTTCTGGTAGTACGACGGCGCGGAGAAACCGATGAGGGGCGAGCCGTCACCCTTCTTGTCGTCCTCGAAGTACGAGAACGTGCCGGGCGTGCCGACCTCCCAGTCGCCGGGCACGTCGAACCGGGTGCCCCACTTGGGGTTGGTGACGACCTTCCAGCCGGGAATGAGGGGCTTGGCGTCCTCGTCCTCACCGCGCGGGTTCGCCTCGGGGGAGGAGGCGGAGTCGGACGGCTCGGCCGGCGCCGAGGACTTCTTGCCGTCGGCGGCGTCCTTCTTCTTGTCGTCCTTGTTGAGCACGACGACACCGGTCACCACGGCGGCCACGACGACCGCGGTGGCCGCGACGATCGCGATCGCGGTGGTCTTCTTCCTGCCGTTGTCGCCGGGCTGCGGAGCGCCGGGCGGGCCGGGAACCGGGTACTGCGCCACGGTCGGCTGCTGGTACGGGTTCGGCTGCTGATAGCCGGGCTGCTGGTACCCCGGCTGCTGACCGGGCTGGCCCTGCTGCTGATATCCCGGCTGCTGATAGGGATTCGGCTGCTGGTAACCCGGCTGCTGGTACGGGTTCTGATTCTGGTCCTGCGGGTTTTGCTCGCCCCCGGGCGGCTGCTGTCCTGGCCACATGGCGAGTAACGATAGAGGGGCGGTGGCCGGTCTGCTACGCCCGCCCCCGTGTGCGGACGGTGAAGGATGCGCTCCGGTTGGAGGGGCCGGAGGTGGCCAAAGGCTCTACTCGCAAGTAACATCCGGCCATGAGTGCTGCACAGATGTCCGTCGGCGAGATGCTCGTCGCGACGGTTCCGATGGCCCGGACCCTCAACCTCGAATTCCTGGAGACGACCGCCGAGCGCGCGGTGGTCCGGCTTCCGGACCAGGCCGACTACCACAACCACATCGGCGGACCGCACGCCGGGGCGATGTTCACACTGGCGGAATCGGCGAGCGGCGCGATAGTCATCGCCGCCTTCGGCGACCAGCTGTCGCGTGCCGTACCGCTCGCGGTGAAGGCGGAGATCGGCTACAAGAAGCTGGCCAAGGGCGTCGTCACCGCGACGGCGACCCTCGGCCGCCCGGTGGCCGACGTCGTCGCCGAACTCGACGAGGGCAGGCGTCCGGAGTTCCCCGTGGTCATCGAGATCCGGCGCGAGGACGGCGCGGTGACCGGCGAGATGACGGTCGTCTGGACGCTGCGTCCCAACGCCTGATCCCGGCCGGTTCCGTACGGGGCCGCCACACCTCCCGGAAGGGGGCGCGTGGCGGCCCTTCGCGCTGTCCGGACGAAGGGCGGTACCGGTAGGCTTCCCGCCGCGCGCCGAGGAGTTGCCCGGCGGGCAACGGGACATCGGCACGGAAGGAACCGGCGTTGCACATCCAGGAATGGCTGGAGACCGTCCCCGCGATCAGCGTGTACGCCCTGGTGGGCGTGGTCATCGGACTGGAGAGCCTCGGTATTCCGCTGCCGGGCGAGATCGTCCTGGTCAGCGCGGCGCTGCTGGCCGCAGGACACGACGGGATCAACCCCTGGATCCTCGGCGCCTGCGCCTCGGCCGGCGCGATCATCGGTGACTCCATCGGCTACGCCATCGGCCGCAAGGGCGGACGGCCGCTGCTGGCCCGGCTCGGCGGGAAGTTCCCCAAGCACTTCGGCGACAGCCAGATCGCGCTGGCGGAGCGGTCGTTCCAGAAGTGGGGGATGTGGGCGGTCTTCTTCGGCCGCTTCGTCGCACTGCTGCGGATCTTTGCGGGCCCCCTGGCGGGCGTGCTCCACATGCCGTACTGGAAGTTCCTGATCGCCAACGTCTTCGGCGGCATCGTCTGGGCCGGTGGCACCACGGCCGTCATCTACTCGGTGGGCATCGTCGCCGAGGCGTGGCTCAAGCGGTTCTCCTACCTCGGTCTCGTGGCCGCGGTGCTGGTCGGCGTGACTTCGATGCTGATCCTGAAGAACCGGGCCAAGAAGGCGGCGGCGCGCACCTCTCCCGTCCCCGTGTCCGACGCGGGGATCGTTCCGGTCGCGGACTGACCGACCGGACGGGCCGCCACCGCCGCGCGGCGGTGGCGGGTACGGCCCGCAGGACGGGCAGGCCACCCGTCCCACGCCTCGCCCCGGCGGCCTCCGCTCCCGCCGGGGCCCTCCTCGTCCGTTTCTCAGCTCTCGTGCGCCCGGCGGTGGGCCCTGGCCAGTTCCACGTAGCCCACCGCGTTGAATTTGATGCCTTCGAGTTCCTCCTCGGTCAGCTGCCTCTTGACCCTGGCAGGGACGCCCGCGACGAGCGAGCCCGGAGGAACCTGCATCCCCTGCGGGACCAGTGCCTGCGCCGCGATCAGCGAACCGGCCCCGATGCGGGCGCCGTTGAGGACGGTGGCGCCCATCCCGACCAGGACGTCGTCCTCGACGGTGCAGCCGTGCAGCACGGCGTTGTGCCCGACCGAGACGCGCTCGCCGACCGTGACGGGGAATCCCGGGTCGCCGTGGACGCTGCAGTTGTCCTGGATGTTGCTGTCGGCGCCGATGACGATGGGGCCGCAGTCGGCGCGCAGCACGGCCTGGTACCAGACGCTGGAGCCCGCGGCCATCGTGACCTCGCCGATGACGACCGACGTCGGCGCCGTGAAGGCGTCCGCGTCGACGTCCGGCTCCTTGCCGCCCATTCGCATGATCAACGCCCGCTCTGCCATCGCCCGTTCCTCCGTGCTCAGGTGTCGTGCGGCCGGGACCGCCCGGTCCCGGCGGCCGGCCGCAGCCGTTCGGCCGCTTCCGAGGAACGGTATGCGACGGTCGGCCGCCCGCTGCCCGGTGGGGTGAACATCACAGGTCGTCGCGGTGATCGGGTCGTCCGCCGCCGACTACCGTGTGCGAGTGCCGAAGAACAGGAACGCGTTCTCATCTCTTGCCGCCTGGCGGCGGCGTGTCCTGTCCCGGGCCGTCCACCGCGGCTGGCGCTGGGTGCAGGAGGCGGGCGCGGTCACCGCGGACCACCCCGGCAGGCTGCGCTTCGGCCGGATCGGCGCCGGAACCCGGCTGGCCTTCCCGCAGGGCACGGTCTTCGGCGAACCGTGGATCGAGCTCGGCGCGCACTGCATCATCGGCGAGCAGGTCACGCTGACGGCCGGCCTCATGCCCGACCTGGACCTCGGCCCCGATCCCATCCTGACCCTGGGGGACGGGGTGGTGCTCGGCCGGGGCAGCCATGTGGTCGCCGACACCACGGTGACCATCGGCCCGGACACGTACTGCGGCCCGTACGTCTACATCACGTCCACGAACCACAGCTACGACGACCCGCACGAGCCGGTCGGCCGGCAGTGGCCCCGCATGGAACCCGTCTCCATCGGACCCGGCTGCTGGATCGGCACCGGAGCGGTGATACTCCCCGGCGCCACGCTCGGGCGCAACGTGGTGGTCGCCGCGGGCGCGGTGGTACGGGGCGAGGTGCCCGACCACGCGGTGGTGGCCGGTGCCCCCGCCCGCGTCGTGCGCAGCTGGGACCCGGAGAAGGGCTGGCAGCCGCCGCTGCGCACCCCCGCCCCGGTGCCGATCCCGGCAGGCGTCACGCCCGAACAGCTGCTGGCCCTGGCGGACCCGGGCGAGACACCGGACCCGTCCGACGCCTGACGGGACGGGGGAGGGGCCGCGTGCCAGGACCGGCCGGAGCCGCCGGGGCACGCCCGGCGAGGCCGTCGCTCGCCCGCACGCCCGGACCGGCCAAAGCCGCCACGGCGGTTCCGTTCCGCCCGTACGGTGAGACGGTCCGCCGGGGTCGCCGGGGTGTTGTTAGCGTGACGCGCATGCGCGCCCCCATCGGATCCTTCGACAACGCCGGCCCGGCCGCCGACCGCCTCGACCTGCTCCCCGGGCCCGTCGCCGCGGCCGTGGCCGAGGGCTGGGGCGGGTTCCCCGCCGAGCGGATCATCCACGTGGACACGGATCCGGCCGTCGCCGACACGGCCGTCTTCGTCGAGCACCACGGGGCGGAACTGCTCGACACCTCGGCCAACTGCGTCGTGGTGGCGGGCAGGCGCGGCGGCGAGGTGACGCTCGCGGCCTGCCTCGTCCTCTCCCACTCCCGCGTCGACGTGAACGGCGCGGTCCGCAGACACCTGGGCGCCCGCAAGGCGTCCTTCGCCGCCATGGACACGGCGGTCGGCGAGACCGGCATGGAGTACGGCGGCATCACCCCGGTCGGACTCCCGGCCGCGTGGCCGCTGCTGATCGATCCCGCCGTCGTCGACGAGGAGTGGGTGCTGATCGGCAGCGGCAGCCGCCGCGGCAAGCTCATCGTCCCGGGAAAGGCGCTGGCCGCACTGCCGGGCGCGACGCTCGTCGAGGGGCTCGGCATCCGGGGCTGAACAGGACTGCCGCCCCACCGGGAACCCGTGCTCAGCCGGGCGAGCGGCAGAGGGACGGCACCGGCGCGCCGGTGCGGTGCGAGGACAGCCAGCGGGTCGCGAAGTCCACGGCGTCGTCGAGGCGGAAGAGCCTGCTCGTCGCCGAACCCACCACTCCGGTACGGACCGACGCCCCCAGGTCCGACCGCACGAAGTCGGCCCCGAGAGCCGCGAAGTCGCTGTCGTCCAGGGCGACGTCCTCGTACTCCCACCACTGGCGCCGCCCTCCGGTGGTCACCACACAGCGATAGCTGCGCCGGGGCGGGGCCGGTACCCGGTACTCGCCGAGATGGAAGGCGGTGCAGGTGTCGAAACCGGTGCCCAGCATGAGCACATGGGCCCGTCGGTCGTAGAGACGGGCCAGCGGCGAGGCCTCGCCGAGGTGGCAGTCGGGGGAATGACGCGCCACCAGGTATCGGGCCAGGGGACCGAGCGCGGCGAAGGACGTCTGGGGGTGCAGGCTGCGCACCGCTCCGTCGGTGAGCCGCACGGCCTCCGGGAGGGCCCCCATCGACGGGGCCGCCGTCATCGCCGGATCGAAGGGGGGCATGCTCGCCCGCACCGCCTCCCGGGCCCGGTCCGTGAGACCGCGCACCCGGGCGAGGTAGTGCGGGGAGGTGTCGGAGTTCTCCGGGGTGAAGGCGGGGACGACGAGCGTGCCGTGGTTCCCGACCGCGTCCCGCAGGGCGTCGACCATCGCGCGGACACCACCGCTCACCGAGCCGACCGCGCGCATCGACGCGTGCACCAGGAGGACGCCGTTGCGCTTCACGCCGAGCTCGGACAGCTGGCCGGCCAGCCCGCTGCGGGCATGGGGGAGGGACCGCACGGTCGTAGTACTCACAGCGGGCCATTCTCCCAGCCGCGGGCCGGACGTGACACCACGCACATTCGGCCGCCAGGGTGAGGTGGCACACCCGGATTCCGGCCGTCGGATTCAGGCCGGAAGGGCCGGGATCTCGATGGCGGGGCACCGGTCCATCACCATGTCGAGCCCGGCGGCGCGCGTACGGTCGTACGCCTTCGTGTCGATCACGCCGAGTTGGAACCAGACGGCCCCGGCACCCACCGCGACCGCCTCGTCGGCCACCGCACCGGCCAGGTCGCTGTTGACGAAGACGTCCACCACGTCGACCGGGAACGGTATGTCGGCCAGCGAGGCGTAGCCCTCCTCGCCGTGGACCCGCTCCGCCTTCGGATGCACCGGAACCACCCGCTTGCCGAAGCGCTGCAGCACCTCGGCCACGCGGTAGGCCGCGCGGGACCGGTTGTCGGACAGTCCCACCACCGCCCAGGTGTCGCCGCCGTCGCGGAGAATCCTGCGGATCGTCTCTTCGTCTGCGTACATGATCCGGACAACGGACGGCGGCCCCGGACCATTCCCGTACGGGGCATAGGCTGGCCGGATGCAGGAGCAGTACCGGACAGTCGCCCGAGCGGGTGTGCACGAGACCGAGATCAACCGATCGCGTTTCATCTGCGCGCTCGCCCCCGTCGCCACCGAACAGGAGGCGCAGGACTTCGTCGCGCGCGTCCGCAAGGAGCACCCCACCGCCACCCACAACTGCTTCGCCTACGTGATCGGCGCCGACGCCTCGGTGCAGAAGGCGAGCGACGACGGGGAACCCGGCGGCACCGCCGGGGTGCCCATGCTCCAGATGCTGACGCGCCGCGAGATGCGGTACGTCGTCGCCGTCGTCACCCGCTACTACGGCGGCGTCAAACTCGGCGCGGGCGGGCTGATCAGGGCCTACGGGGGAGTGGTCGGCGAAGCCCTCGACGCGCTCGGCACCCTCACCCGCCGCCGGTTCCGCCTCGCCACGATCACCGTCGGCCACCAGCGCGCGGGCAAGCTGGAGAACGACCTCCGCGCCACCGGCCGCAGCGTGCGCGAGGTCCGCTACACGGACGCCGTCGTCATCGAGATCGGGCTGCCGGACGCGGACGTCGAAGCGTTCCGCGGCTGGCTGGCCGACGTGACGGCGGGCGAGGCGGAACTCGAACTGGGCGGCGAGGCGTACGGGGACGCCTGAACCACCATGAGGATTAACCCGTCATACGGCGCGAAAGGGACGTGACGGCTCTTCGGTGAGAGGGCAGATCGATCTTCCCGCCCGAGGAGACCGGCGGTGATGGAAGACTGTCGGCGGCGGACGAGGAGGGGCCGTTGCCGCCGACGGGGGCACGGGGCGGGCCCGGCACGGTAGCGGCCGCCGCGGGCCCGGGGGCGAGGGAGAGAACGATGAAGGTCGGAGCCGGCTCTTGAGAATTCTGCACACGTCGGACTGGCACCTCGGACGGTCGTTCCACCGGGTTCCCCTGCTCGAGGCCCAGGCCGCCTACCTGGACCACCTGGTGGCGACGGTGCGCGAGCGCGAGGTGGACGTCGTGCTCGTCGCGGGTGACGTGTACGACAGAGCCGTTCCGCCCCTGTCCGCCGTGGAACTCTTCGACGACGCGCTGCACCGGCTCGCCGCCGCCGAAGTGCCCACCGTGATGATCTCCGGGAACCACGACTCGGCCCGCAGGCTGGGCGTCGGCGCGGGACTGATCGAGCGGGCCGGAATCCACCTGCGCACCGATCCCGCCGACTGCGCCACCCCCCTCGTCCTGTCCGACCGGCACGGCGGCGTGGCGTTCTACGGGCTGCCCTACCTGGAACCCGCCCTGGTCAAGGATGTCCTCGGGGCCGGGCGTGCCGGGCACGAGGCGGTGCTCGGCGCGGCCATGGAACAGGTGCGCGCCGACCTCGCGAACCGCCCCCGCGGCACCCGCTCCGTGGTGCTCGCCCACGCCTTCGTCGCCGGTGGCGAACCCAGCGAAAGCGAGCGCGACATCACCGTCGGCGGAGTGGCCGCCGTCCCCTCGGGGATCTTCGACGGCGTCGACTACGTGGCGCTCGGCCATCTGCACGGCTGTCAGACCGTCACCGAGCGGGTCCGCTACTCGGGTTCGCCGCTCGCGTACTCCTTCTCCGAGGCCGACCACCGCAAGACCATGTGGCTGGTCGACCTCGACGCCCCCGGCACGATCGTCGCCGAACGCGTCGACTGCCCCGTGCCCCGCCCGCTCGCCCGGCTCCGGGGCCGCCTCGACGACCTCGTCGAGGACCCCGCGCTGGAACGGCACCGGGACTCCTGGATCGAGGCCACCCTCACCGACCCGGTGCGCCCGGCCGAGCCGATGGCCCGGCTCGCCGAGCGGTTCCCGCACACGCTCAGCCTCGTGTTCGAACCCGACCGGGCCCCCGAGGACCCGCTCGCCTCGTACGCACAGCGCCTCAAGGGGCGCGACGACCAGCAGATCGCGGAGGATTTCGTGGCACATGTGCGGGGCGGATCGGCGGCCGACGAACAGGAACGGACGGTGCTGCGCGGCGCCTTCGACCACGTACGGGTGGACGACGGCGTGCGCGAGGTGAACCGTTGAGGCTCCACCGGCTCGCCATCACCGCCTTCGGGCCGTTCGGAACCACCCAGGACATCGACTTCGACGCGCTCTCCTCGGCCGGGCTCTTCCTGCTGCACGGGCCGACCGGCGCCGGGAAGACCTCGGTCCTCGACGCCGTCTGCTACGCCCTGTACGGGGCGGTGCCCGGGGCGAGACAGAGTCCCGGCACCTCCCTGCGCAGCGACCACGCCCCGGTGGACGTCGCCACCGAGGTCCGGCTGGAGCTGACCGTCGGCGGCAGACGCCTCGAAATCACCCGCCGCCCGGCCCAGCCCCGCCCCAAGCGGAAGGGCAGCGGCTTCACGACGGAGAAGGCCTGGAGCGGGCTGCGGGAACACCGCCCGGACAAGGGCTGGCAGCCGCTCAGCCGCTCCCACCAGGAGATCGGCGAGGAGATCACCCAGCTCATCGGGATGAGCAGGGAACAGTTCTGCCAGGTGGTGCTCCTGCCGCAGGGCGACTTCGCGCGCTTCCTGCGCGCCGACGCCGAGGCCCGCGGCAAACTGCTCGGCAGGCTCTTCGACACCCGCCGTTTCGCCGCCGTGGAGGAGCGCCTGGCGGAACTGCGCCGTACCGCCGAGGCCCAGGTCAGGGCCGGTGACGAACGCATCGTCGGGACGGCCCAGCGGATCGCCCAGGCTGCCGGACCGGTCGCCGGGACGCCGCTCCCCGACATCCGGCCCGGAGAACCCGGCCTCGCCGACGGCGTCCTGGAATGGGCCGCGACGGCACGCAGCGGCGCCCGCGAACGGCTCGACATCGCCACGTCCGCACTGACCATGGCCGAAACCCGGCGGGCGGCCGCCCTGGAAGACCTCGAGCGGACACGCGAACTCGCGGCGCTCCAGCGGCGCCACGAGGAGACGCTGCGCCGCTCCGCCGCGGTCGAGGCCCGCCGCCCCGGCCACGAGGAGAACCGCGACCGGCTCGCCCGCGCCCGCAAGGCGGACCTCGTCGCGCCCGCCCTGGACCTGCGCGACGAGGCCGAGCGCGCGTACCACGCGGCCCTGGCGGCCCGCGACCGGGCCCGCGCGTCGCTGCCGGACACCCTGGCCGACGCCGGTGCCGAACAACTGGCGGAACTGGAGGGGCGGCTGAGGCAGGAGCTCGGCGGCCTCGACGCCGCGCGCGGTGCCGAGCGGCGCAGTGCCGAGATCGACGTCGAGCGCGCCGCACTGGAACGCCAGGCCAGGGACGACGACGAGCTGATCCGCGAGGCGGACGGCTGGCTGGCCGGCTGGGAGGACACCCGGAACGGCCTGCGGGCCCGCATCGAGGAGGCCCAGGAGGCCGCCACCCTGGCCGAACAGCTCGCCGGCCGGCTGGAGCCCGCCCGCACGCGGCTGGAGGCGGCCCGCCGTCGTGACGCGCTCGCCCTCCGGGTCTCGGCCGCGGCCGAGCGGCTGGCCGGGGCCCGCGAACACGCCGCCGACGCCCACGAATCCTGGCTGGAGCTGCGCGAGCGACGGCTGCGCGACATCGCGGCGGAACTCGCGGCGGAACTGGTGGACGGCGAGGACTGCAAGGTCTGCGGCTCGGCCGACCACCCCAGACCGGCCCGCGCCGCCGACGGACACGTCGACCGGGCCACCGAGGAACGGGCCCTCGACGCGTACCGGCGCGCCGAGGAGGCGCGCACCGCGGCGGACCGGGAACTGGGCGTCGTGCGCGAACAGCACGCGGCCGCGCGCACGGCCGCCCGCACGGCGGAGCCCCGGCCGGGGGACGGGCCGGAGCCCGTCGCCCCCGATCCCACCGTCTTCGAACTCGGCGCGCTCGTCGACCGGTTGACGAGCGCGCACGCCGAGGCGCACCGCACCGCGGCCGGTATGCACGCGGCGCGCGAGGCCCTCGCGGCCGCCGAGCGGGAGCATGCCGAGCGGCTCGACGCCCGGCAGCGGGCCGAGCGCCGGGCCGCCGCCCGCACCTCGCAGCGGGAGGGCCTGGACCGTGAACAGGCGGCGCTGGAGGCCGGGTTGGTGGCCGTCCGCGGCGCGTCCGGCACCGTGGCCGAGCACGCCGGACTGCTGGAGCGCCGGGTCGGTCTGCTCGCCGAGGCCGCCGGGGCGGTGCGCGCGGAGGAGGAGGCCGCACAGCGCCGCAAGGAGGCCGACGACCGGCTCGCGGATGCCGCGTTCCGGGCCGGGTTCGACACCCCGCGGGCCGCGGCGCAGAACCTGCTCACCGAGACCGCGCAGCGCGAACTCCAGTACCTCGTCGACGACTGGCAGTCCGAGGCGGCGGCCGTGGCCGACCGGCTCGCCGAGACGGAGACCCGGGACGCCGCACAGCGCCCGCCGGCCGCGGTGGCCGCCGCGCAGACCGCGTACGACACGGCCGAAGGACTGCTGCGGAACGCCTCCGCCGCGGTGGCCGCCGCGCGCGAGCGCTGCGCCGAACTCGGGCGGCTCTCGCGGGAGGCCGAGCGGGAGGTGCGCGGGCTCGGTCCGCTGCGCGAGGAGTACGACCGGGTGGCACGGCTGGCGGGGCTCACCGCCGGAACCTCCGCCGACAACGAACGCAAGATGCGGCTGGAGTCGTACGTGCTCGCCGCCCGGCTCGAACAGGTCGCCGCCGCGGCCACCGCCCGGTTGCAGCGCATGTCGTCCGGCCGGTACACGCTGGTCCACTCCGACGCCCGCACCGGGGGCCGCAGGGCGGGGCTCGGACTGCACGTCGTCGACGCCTGGACCGGCCGCGAGCGCGACACGGCCACGCTCTCGGGCGGCGAGACGTTCTTCGCCTCGCTCGCCCTCGCGCTCGGCCTCGCCGACGTCGTCACCGACGAGGCGGGCGGCGTACGGCTGGACACCCTCTTCATCGACGAGGGCTTCGGCAGCCTGGACGACCAGACCCTCGACGAAGTGCTCGACGTACTGGACTCGTTGCGCGAGCGGGACCGCAGCGTCGGCATCGTCAGCCATGTCGCCGACCTGCGCCGCCGCATTCCCGCACAGCTCGAAGTGGTGAAGGAGCGGCACGGATCGGCGGTCCGGCACCGCGGCGCCGACGCGCTCAGCGGCTGACGGGGCGCCGGGGGAGCGGCGAGGAGTAGACGACGCTGGTGGTCACGGAGCCGAGGGTGCCGATCCTGCCCGAGACCTCCTCCAGGTGCCGCATCGAACGGGCGGTGACCTTCAGCACGAAGCAGTCGTCGCCGGTGACGTGATGGGCCTCCACGATCTCCGGAGTCGTGTCGAGCAGATCATGGAACGGCTTGTAATGGCCGTTCGGGTAGCGCAGCCGTACGAGGGCGAGGATCGGCAACCCGAGCCGTTCCGGGTCGACCACGGCGGCGTAGCCGCTGATCACCCCGGCCTCCTCCAGCCTGCGCACCCGTTCGGTCACCGCGCTCGGGGACATCGCCACCGCCCGCGCCAGCTCGGCGAAGGTCGCGCGGCCGTCACGTTGCAGGACATCGAGGATGCGCCAGTCGGTGGCGTCCGGGGAATAGTCGGTCATGCCCGGAGCCAACAGGGAAATCCCTGGCAGATCAAGAGATGTGCCGGGGATCTCATCTTCCGGGAGCGGGGTGCCGACCGTAGATTTTCGGTCATGACAACGCAGACCGCCGCAGCAACGGCCAACCCCGTCCTCCGCGTCCCGCCGGCCTCCCCGGCGGCGGCCGTCGCCCACTTCGGCGCCTCGCTCGCCTTCCACGCCGACGTCTCCGACGTGGCCGCAGCGCTCGCGGCGGACGGGGACCCGGGCTTCGTGCTGCTGGACTCGCGCTCCATCGAGGCATGGGACCAGGGGCACGTGCCCGGCGCGGTCCATCTGCCGACCGCCCTCGTTCCCGAGCGGGCCCGGACCCTTCTCGACCCGGCCGTCCCCGTGGTCACGTACTGCTGGGGCCCCGGCTGCAACGGTGGGGTCCGGGCCGCGCTCGCCCTCGCCGGACTCGGCTACCGGGTCAAGGAGATGCTCGGCGGCTTCGAGTACTGGGTGCGCGAGGGCTTCGAGTTCGAGACCGGGCAGGGGCGCGAGCGGCGGGCGGCGGACCCGCTCACCGCGCCGGTCGGATCGGCCTGCGGCTGCTGACACCACCCCCGCGAGCGCCGTTCCCGGCCACCGCGCGGAATGCCGCGGCGGCCGGGAACGGCGCTCCTCGGTCCTCTCGTCGGACGACCGGTCAGAGCCTGGACAGCTCGTCCACGAGGTCGTCGAGCCCGAGCGGCCCCTGGGACAGGGCGGCCATGTGCCAGGACTTGGCGTCGAACGCGTCGCCGTGCGCCTTGCGGGCGTTCTCCCGGCCCAGCAGCCAGGCGCGCTCGCCCAGCTTGTAGCCGATGGCCTGCCCCGGCATGGACAGATAACGGGTCAGTTCGCTCTCCACGAAGTCGGCGGGACGGCCGCTGTGGTTGCCGAAGAACTCCTGTGCCAGATCGGGGGTCCACCGCTCACCGGGGTGGAACGGGGAGTCCGCCGGAATCTCCATCTCCGCGTGCATGCCGATGTCCACGATCACCCGGCAGGCCCGCATCATCTGCGCGTCCAGATAGCCGAGGCGGCGCTCCGCGTCGGGCAGGAATCCCAGCTCGTCCATGAGCCGCTCCGCGTAGAGCGCCCAGCCCTCGCAGTTGGCGCTGACCCCGCCGATCGACGCCTGGTAGCGGGACAGGCTGTCGGCCACGTGCGTCCACTGGGCGATCTGCAGATGGTGGCCGGGCACACCCTCGTGGTACCAGGTGGACACCAGGTCGTACACCGGGAAGCGGGTCTCGCCCATCGTGGGCAGCCAGGTGCGGCCGGGGCGCGAGAAGTCCTCGGACGGACCGGTGTAGTACGGCGCGGCGGCACCGCCGGGCGGGGCGATGTGCGACTCCACCTTCCGCACCCGCTCGGCGAGTTCGAAGTGCGTGCCGTCGAGCGCCTCGATCGCCTCGTCCATCAGGCCCTGGAGCCACGCCCGGACCTCGTCCACCCCCTCGATGTGCGTCCCGTGCACGTCGAGGTGGGCGAGCGCCTCCCAGGGACCGGCCCCGGGCAGCACCTTCTCGGCCTCGGCCCGCATCTCGGCGAGCAGCCGGTGGTACTCGGACCAGCCGTACGCGTACGCCTCGTCGAGGTCCAGGTCGGTGCCGTTGTAGTAGCGCGACCAGCGGGCGTACCGCTCGCGGCCCACCGTGTCCGGCGCACCCTCCACCGCGGGGGCGTACACGTCGCGCATCCAGTCGCGGAGCGCGGCGACCGACTCCTCGGCCCGCCGGGCGCCCTCGTCCAGCTCGGCACGGAGCCCCGCCGGACCGGCGGCCACGAAGTCCTGGAAGAAGCCCGCCCCGTCGCCACCGGCCCACTCGTCGAGCTGACCGACGAAGGTGGCGGTGGCGCGCGGCCCGCCGTACAACTTGCGTTCCAGGCCGAGCGCGAGCGACTCGCGGTAGCCCTCCAGCGCGGCGGGAACCGCGCGCAGCCGGTCCACGACCGCCGCCCACTCCTCGTCGGTCCCGGTCGGTGTCACCGTGAACACCTCACGGAGGCTGTGCGCGGGGGAGGACAGGTTGGAGACCGCGCGCAGCCCCTCGTCGGCTTCGTGGACGGCGAGTTCCGCCATGAGGCGCTCGCGCAGAAGACGACCGCAGCGGCGCTCGGCATCGTCGTCCGCGCCGGGCAGCCGCTCCGCGGCGTCGAGCTTCGCCAGGGTGGTGCGGGCCAGTTCGGCGAGAGCCTCCTGTCCGGCGGGGGAGAAGTCGGGGAGACGGCGCGAACTCTCCGCGACCCCCAGGTACGTACCGGCGATCGGGTCGAGTTCGATGTAGGCGTCGACGTAGGCGTCGGCGACCTGACGGGGCAGCGCGCTGCTGGAAGTGTCTGGCATGTGGCCATCCTCGTACGGCAGGGGGCTTTCGCGCCATCGCCATTCGGCTTCAGCGGCCGGACTCCGCCGATTCCGCGGACGGCGGCAGCAACGGCCCGCACTCCCACTGCTGGAAGATCAACCGGGTCTCGACCCGGGCCACTTCACGGCGCGAGGTGAACTCGTCGAGCACGAGACGTTGCAGATCGGCCGTGCCCGTGACCGCCACATGGACCAGATAGTCGTCCGGGCCGGTCAGATGGAAGAGCGCACGGGACTCCGGCAACGACCTGATGCGTTCGACGAACGGGCCGATGAGCTCCCTGCGGTGCGGACGGACCTGCACGGAGAGCAGCGCCTCCAGGCCGCGGCCCAGCCGCGCGGGGTCCAGCCGCAGCTGGTGGCCGAGGATGACACCGGTGCGCCGCAGCCTGGCCACCCGGTCCAGACAGGTCGACGGCGCGACGCCCACCTCGGCGGCCAGCTCGCGGTAAGTGGTCCGGGCATCGTTCTGCAACAGTCGCAGAATGTGCAGATCCACCGGATCGAGAACGACTGAATCGGCCATTGGGCGAACGTAGCACGGGGTATGCCCGCATGTACCCGGTGAATATTCAGAGTGATGGCATGGACACTGAAACCTCGATGGCGCCCCCGACGGCAACCCGGTCCAGGGCGCTGGCCACCGAAGCCGTGCACGCGGGCCGCGACGACCTCGCGGCCCTCGGACTGCACGCCCCGCCGATCGATCTGTCCACCACCTACCCCTCGTACGACGCCAGGGGCGAGGCCGAGCGGATCGACACCTTCGCCGCCACCGGCGCCAGACTCGAAGGGCCGCCGGTCTACGCACGGCTGGACAACCCGACGACGGCCCGGTTCGAGACCGCTCTCGCCCGCCTCGAAGGGACCGAGAGCGCCGTGGCGTTCGCCAGCGGAATGGCGGCGCTCACCGCCGTGCTGCTGGTCCGGGCGAGCGCGGGACTGCGTCACGTGGTCGCCGTCCGGCCGCTCTACGGATGCAGCGACCACCTGCTCGGCGCCGGCCTGCTGGGCACGGAGGTGACCTGGACCGACCCGGCGGGAATCGCCGACGCGATCCGCCCTGACACCGGCCTGGTGATGGTGGAGACGCCCGCCAACCCGACACTCGCCGAGGTCGACATCCGCGCGATCGCGCACTCCTGCGGCTCCGTTCCGCTGCTCGTCGACAACACCTTCGCCACCCCCGTGCTCCAGCGGCCCGTCGAGGACGGCGCGCGGATCGTGCTGCACAGCGCCACCAAGTACCTGGGCGGCCACGGCGACGTGATGGGCGGGGTCGTCGCCTGCGACGAGGAGTTCGCCGCCGGGCTGCGGCAGATACGCTTCGCCACCGGCGGGGTGCTGCACCCGATGGCCGGATACCTGCTGCTGCGCGGCCTCGCCACGCTCCCGGTGCGGGTGCGGGCGGCTTCCGCGAGCGCCGCCGAGCTGGCCCGCAGACTGAACGCCGATCCGCGCGTCGCCAGGGTCCACTACCCGAAGGTGGGCGGCGCGATGGTCTCGTTCGAGGTCCACGGGGACCCGCACCGGGTGATCTCGGCCGTACGGCTCATCACGCCCGCGGTCAGCCTCGGCAGCGTGGACACCCTGATCCAGCACCCGGCCTCCATCAGCCACCGCATCGTGGAGGAGGGGGACCGGCAGGCGGCCGGCGTCGGGGACCGACTGCTGCGCATGTCGGTCGGCCTGGAGGACGTCGAGGACCTGTGGGCCGACCTGTGCCAGGCGCTGGACTCGCCGGCGGACGGCGCGCCGAGGGAGGTTCACGCCGGTGGAAGCGTCCGCCGGGACGTCCTGCCCGAGGAGGTCGCCGGGTAGGGCGTCCCGTGGCGGTCGCCGGAGAGGGCGCCCCGTGGCCGGGCGGTGTCAGCGCCCGGCCTGCTCGCGCGGCGGCAGTGAACGGGCCGCGGCGGCGTCCGGCCGGGCGGTGACGACCAGGGTGCCCTCCTCGATCTGGTAGTCCAGCGGCAGGGACAGCGAGCGCATCGCGGCGACCATGCCGGTGTTGGACGCCTGGGTGACGGCGTAGACGCTCTCGCATCCGGTCTCGACGGCGAGCGCCACCAGGCGGCCGAGCAGTTCGGAGCCGATGCCCCGGCGCTGCCATTCGTCCTCGACGAGGAGGGCCACCTCGGTCTCGTCGCCGTCCCAGAGGAGGTGGCCGAGGGCGACCAGCCGGCCGGACGTCGTCTGCGCCGCCAGGGTGCGGCCGAAACGCGGACTCAGCAGATGGCCGAGGTACCGGTCGGCGTCCTGGACCGGGCCGTGGTAGCGCAGTCGCAGCGTCCGCTCGGAACAGCGGTCGTGCATCGCGCGGGCCGCCGGCAGGTCGTCGCGGTCCGCGCGGCGGACGGTGATCTCGTTGCCCTCGGGGAGGGTGAGGACGTGCTCGCCGCGCGGGACGCGGGGGCCGAGCCGGGCATCGAGCTCGACCAGCGCACGGGCTCGGGCGAACTCGGCCGGAGTGAACGGGAGATGGGGCCGCTCGACGGTGAGAACGCCGCCGGAGGGGTCGCGCAGCCGCATCACGGTCTCCTCCAGCACCCCTTCGACCGGTGCGGTCCCACCGGTCGAGCGGCCGGTGACCGAGACGGCGGGCAACGAGTGGATGGTGCAACGGCCGAG
This sequence comes from Streptomyces sp. NPDC001732, assembly GCF_053596315.1. Classification (NCBI taxonomy): domain Bacteria; kingdom Bacillati; phylum Actinomycetota; class Actinomycetes; order Kitasatosporales; family Streptomycetaceae; genus Streptomyces; species Streptomyces sp. NPDC001732. The sequence continues at coordinate 24,400 of NZ_JBSFFY010000051.1, forward strand.
CAACTGCCGTAGTGCAAGGGGTAGTTCGGCCGCGTCCAGAGCCGTGCGGGTGGCGAGGCCCAGAACGCGCGTCGGGGCGTCCACCAGGTCGTGCGCGTCGGCCCGCTCGATCCAGGTCGAGCTGCCACCTGCCGCGGAGACCGCCCGGCTCAGCTGCTGGGCCGGGAGCCGGGCAGGGGCGCGCAGCAGGAACTCGTCGACCGTGCCCCGTGACAGCGGGTGCGTCTGCAGGGTGAGGATGTCGACCCGGTGCCGGGCGAGCGCGCCGCACAGCGCTGCCAGACTGCCGGGGGCGTCCCGCACGGTGGTGCGCATCCGCCACAGCACTGTGTCCTCGGTGGACGGAGCCGGGGCCGGGGCCGACGCATGGCCTCCGGCGGCGGCCATTCCCACGGGCGCGTTCCCGTCGGTGCCGGTGCCGGTGCCGGTGCCGGTATCGGTGTGGTGGGAGGCTTCCGCGGCGCCCCCACCGGGGCGGCCGGCGCCGGCCGGCGCCGGGGCGTGGCTGTGCCGCCGTGCCCACCAGGTGCGGAAACCGGCCGTCACCGCCAGAACCACGGCCGAGGCGATCAGCAGGAACGGCCCGCCCGGCTGGTGCCCGAGCAGGCGAGCGAGGACGTCGGCCGCCGCCACCGCCACCGCGGTGAACAGCGCGGCCGGCCCGGTCACGTCCCGCCGACGGCGGGAGCGGCGGTCGGTCTTCGCGGAGGTCACATCGGTCATGCACTCACTCTGACCGAGCGTTGTTGCCTGATCGCGAACACCCTGTGACCGATGGGTTAAGTGCGAATCTGATCCCTTTCCTTCCGCTTTCAGTCATCGGTATCTCGGTCAGGACCCCATCTGCCTCGGCCTCGGTGCGGGCCCGAGCGGCGCGGCCCGCCCCGCGCTCCGGGGGCCGCGTCATGCGGGCCCACGTTGTCGGACCACGGGGCGCTCCCGCGGCCCCGGACCGCCGCGACCACCCGGCGGGAACGGGCCGGGGCCGGCCGTCACCCCCGTTCCCAGGCGTCCTTCAGCCGTGCCGCCTGACGCACCAGTTGCGACGTTCCGCCGCGCGCGGCCGTCTCGGCGAGCCCGGGTATCGGCTCGGCCCCCGTCGCGCCGCAGTGCTCGACGCACTCGGCGGCCACGGAGAGCAGATCGCTCAGTCCGCGAGGTGCCTTCTCGTGCGCCAGCAGCCCCGGCAGAACACCGGTCAGCACGGACAGCACCGTCCGGTACGCGCCGGTGACGGCTGCGGTACGGGCGGAATCCGCGAGGCGGTTGGGCTTGATCAGACCGTGTCCGAGAAGGATCGCCAGCTGTTCGCCGAGCAGCGCCGCGTCGAGCTGCTGCCGGGTGGCGAGCATCAGCAGGGCGTCCACCGCCGTCAGCCGGTCCTCCGGGTACCGGGAGCCCAGCCCGTACGCCGCCGTCAGATGAACGGCCTCGCCCGCGGGCGAGTCGAGTTCGGCGAGCAGCAGCAGCGGCCGGACGGTGTCCTTCACCTCGTCGATCACGCCGGTTGCGAGGTTCGGCAGCAGCCAGGCGGCCAGTGTCTCGGCGTCCTCGGGCAGGGTGGCGGTCCAGTACTCCGGCTGCTCCCCCCAGTGGTAACAGGGATGATGCGCAGGGATCTGCGGTTGGCCCAGACAGTGGAAGGAACGCGGGAACTCCTCCAGGACGAACGAGCGTTCCCGACTGGCCATCAGGATGCGGTGCGAGCGGACGACCGACTGACCCACCCGGGTCTTCTGCTCCAGATCGAACCGGTACACCTGCGCGAGCGGTTCGTCGGCCCGCAGCCATGCCGCCAGCCGGTCGCCCTCAGGGGTACCGAGCAGGACGGCCGCCTCGGCGTCCTCGTGTCGGCCGCCGCGCCGCACACGCAGCAGGGCCTGGGCGAAGTCGGCCTCGCCGGGCCGGATTTCGAGCCGCTGGTACGCACGCAGCCGCTCGACCAGCACGGCCGGCTCGAGCGATCCGGTGTGCCAGGTGGGGACGGCCAGCAGGAACGGAACGTCGCCGGTCAGCATCGCGTGGGCCGCTTCCCACAGCCGGGCCTTCAGGACCCCCTGCAGCGCGGCGTGGGCGCAGGTCCCGGTGCCGGTCCAGGAGGCACGCTCCAACCGCACGGCCTGCATCGACACCCGTCCGAGCAGCGCGGCCACGACGATCCTGAGGTTCACTTCCGAGTGGAGCTGCCGCTGGAGCCGCGCCTGCGGTTCGTCGAGCCACCACTCACCCGCCAGCGCGTCGCGCAACGCGTCGGTCAACGCCGACCGGTCGGTGTGGGCATGGCGCACCAGCCCGTCCAGCGTCCGCTCGAAGGCGGTGACATCCGGTGCCGCCGATCTGACCAGGGTCACCACCTCCTCGACCAGTTCGGGCAGCGTCGCAGGCGCCGGCTCGAGTGGCTGCGGAACCGGCACCGGAGGCAGCAGTTCCTCGTACTCCTCCGTCCCCGGCTGCTCGGCCACGGAACCGCCGAACACCTCGGCCACCCTCGTGCGGTGCGCCGGCCCCAGCAGCGCGGCCGACAGGGCGAGCTCCTCCCGTACCCCGGCCCCGGCGGCCGGCAGGTACCGGGCCACGAGCTTGAGCGCCCGCTCCTGGATGTCGATGTCCTCGTGCTCGAAGGCGCCCCCGACGGTGGGCAGCAGTTCGTCGACCGCCGACGGATCGCGGCGCAGCACCTTGCCGAGCAGCACGAGCTGGGCCCGGACCAGTTTCTTCTCGGTGCGGAACAACACCGACTCCGAGACGTCCGCCAGGGTTCGCACGGAAAGCTCGCCGCGCTCGTCCAGCCGGGTCAGTACCCCCTGGGCGTAACCGGCCACGGTGGAGATGCCGTCCGCAGCCATCCCGGCCCAGTCCGGGATCCGCTCCGTCTCCTCCTGCTCGGTCGGACCGAGCTCGCGCAGAACGGTCAGGAAGAAACGCATCTCGCTGGAATTGCCGCCGCGCAGCAGTCGGGCCACACAGCCGTCGACGACCACCGACCGCTCCAGCAGGCCCTCCTCCGGGAGCGAGGCCAGTGTGGCGCCCCACCGGCACGGGTCGTCCGGGCCGTCGCTCCAGGGCATCTCCGGAGGCAGTTCCGTCAGCTCGAAGATCCGCGGGAGGAGAACAGCCGTGTACGGATCGGCACGCAACACCTCGACGAGCGGTTTCCTCCGGTGCTGCTGCCACTGCGCCCTCGAGACCGCGCTGACCCAGCCCCGCACGAAACCCTCCGTCGTGGGCACGGGGCACTGCGCCTTCTTCACCAGCGCGGAGATCAGCTCGTACGACGCCTCCGCCGTCGCGGTCCGGGCCGCCAGCCGGTGCGCGAGATCACCGAGCCACTCCGGATCACGGTCCGCCAGGACCGCGAGGACCAGGGGGACGGGCGGACGGTCCCAGCCGATCAGGTCCCGGCCGCCGAGCCAGGCGGCGCACCCCGCGGCGCCCGTGTGACAGCCCGCACCGGCCACCAGCAGAGACCTGCGGACCTTGCCCTGCTTCTCCCACTCCCAGCCCCGCACCTCCTTCCGGAGCGCCTTCAGCTCGGTCAGTGCCGCTCTGCGCTCCGCCCGGTCCATCCCGGCCAGCAGGTCCGGCACGTGATGCGCGGGCGATTCCCGTACGGCGGTGAGGAGCTCCTTCATCGCGCACCCCCGGCGACCGGCGCACCGCGGCGGACCATCCGGACGGCCAGGGCGTGCTTGCACGGCCCCCGCAGTCCCCGGTAGTCGGCCCACCACTGGCAGGTACAGCTCAGCATTCCGTCCTTCTCCCTCACCTGGTAGCGGCGTTCCCCCGAGGCCACGGCCGCCACGTCTCCATCAAGCACGACCGCCCCCGAACCGGCCAGTTCCCGGGCGGCCACCAGGCGCGGATTGTGCCGCTCGGCCCGATCGGCGTCGTACGGCAGCTCGCGGTGGAAGTAGGCCGCGTCGGCGAGGTCGTAGCCGACCCGGCCCGCCGTACCCAGCCGGGTGAGCGCAGCCCGTACCCGCTCCACCGCGAGACCGGACTGCTCCGCCAGATCGGCCGTGTCGATCCGGGGCTCCCAGGCCAGCAGCACGGACACCAGCTCGGCGTCGGCCGCCGCGTCGTCGGTGGCCAGCGCGTCGAGCACCCCGCCCTCGCCCGAGAAACCCCGCGCGGCATCGGGCGAGAGCGTCAGGGTGAGGCGCATGCCCGGCAGCACGACCTCCCAGGCGCTCGCGGTCGCCGCCCCGTCGGTGACCGGTCCGTACACCCGTAGCGACGTGGCATGACGCAGCACCCGCTGGAGTGCGGCCAGCCGCTCGGGCCCCGGCAGGCATATCGCCCCCGCCACCGGCCGGGTCGTCGGCCGAAGCGTCTTCCCGGCAGGAATCACCCAGCGGGCGCCCCGCGAGGCATTGCCCGACGAACGCGGCAGCGAACGCAGGAACCGGACGGCCTCGGCGGCCGGCAGCTCGGCCCGCAGATCGAAACCGGCGGATATCACCTGCGCCTCGGCGAAGCCACGCAGCCACCGGTCGGGCAGCGGCACCTTCTTCTCCACGACCGGACCGTCCAGTGTGGTGACGGCCATCTCGTCCGGGCCCACCCGCAGATGCAGCGGATCGCCCCCGGTCAGCCGCGAAAGCGCCTCCCGCAGCGGATTGTTGACGTCCACGTTCGTGGTGCCGTGACCCGTCCGCTCCCCGTCCAGACCCTCCTGCAGCACATCGAGGCGCGCGTACACACCGCAGCAGCCGGAGAACGACTCAAAACGCAACCGGTCGCCGTTGCCCGTCACCACCGGGTCGAGCGAGGCGGGCAGGGTGCGCTGGTAGTAGCGCGTGGACGCCACGTCCGCCACGGCCAGCAGGCCCTGGGCCGCGATCCTCGGCGAGGTGAGGAAACCGGAGAAGAACCGGGGATGGAGCTCGGCGCCCCGCGGTGTGAGGCCGCCGGAGGTCTCCAGCCCGAGGAGCCGTCCCGTCTGCGCGGACTCCAGGGCGGACGGGCGGGCGTAGGCCAATGCCTGAACGGATCGGGTCATGGAAAAACCGTAGAACCCACCACTGACAATCGGCCCCCGGCCGCCACCGGGAGCCGATCGCCAGCGTGTTCACTGCCCGACGCGCCCCGGCCGCAGCACCTTGCTGAACAGCACGGACCCGCCCTGCGCCCGCAGCCGCACGGTCAGTTCGCCGCTGTCACCGTCGATGTCGACCTGCCCGAAGTACTGCGGCGCCTCCATCGGCGACACGTTCGCCCGGTCGGGCGCCTGCACGAAGACCCGTTCGGGGCCGAACGTCGCGTCGAGGGCGTTGGCCGGGAACTGGCCGGCGGCCAGCGGCCCCGACACGAACTCCCAGAACGGTGCGAAGTCCTTGAACGCCGCACGCTCGGGCGCGTAGTGCTGCGCCGACGTGTAGTGCACATCGGCCGTCAGCCAGACCGTGCCGGTGATCCGCCGGTGCTTGACGAACCGCAGCAGCTCCGCGATCTGCAGCTCACGCCCGAGCGGAGCCCCCGGATCGCCCTGGGCGACCGCCTCGAAGTCCGTCGCGCCGTCGGTGACCACCAGCCCCAGCGGCATGTCCGCAGCGATCACCTTCCACACCGCGCGGGACCGGGAGAGCTCGTGCTTGAGCCACCTCAGCTGCTCGGCACCGAGAATGCCCGTCGTGTCGTCGGCCTGCCGTCCGGGCGAGTTGGCGTTGCGGAAGGACCGCATGTCGAGGACGAACACGTCGAGCAGCGGACCGTGCCGCACCACCCGGTGCATCCGGCCCTCCCCGGACGGGCCGTGCGGCGTGGACACGGGGAAGTACTCGCGAAACGCCCGCATCGAACGGGCCGCCAGCACGTTTACGTCCTTCTCGGTGTACCGGGCGTCCTCGAGGATCTGTCCGGGGTACCAGTTGTTGCGCACCTCGTGGTCGTCCCACTGGACGATCGAGGGCACCTGCGCGTTGAACTCGCGGAGGTTGTGGTCGAGCAGGTTGTAACGGAAGTTCCCGCGGTACTCGGCGAGGGTCTCGGCGACCTTCGCCTTCTCCTCGGTGGTGACGTTGCGCCAGATCCGCCCGTCGGGCAGGGGCACGCTCGGCTCGATGACGCCGTCCGCGTAGATGTTGTCGCCGCTGCAGAGGAAGAAGTCCGGGTCGAGGCGGCGCATCTCGTCGTACACCACGTAGCCGCCGATGTCCGGATTGATGCCCCACCCCTGTCCCGCGATGTCCCCCGACCACAGGAAGCGCACCCCGTCCCGACGTCGGGCGGGCGCCGTCCGGAAGGTTCCGTGCACCGGCTTCCCGGTCCGGCGGGGGTCCTGGGGATCGCAGAGCGTCACCCGGTAGTGCACCTGCTCGCCCGGCGGCAGCCCGTACAGCGGTGTCGTCCCCGTGAAGTCGCCACCGGGGCCGAGGAGCGGCCCGTGCCAGGTACGCGCCCGGCGGAAGGACTCCGTCGCGGAGGTCTCCACGACCATCCGGGCCGGGCGGTCCGACCGGACCCAGACCAGCGCGGAGGACGAGGTGACATCGCCCACCTGCACACCCCACGCCGCGCTCGGCCGGCCGGAGAGCGCGAACGCGGGGGCCGAGGCACCCACCACGGGGAGCGTGAGCGCGGCGGACGCGGCGAGCGAACCGCGCAGCACACTGCGGCGGTCGGGGGACGGAACATGCGGACGGTACGACATCGAGGCGCCTCCGGGGCACTGGTCGGTGGGGCTCGGAACCCCCGTCCGTGCCGGGCACCGGACATGCGACCGGCGCGATCCGGACAGGCGGCCCCGAGGGCGGCCGGTCGGCCGGTGCCACCCTCGTACCCGTCGGCGGCGCGCACACCAACCTCAGGTGAACACCCGGCCCCGGCCCTCCGGGGCGTCCGGCCCGCCCGTGTCCCGCAGGGCCGCCGCCAGCAGCCGCACACCTCGCTCGATCTCGGCAGGGGCCAGATGCGCGTAGCCGAGGACCAGGTTCACCGCACGGTTCCCGGACCCGGCGGTTCCGGCGGCGGCGAGCGGCCGCAGGGCCACCCCGGCAGCGGCCGCGCGCGCCAAGAACACCGGCTCGGGCCCGTACCGTCCGGGCAGTTCGGCGATGACGTGGAGTCCCGCGGCGATCCCGCTCACTCCGGTGCCGGGAAAACACTCCTCCAGCATCGACATGAGCGTGTCGCGGCGTTCGCGGTAGGCGCGCTGGCAGCGTCGCAGCTGCCGGTCGTAACCGCCCCGGGTGATGAAATCGGCGAGGACCGCCTGATCGACGGACGGGTTGCCCAGATCCATGGTCCGTTTGCGGGCGACGATCTCGTCCGTCATGTCCGCCGGCGCCAGGAGCCAGCCCAGCCGCAGCCCGGGAGCCAGCGACTTGCTCACCGAACCGGTGTACGCGACATGCTGCGGGTCGAGCCCCTGCAGCGCGCCGACGGGTGCGCGGTCGTAGCGGAAGTCGCCGTCGTAGTCGTCCTCCACGATCAGCCCGTCCATGGCGCGAGCCCAGTCCAGCAGTCGGCTGCGACGGGCGGCGGAGTAGGCGATTCCGGTGGGGAACTGGTGCGCGGGAGTGGTCACGACCGCGCGCACGCCCGAGCGTACGAGGGGCGCGACCGCCAGCCCCTCGTCGTCGAGCGGCAGACCGACGGCGGCGAGCCCCGCGGAGGCGAACAGCGCGGAGTGTTCGTGGCTCCCGGGATCCTCGACGCCGAGGGTCCGTATCCCGCGCCCGTGCAGGACGAACCCCAGCAGCGTCGTCGCCTGTGCCACGCCGGAGCACACCACCAGGCGCTCCGGGTCGGCGACCACCCCGCGGCGCCGCGTCAGCATGGCGGCCAGGGCCTCCCGCAGCACGGGCAGCCCGCGGGGGTCGGGGTAGCCGAGCACGCCGTGCGGCAGCCGGCCGAGCACCGAACGGTGTGCGGTGGCCCAGGCGGCCCGCGGGAACAGCGACAGATCCGGCGTGCCCGGCCGGAAGTCCACGCGTACGCCGGGCGCGCGCGGAGCGAGATCACGGGCCGCCGGCGCGGCGGCCCGGACCGCTTCGCCCACCCAGGTGCCCGCCCCGCGCCCGCTGCGCAGATACCCCTCGGCGGTGAGCTGCTCGTACGCCTCGGTGACCAGACCGCGCGACACCCGCAGATCGGCCGCGAGCGCACGGCTGGACGGCAGCCGCGTCCCCGGAACGAGACGGCCCGAGCGCACGGCCTCGCGCAGCGCCGACTGCAGCGCGCGACCGCGCCGACGGGCCGGCTCCTCGACGGCCGGCAGCAGCAACTCCCAGGCGGCGGAGCCGAAATCCGTACCGGCCGCGCGGCCCGGCGGCGGATTGGTCCTCGAAGACGTCATGGAAGTGGACCTTAAACCGGTCCGCCCGGCTGCCTAGCGTCGGTCGCATGAACGCCACTTCTCTGCGCGGGGCGCTTCTCGCGGCCCTCGCCTGCGTCCTCGTGGGCGCTTCCTTCACCGCCAACAGCGTCCTGGGGGACTACCCGTACGCGGGCGGCCAGGCGCTGCGCTACGGGCTCGCGGCACTGCTGCTCGTACCCGTCCTGGCCCGCGACGGCAGGGCCCGGACGGCCACCGCGCTGCGCGCCCTCACCCCGCGGCAGTGGGGGCGGCTCGCACTGCTGGCAGCCGTCGGCATGGTGGGCTTCAACCTGGCCGTCCTCGCCGCGGAACAATCCGCGGAACCCGCTGTTCCGGGGGTGTTCGTCGGCTGTGCCCCGATCCTGGTCGCCGTTCTCGTACCCCTGCTGGACGGCCGTCGGCCTGCGCGCCCGGTGCTGTACGCGTCCGGGCTCGTCGCCGCCGGGGCCTTCACGGTGCAGGGCTGGGGCCGTACGGACCTGGCGGGCGTCCTCTGCTCGGCCGGGGCCCTGGCGGGCGAGGTCGGATTCGCCGTCCTCGCCGTACCCGTGCTGCGACCGCTCGGGCCGAGGCTGCTGTCCGCCGCGGTCTGCGCCGTCGCCGCCATCGAGTCGGCACTGCTGGGCGTCGTCCTGGACGGCGGCGGTGCGCTGCGGAGGCCCACGACGGCGGAGGCCGCCGCGCTGGTGTGGCAGGCGGCGGTGGTCACCGTTGTCGGCTTCGTCTGCTGGTACATGGGCATGCAGCGCATCGGTGCCGAGCGCGCCACCCTCTTCTCCGGCCTGATCCCGGTCTCCGCCGCGCTCACCGCACCGTGGGTCGGCGCCGGTTCGTACGGGGTCGCACAGGCCGGCGGCAGCCTTCTGGTGGGGCTCGGGGTCGCCCTCGGATCGGGTGTCCTGTCCCGAAAAGCGGCGGTGGGGACCGGCGGCGCGGGCTCAGCGGCCGGTGTCGAGGATCACCCGGGACACCAGCGCCGGATCGTCGTTCATCGGTACATGACCGCATCCCGGAAGCCGGACCAGCCGGGCGTCGGGAACGATGCGCTTGGCCCGGACTCCCTGCCGGCGCAGCAGGATCCGGTCCCGGCTGCCCCAGGCGACGGTCACGGGCAGCCCCGGCACGTCGTCGGTGAACAGCACGTCCCGGCCGGCGTCGAGCGTCCGGTGAAATCCGGTCGCCTCACGCAGGGCGACGGTCTCGGCGACCACGGCACCGGGTGAACGGCGGCCGGGCCGGGCGTAGATGGTGCTGGTCAGCGTCGTGCGTCCGGCCGCGCTGCGCGACAGCCGCTCGATCAGCGGCATCGGCATCGCCAGGGCGGCCCGCCGCATGGCCCGCAGCGTTCCGAACGCGTAGCGCCGCTCGCCCGGGGTCCAGAAACCGGCGGGCGACAGCGCCGTCACCGACCGGACGAGCTTCTCCCGGCCGAGCCCCAGCGCCAGCAGACCGCCGAGCGAATTGCCCGCCACGTGCGGCCGGTCCACGCCGATCGCCTCGCAGAACGCGCCGAGCACCGTGACCACGGTCGGCAAGTCGTACGACAGACCGTCGGGCAGTGCGGGGGAGACGCCGAAGCCGGGGAGATCCACGGCTGTCACGTCCCGTTCCACGGCCAGGAGGGGCAGCACCGGGTCCCAGGCCTGCCGGTGGTGGCCTATGCCGTGGAGCAGGAGCAACGGTTCGCCGGTGCCGGTCCGTTCGTACTCCACGGACACGGTCCGGGGCCCCTGTGGTGATTCGACACTGAACGAGACCGTGGTGGCCATGCTGCTGCTCCCCGGGTGATCCGGCATGAAAGAGCCATGCCTGAAGGCGAATTAGACGTCTTGTCAACAACAATTACCGTTCAGTAGCCCGCGGTTCAAGGGGCTGGGCGATTCGCGCTGGACAGGGTGCGACGGGTGGGCTGGGATGGAGCGGTGACAGCCGACACCGTGACCGACGTCTTCGAGGACCACCGCCCCGTGCTCACCGGGGTCGCCTACCGCATGCTGGGCAGGATTGCCGACGCCGAGGACGTGGTGCAGGAGGCATGGCTGCGCTGGTCGTCCGCATCCCGCGCGGACGTGCGCGAACCGCGCGCCTTCCTCGTCAGGATCGTCACCCGCCTCGCCATCGACCGGCTGCGACAGGTGCAGTCGCGCCGCGAGGCGTACGTCGGCCCGTGGCTGCCGGAACCCGTGGTCACCGACTTCGGCCCGGCCGTGCCCGACACGGCGGAACGGGCCGTTCTGGCCGACTCCGTGTCGATCGCCGTACTCGTCGTCCTGGAATCCCTCTCCCCGCTGGAACGGGCCGTCTTCGTGCTCCGCGAGGCGTTCGGCTTCCCGTACGCGGAGATCGCCGCCGCCCTGGACCGGAGCGAGGCCGCGGTGCGCCAGCTCGCGGGGCGTGCGCGGCACCACGTGGAGGAGCGCAAACCTCGCTACGACGTCGATCCGGCACACCGCCGCGACCTCACGGAACGGTTCCTCGCCGCAGCGGCGGGCGGTGACATCGAGGGGCTGCTGGCCCTGCTAGCGCCCGACGTGCGGCTCGTCGGCGACAGCGGCGGGAAGTCCAGGGCCCCGCTGCGGATCATCGAGAGCGCCGACAAGGTGGGCCGGTTCCTCGTCGCCGTCGCCCGTGACCAGGCGCCGGGCTCCGACGTCAGATTCCTGGAGTTCAACGGCGGGCCGGGCCTGCTGGTGCTCCTGGGCGGAAAGGCCGACTCGGTTCTTCAGGTGGACGTCAGGGACGGACTCGTCCAGTGCGTGTACATCGTGCGCAACCCTGACAAGGTCGCCCACCTCTCCGCTCTCGCGACGGAGTAGCGGGCCCGGCCCTCCCCGGTCACTGCCCGTTCGGTCGGTCCCTACGGACCCGGCCGCCCCTCCGGCACCCTCACCCCCTGCGCGAAGCCCCACGCCCCCGTCGGCGTGGGGCTTCTTGCTGTGCCCGGCTCACGGGGTCACGAACATCCTGTGAACGCTCTGCGGCAGAGCCCCGTTCCGCTGCGTGACCGCCCGAGGATTGGTCTTGACCAAGGGGGTGTCCCGTCCTATGGTCTCACCGTTAAGACAGGAACCTTTAATAAATAACGTCGCGGAAAAGCCGCTGGGCGATTGCGGAGGACAGGGTGGGGACCACGCAGCTGGAATCGGTGCAGGAGCCGAAGTACTGGCACCTCAAGACCGTGCTCAGTGAGGCACTCGACTCGGACTTTGCGGTGGGCGAGATCCTGCCCAACGAGCGTGAGCTCGCCGCCCGGTTCGGAGTCGCCCGAGCCACGCTCCGGCAGGCTCTGGAACAGCTCGAACTCGAAGGAAGGCTGCAGCGCCGCCGCGGTGTCGGGACCACCGTCGCCCCGCCGCGCGTCGGGGTCGCCGTCTCCACCGCGCAGCGGGACTGGTCCGGCGGCGGTACGGCCGAGGCGTGGCAGCCGGTGGACTGCACGACGGCCGTGGCACCGGCATCGGTGTCGGCTGCGCTCGACGTGGACGCCGACGAGCCGGTGCACATCGTGCGCCGGATCCGGGTGACCCACGGACAGGCGGTCGCGGCGGAACTCCTCTACGTCCCGGCCTCGTCCGTGCCCGAACTTTCTGCGATCGACACCCCCTCCGGCGCCGTCCGGGCCCGCGGCGTCCTGCGCGAACTGCACCGCCTCCGCCTCGAGGGCCAGGACCGGTCGGTGGAGCTCGGATCGGCGCGGGTGGACGACGCCAAGGAACTCGACCGGCTCCCCGGCGCCCCCGTGCTCGTCGTCACCACCCGCTACCTCGCCGCAGGAGGCACCGCCGCGCTCTCCGTCGCCACGTACCGGGCGGACACCTGCCGGCTCACCTTCGGCGACTCGGGCGACCTGGAGATCAGCCACCACGCCCAGCAGCGCCAGGCCTCCTGAGCCCCCGCTCGGGCCCGGGAGCGTCGGACGACCGGTACCTCTGCCCAGGGGTACCGGACATTGCCCAGGGGCACTGGACGTCCCGCGGCCCCGCCCCCGGGGACGGGCTGCCGTCCCGGGAGCCCCGGGAGTCCTGAAGCGCATGCCGGACTCCCGGAGACAGCAGGCTTTGCCGGCGCCCCTCACCGGTACGCCGATACGCACGGCCCGTCGCACTCAGCGGCGGGCCGTCACCGTTCCCTCCACCGCGAAGAGCTGCTCCTCCACATGGTCGAGAGCCAGCCGCAGCGCACCGGTGGCCACCGCCGCCTCCCCGAGCAACGACAGCGTGACCCGGGGCGGCCGGAGGCAGTAGCGGGCCAGCTCGTGGCGGAGCGGTTCCAGCACGTCGTCCAGTCCGGTGGCCCAGCCGCCCACCACCACCAGCTCCGGGTCCAGCGCCAGCACCAGTGCCGCGACATCGTGCACCAGGCGCTGGATGAACCGCTCGACCGCCGCCTGGGCCCGGAGATCGCCCTGGCGGGCCTTCGCGAACACATCGGCCACGGCGGGTTCGTCCAACGGATCCAGCGGTGTGTCCGTCGTGGACAGCAGCCGTTCCGGGGTGACTTCGCGACCCAGCAGATGCAGTGCGCCGATCTCGCCGGCCGCACCGCCGAAACCGCGGTGCAGCCGCCCGCCGATCAAGGACCCGGCACCGGGGCTCAGCCCCGCCAGGACGAAGACGATGTCGTCGGACTCGGTGGCGGAACCCTTCCAGTGCTCCGCCACCGCCGCCGCATTGGCGTCGTTCTCCACGAGGACCGGACAGCGGAAGGACCGTCTCAGCCGCTCGCCCAGCGCCAGCCCCGTCCAGCCCGGCAGCGCGGTGCCGAGCCGTACCGTCCCGTCGGCCTCCACGATGCCGGGACTGCCGACCCCCACCGCCCGCAGACTGCTCCGGGCCACCCCCGTCCGCCGCAGGAGGTCGGCCACGACGGCCCTGACCTTGTCGAGCCGCTCGTCGGCGCTCGCGGTCTCCGACACCTCGCGCGAGCCGGAGCCGATGATCCGGCCGTCCAGCCCGGACAGCAGGGCGGACACCCGGTGTGGGCCGATCTCGACGCCGAGCAGGTGCCCGGCCTCGGCGTGGAACCGGAACCGGCGGGCCGGTCGGCCCTGCCGTCGGGCCCCGGCCCCGTCGGGCACCGACTCGACGACCAGCCCGGCCTCGAAGAGCCCCTCCATCACGCCCTCGACCGTCGGCCGGGACAGGCCCGTGATACGGGTCAGGTCCGTGAGCGTGGGGGAGTCGGCGCCCCGGAGAGCGTGCAGCACCACTGCGGAATTGATGCGCCGCAACAGTGACGGATCCCCACCGGTCAGCCGGCCCACGGTGTGTCCTCCCTGCTCGAGCGCATGTCAGGCGGATGGTACTCGCTGGCCGGGTGCGGGGCGACCGCGGGCCGCGACGGATACCCGGAGCGGGGCCGTCACCCCGGAGCCACGAACCCGGATTCGTAGGCCGCGATCACCGCCTGGGTACGGTCCCGCGCCCCCAACTTGGTGAGTACGGCGCTCACATGGGTCTTCACCGTCTCGACCCCGACCACGAGTTTGGCGGCGATCTCCGCGTTCGACAGGCCGCGGGCCATCAGGCGCAGGACAGCGGACTCCCGATCGGTGAGAGCCGCCCGGTCCATGACCGCCCGTGCCTTGCTGGTGCCGTACTCGGCGGCGAGCTGCCGGACCGCCGCCGGGAACAGCAACGACTCGCCCTCGGCCACCAGACGCACCGCGTGCACGATCTCGGCGGGACGGGAACGTTTGAGGAGGAAACCGTCCGCACCGGCACGCAACGCCTCGTAGACGTACTCGTCGTTCTCGAAGGTGGTGACCACCAGGATCTTCGGCGGGTCCGGCACCGTGCGCAGCACCACCCGCGTGGCTTCGATGCCGTCCATCAGCGGCATCCTGACGTCCATGGCGACCACGTCGGGGCGCAGCTGACGCAGCAACGGAATCACGGCGGCACCGTCGCCCACCTCGCCCACCACTTCGATGTCGGGCTGGGCGTCGAGGACCGCACGCAGCCCCGCCCGGACAAGGGGTTCGTCGTCGACCAGAAGAACACGGATCGGCATCGGATCACCCCAGCCCGTTCAACGGAAGACTCGCGTGCACCCGCCACTCGTCCCCGTGCGGCCCCGTCTTGGCCTTCCCGCCCAGCAACGCGGCCCGTTCCCGGATCCCCCGCAGCCCGCTCCCCCTGCCCGGCTTGCGCGTCGAATCCGTGAGTGGATTGGTGACCTCCAACTCCAGCCGCCCGTTCGTGATGCTGATCCGCACCCGAACGGAAACCGCCCCCGAGTGGCGCAGCACGTTGGTGAGGGACTCCTGGAGGATGCGGTATCCCTCGCGGGAGACCGCCCCCGGAAGCTGCTCCAGAGGGCCGGACACCTCCGCGTCGACTTTCGCGCCCGAACCGCGTGCGGAGTCCAGCAGCCGATCCGCTTCCACCAGCGTCGGCCGTTGACCCACCGGTCCTCCCGATTCACGCAGCACCCGCAGGACCCGCTCCAGGTCGTCGAGCGCGTCGCGACCGGTCTCCTCGATCGCGGTCAGCGCCCGTTCGGTGAACTCCGGGTTCTGCGCAGCTCGGGCCGCGCCCGCCTGCACGACCGCGACCGTCAACGCGTGCCCGATCGAGTCGTGCAGCTCACGGGCGATGCGGTTGCGTTCCAGCAGCTGCTCCGTGCGCTCCTCCAACGCGGTCAGCCGCTGCACCGGCGAGAGACCGAGAAGCCATCGGGCGGTCGTGGTGACCAACCGGCCGCTCACCACGACGAAGGCGAGCAGAGCCAGCAGGGGAACAGGGATGAGCAGGGCGTACCACCAGTGCGGCTCCGCTCCTCGGACCAGCCAATCGCCGCTCGGGCGGGAGCCGGAAGCGGCCACGGCGAGGTCGACCGCGGTCGCGGGCAGCCACACGGTGGCCATCCACACGACAGCGGCGAACACCAGCCGTGCCTCCAGCCACACCACGGTTCTCCAGCGATCCGCCCACGTGGTCGCAGGACTCGCGGAGATCGAGGCATCGGCTCTGCCCCGCTCGCCGGGGGTGAGCAGAAGCTGTGCCTGAACCCCCTCGGCGAGCCGCATCCCGGGCAGCATCCCGACCGGAACGGCGAAGACCATGGGCACCCACGGCGTGTCCGGTGAGATGAACACCCACACGCTGTAGACCGCACCGGGGAGGACGAGATGCAGCCATCGGGTGTAGGTGACGGACGAGGCGAGCGGGTGGAGAAGACGGAACATGCCGCCATCGTGTCAGCCCGCGCCACCGGGCGGCTCCCCCGAGCGAGGGAGATCATCCCCACCGGCGGGGGAGGTGAGGGCCGAGGCGTGGCCGCGAGGCTGAGGACATGACCAACATCGACGTCCAGCAAC
Source organism: Streptomyces sp. NPDC001732 (assembly GCF_053596315.1). NCBI lineage: Bacteria > Bacillati > Actinomycetota > Actinomycetes > Kitasatosporales > Streptomycetaceae > Streptomyces > Streptomyces sp. NPDC001732. The sequence continues at coordinate 40,041 of NZ_JBSFFY010000051.1, forward strand.
TCACCAAGGAATACGGTGCGAACCGTGCCGTGGACGGTCTCACGTTCAGTGTGAGACCCGGACGCGTCACCGGTTTCCTCGGCCCCAACGGCGCCGGCAAGTCCACCACCATGCGACTCGTCCTCGGTCTCGACCGGCCCACTGCCGGCAGGGCCACGATCGGCGGGCAGCTCTACACCACGCTCGACAACCCGCTGCGCCGTGTGGGCGCCCTGCTCGACGCCCAGGCCGCCCATGGCTCGCGCACCGCCCGGAACCACCTGCTGGCCCTCGCGGTCAGCAACGGCCTGGGCGCGCGCAGGGTCGAGGAGGTTCTGGAGGAGGCGGGGCTCGGCGAGGTCGGCGGAGCGCGGATCAAGACCTTCTCGCTCGGCATGCGCCAGCGGCTGGGCATAGCGGCTACCCTGTTGGGCGATCCGGAGACCGTGATGCTGGACGAGCCGTCGAACGGTCTGGACCCGGAAGGCATCATCTGGATCCGGGAGCTGATGAAGCGACTCGCCCGGGAGGGCCGGACGGTCCTGGTCTCCAGCCATCTGATGAACGAGACCTCCTCGTTCGCCGACCACTTGGTGGTGCTCGGCCGGGGCCGACTCCTCGCCGACCTGCCGATGCAGGAATTCCTGGAGTCCCGCAGCCGGCCCCGGGTGCGGGTGCGCACGACCGAGCCCACCCGGCTGCGCGACATATTGCTCCGCAAGGGACATGAGCCGACGCAGGACGGCGACGGCCGCTGGACTGTGGAGGGCGCGAAGGCCGGGGAGATAGGCGCGTTGGCCGCAGCCGAAGGCATCGCGGTTCTCGAACTCGTCGACGAACAGGTCACGTTGGAACAGGCCTACCTCGATCTCACCGCCGATGCCACGGAATTTGCATCGGTGTCCACCTCAACCGCTGACCGTCGGGAGCGCTGACCATGTCGACCATCGCAGTGCTGCACTCCGAGTGGATCAAGATCAGATCGGTGCGGTCCGTCGCGGGATCCCTGGCCGCAGTCCTTCTCGTGACGCTCGCCGTCACCGTGCTGGCCTTTGCCACTGTCGGTCAGGCCGAAGCGGACAACCCGGGCGCCGATCCGGTCTTCAACGCCTTCTACGCGCTGAACTTCGGTCAGATCGCGGCCATCAGTTTCGGCGCGACCGCGATCTCGTCCGAGTACCTCAACGGGGCTCTGCGGATATCGCTCGCCGCCGTGCCGCGTCGCAACCTCTTCTACGCCGTCAAGTTTGCGCTCATCGGAGCAGTGGCCCTCGTCGTCGGTCTGACCACCAGCTTCAGTTCCTTCCTGGTGGGCCAGATGTTCATGGGGAAGTACGCGATCGGCCTCGGCGAGCCGGGAGCCCTGCGAGCGGTCCTCGGAGGCGGGACGTACCTGGCCCTGATGGCTCTGCTCGCCGCTGGACTGGCAGTGGTACTGCGCAGCGCCGTCGCCGTACTCAGCCTGCTCATACCGTTCATCCTCATCGTCTCCTTCGTGGTCGGAGACGTCGCGGGCAGCGTCGCGCAGTATCTGCCGGACCGTGCGGGACAGCTGGTGCTCCACCAGAACCCCGAAGGCAGTCTCGGCCCGTGGGGCGGGCTCGCGGTGGCAGCGGCCTGGGCGGCGGCTGCGGTGCTGGCCGGCTGGTGGGCGATCAGACGCCGGGACGCGTGACCCGCTGCCGGCCCTCCCACACGGAACCTCGTGCGGCCGAAGGCCATCGCGCAACGCCCGGCATGGGGCGGCTTGTCGGCGCCGGGAGGCGCACTGGCGGCATGACCACCGCACATCGCCTCCGCCGGAGCGCAGAGCACAGTACCTCGTGGGGCACGGTGCGCTACCTCGCGGGGCACGGTGCGCTGCCGATGTCGCTCACCGGCCGGTGGGGCGGGCCGTGAAGAGTCGGCCCGTGGAGCGTGCAGGAAGGGGCGGCCGCCGATGAGGAGATGCCGGAGGCGCGGGCCCGGAGCCGTGGGGGCCCCGGGCGAAGACGGCAGGGTCAGGGATCTTCGACGGGAAAGGGACGGGGATGGGGTCCGTCACGGTCGACGGCGGCGCGGAGACGTGCGTACTCCTCCGCCATCGTCAGGGTGGTCCAGTGGGCGTTCAGGCCGCTGGGGTTGGGCAGGGCCCAGACCCGGGCGCCGCCGATGACGTGGTCCTGCGGGCCGATCCGGGCGGTGCGCCGGTTGAAGGCGGTGCGGTACGCCGTGACCCCTACGACCGCCAGCCACCGCGGTCCCAACCGCTCGGCCTTGGCCGCCAGAATCCGGCCGCCCTCGCGGAACTCCTCGGCGGACAGCTCGTCCGCCCGAGCGGTGGCCCGAGCGACCACGTTGGTGATGCCGAGCCCGTAGCGCAGCAGTTCGGTCTGCTCGGCCGGCTTCAACTGACGTGGGGTGAAGCCGGATTGGTGGAGGACGGGCCAGAAACGGTTGCCGGGGTGGGCGAAATGGTGTCCCGTGGCGCCGGTCGTCAGGCTCGGGTTGATCCCGCAGAACAGCACACGCAGACCGCCCGCGACCACATCGGGAACGGTGTGGTCACGGGCGGCCCGGAGCTCTTCGGGTGTCATCCGGGTCTCATCCGGCTGCGGATGCGGTCGTCACAGGATGGAGCCCGGCGTGTAGGCGGCAGCCTCGGGGTGCTGCTTGACGATCTCTTCGATGCGGGAGACCAACGAGGCGACCTGGTCGCCCGCGGCCCCGGTGAAGGAGAGCTTGTCGGCCATCAGCGCGTCCAGCTCCGTGCGGTCCAGCGGAATGCGCTCGTCGGCGGCCAGCTTGTCGAGCAGCTCGTTGCGCTCGGCGCCCTGCTCGCGCATGGCCAGTGCCGAGGCGACCGCGTGCTCCTTGATCGCCTCGTGGGCGACCTCACGGCCGACCCCCGCACGCACCGCGCCCATCAGGACCTTGGTCGTGGCGAGGAACGGCAGGTAGCGGTCCAGCTCACGGGCCACGACGGCCGGGAACGCCCCGAATTCGTCGAGCACCGTCAGGAAGGTCTCCAGCAGGCCGTCGAATGCGAAGAAGGCGTCCGGGAGCGCCACCCGACGGACCACGGAACACGAGACGTCGCCCTCGTTCCACTGGTCGCCCGCCAGCTCGCCGGTCATCGACGCGTAGCCGCGCAGGATCACCATCAGGCCGTTGACGCGCTCGCAGGAGCGGGTGTTCATCTTGTGCGGCATCGCGGACGAGCCGACCTGGCCCGGCTTGAAGCCCTCGGTCACCAGCTCGTGCCCGGCCATGAGACGGATCGTCTTCGCGACCGACGAGGGCGCCGCGGCCAGCTGGACCAGGGTGGTCACCACGTCGTAGTCGAGGGAGCGGGGGTAGACCTGGCCGACCGAGGTGAAGGCCTGGGTGAAGCCGAGGTGCGCGGCGATGCGCTGTTCGAGCTCGGCGAGCTTCCCGGCGTCGCCGCCCAGCAGGTCGAGCATGTCCTGCGCGGTGCCCACGGGGCCCTTGACGCCGCGCAGCGGGTAGCGGCCCAGCAGGTCCTCGAGTCGTCCGTAGGCCACCAGGAGTTCGTCCGCGGCCGTCGCGAAGCGCTTGCCGAGCGTGGTCGCCTGCGCGGCGACGTTGTGGGAGCGCCCGGCCATGACCAGCTCGCGGTACTCGCCCGCCAGCTTGCCGAGCCTGGCCAGAACCGCCACGGTACGGTCGCGCATCAGCTCCAGGGAGAGCCGGATCTGCAGCTGCTCGACGTTCTCGGTGAGGTCCCGGGAGGTCATGCCCTTGTGGACCTGCTCGTGGCCGGCGAGGGCGTTGAACTCCTCGATCCGGGCCTTGACGTCGTGACGGGTGACCTTCTCGCGCTCTGCGATCGAGGCCAGGTCGACCTGGTCGACGACACGCTCGTAATCGGTGAGGGCGGCGTCCGGTACCTCGATCCCGAGGTCCTTCTGAGCGCGCAGCACCGCCAGCCACAGCCGGCGCTCCAGCTTCACCTTCTGCTCGGGGGACCAGAGGACGGCCAGCTCCGTGGAGGCGTAGCGGCCGGCCAGGACATTGGGGATGCGAGGCTTCGCAGACACAGCAGTCACGTGGCCAGATTCTACTGGCGATTTGTGCAGGCCGGCGCCGCGGTCCGGTTTGTGGGTTGCTACGAGAGCGAATCCGCGTCCACTGGGCGCCACCCCGCCACCGGCCCGGGGTCACGGGCGTCCTCGGGGGTGACCCAGAACGCTCTGCCCAGTTCGGAGCTGTACTGGGCGCCGGTCCGGCCGTCTCCGGACGAGCGGCCGGTCAGCCGGCGGCCGATCCACGGCATCAGGTGCTCACGGGCGAAACGGAGGTCGTCGACGCGCCGCTTCGCCCACTTCGGCGGCACCGCGGCCGGCAGCGGGGTACGCCAGTCGTTCTCCGGCGGCAGTCCCAGTGCCTGCCAGACGGCCTCGGCGACCCGGCGGTGCCCGTCGGCCGTCAGATGCAGCCGGTCCACGTCCCACAACCGGGGATCGCCCAGGGCCGGCGCCCCGTACAGATCGACGACCACCGCCCCGTGCCGGTCCGCCAACGTGTCGACCAGGGAGAACAGCTCCTCCATCCGTGGACGGAAACGCTCCATCACCGGGCCGTTCCGGCCGGGGCTCCGCATGAGCACGAGCTTCTTGCAGGAGGGAGCGAGACGCTCCACCGCCTCTTCGAGCCGCCCCCGCACCATGCCCATGTCGCACTTGGGCCGCAGGGTGTCGTTGAGCCCGCCGACGAGGGTGACCACATCCGCGCGCATGGCCGCTGCCGCGTCGACCTGCTCGTCGACTATCTGGCCGATCAGCTTGCCCCGCACGGCGAGATTCGCGTAGCGGAACCCCGAAGCGCGGGTGGCGAGCCGTCCGGCGAGGACATCGGCCCAGCCGCGGTAGGAACCGTCGGGCAGCAGGTCCGACATGCCCTCGGTGAACGAGTCGCCGACCGCGACGAGACTGTTGCAGGAGGCATTCATTTCCATGGCGATGTGATCGTATCGCGGTGGATCCGGCCCCTCCCCGGGTTCGTGGAGCCGGTCCCTTCCCGAGCTCTCGGCCCCGCCGTGCCGGGGCGGGACGGGCTCGGGCCGGTGGCGCCCCGGGCGGAGGCGGCACCGGCCCGTCGGGGCCGCGGAGCGTCGGACCGGCGGATCAGCGGGCCTTGGGACGACCCACCAGTTCGCGGAGCACGTCCTCCATGGTGACCATTCCGGCCAGCCGGTCCTCCTCGTCGAGAACCGCCGCCAGATGCGTACGACTGCGCCGCAGCGCGGTCAGTACGTCGTCGAGCGGGGTGTCGGCCCGGACCCGGGCGATCGGCCGCATCGCCGTCACCGGGAACGGGACGTCGCGCGGCACGACATCGAGGGCATCCTTCACATGGAGGTAGCCCAGGATCCGTTCCTCGCCGTCCAGCACGGGGAAGCGTGAGAAGCCGGTTTCGTACGAGAGCTGTTCCAGCTGCTCCGGCGTGGTCCCGGCCCTGGCGTACACGACGCGGTCCACTGGCATCACCACGTCCCGCACCGGGCGGCGGCCCAGTTCGAGAGCGTGGTGCAGCCGCTCGGCCGAGCGGTTGTCGACCAGCCCGGCGTCGCCGGCGTCCTTCACCAGCCGGGCCAGTTCGTCGTCGGAGAAGGTCGCCGCCACCTCGCCCTTCGCCTCGACGCGCAGGATCTTGAGCAAGGCGTTGGCGAAGGCGTTGATCGCGAAGATCACCGGGCGCAGCGCCCTGGCGAGCGCCACCAGCGGCGGTCCCAGCAGCAGCGCGACCCGCACGGGCTCGGCCAGTGCGATGTTCTTCGGGACCATCTCGCCGAGCAGCATGTGCAGATACGTCGCCAGGGACAGCGCGATCACGAACGAGATCGGATGGACCAGCCCGTGCGGCACCCCCACCGTGTCGAAGACGGGCTCCAGCAGGTGCGCGATGGCCGGTTCGGCGACGATGCCGAGCACCAGCGTGCACAGGGTGATGCCCAGCTGCGCCGCAGCGAGCAGCGCCGATACGTGTTCGAGGCCCCAGACGACGCTCCGCGCCCGCCGGTTCCCGGCCTCGGCATCGGGCTCGATCTGGCTGCGTCGCACGGAGATCAGAGCGAACTCCGCGCCGACGAAGAAGGCGTTGACGACCAGGGTCGCCAATCCGATGAGGAGCTGAACGGCGGTCATCGCCCGTCCTCCGTCCGCTCGTCGCTCCCGGCCGGTGGCGCGTGGAGCAGGGCCCGCGCGGCACGGCGTCCGGACGCGTCGACCACGTCGATCCGCCAGCCCGCCAGCTCGATCGCGTCACCCACGGCGGGAATGCGGCCCACCTCGGTGGCGACCAGTCCGGCGAGGGTCTCGTACGGCCCGTCGGGCACCCGCAGTCCGATCGTCCTCAGCTGGTCGACGCGCGCGGCGCCGTCGGCCGACCACAGGATCCGCCCGTCGGCGTCCTCGCCGGCCGGTGCGAGGTCCGGCGTCTCGTGCGGGTCGTGTTCGTCACGCACCTCACCGACCACTTCCTCGACGATGTCCTCCAGCGTCACGACTCCGGCCGTACCGCCGTACTCGTCGATGACGACGGCCATCGTGAGCCTGCCGGACAACCGGTCCAGGAGCCGGTCCACGGTGAGGGTCTCCGGCACGAGCAGGGGCTCGCGCAGCATCTCCGAGACGCGTGTACGGGGCCGCTGCCCGGCGGGGATCGCCAGCACGTCCTTGATGTGTGCGACGCCCACGACGGTGTCGAGGCTGCCGCGGTAGACGGGGAAGCGGGACAGGCCGGTCGCACGGGTGGCGTTCGCCACGTCCTCGGCCGTCGCCTGCGCTTCGAGGGCGGTGACCTGGACCCGGGGGGTCATCACGTTCTCCGCCGTGAGCTCCGCCAGGTTGAGGGTGCGGACGAACAGCTCCGCGGTGTCCGCCTCCAACGCGCCCTCCTTCGCGCTGTGCCGTGCCAGCGCGGCCAGCTCCTGGGGGCTGCGCGCCGATGCGAGCTCCTCGGCCGGTTCCAGGCCGAAGCGACGTACGGTCCGGTTCGCGGTGTTGTTGAGGTGGCTGATGAACGGCCGGAAGATCGCGGTGAAGATCCGCTGAGGGGTGGCCACGGCCTTCGCCACGGCGAGGGGGGAGGAGATCGCCCAGTTCTTCGGGACCAGTTCGCCGACGATCATCAGGAAGACGGTGGACAGCGCGGTTCCCAGGACGAGGGCCACGGAGGACGCCAGGCCCGGGGACAGTCCGACGGCCTCCACCGGACCGCGGATCAGTTTCGCGATGGACGGTTCGGAGAGCATGCCGACCACCAGGTTGGTGACGGTGATGCCGAGCTGCGCGCCGGAGAGCTGGAAGGTGAGGCTGCGAACGGCCTTCAGGGCGCTCGCCGCACCCCGTTCGCCCCGCTCGACGGCCCGCTCCAGCTGTCCGCGCTCGACCGTCGTCAGCGAGAACTCCGCCGCGACGAAGGCGCCACAGGCGAGCGAGAGCAGCACCGCCACGAGCAGGAGAAGCACTTCGGTCATCGGTTCACCTCCGTCCCATGATCGGGCAGGGGCAGGAGGATCGCTCGGTGCCGGGAGGAACGGCTACTGGGAGGTTCGCCCATGGAAGGACGCTCACACCTTTCGGAAGGGGCGGGCAGAAGAACATCCATCGTAAAGGATCGGCAAAGTCGCCCACTCTTGCGGTGATCGTCTCACTTCGTGAGCGGTTTCACCCAGCGTCGCCAGTGATCCTCGCGGTGATAGCCGCCCGCGGCCCATGTGCGATGTGCCTGCTCGTTGGCCTCCAGGACCATGGCGTCAACGCGACGCCCACCCAGAGCGGTGAACCTCTGCTCCGCCGCTGCCATCAGGGCCGCGGCGATGCCCTGTCGGCGCGAGTCCGGGTGCACGGCCAGGCGGTAGGCGGAGCACCGCCAGCCGTCGAAACCCGCTATGACCGTTCCGACGAGCCGACCTTCCCGCTCCGCCAGGAGCAGGGCCTCGGGGTCCCTCGACAGCAGTCGGGCCACCCCGTCGTGGTCGTCGCTGATGCTCGTCCCCTCCGCCGCCTCGCTCCAGAAGCCCAGTACGGCGTCGATGTCCGGGAGGTCGGCGTGGCGGATGCGGAGGTCACTTCGGTGATCGTTCATCGGGCGAGCCAAGCAGAGTGCCGGTCCGCCCGCGATCGATTTGTGCCGGGGGAGGGGTGGAGCGTGATCAGTAGGCGGAGTTGACGTTGTCGATGGAGCCGTAGCGGTCGGCGGCGTAGTTGGCGGCCGCGGTGATGTTGGCGACGGGGTCGGTGAGGCTGTTGGCGGTGCCGGCGACGTGGTAGGCGTCGAAGGTCGGCTGGATCAC
>NZ_JBSFFY010000052.1:0-47660 GCF_053596315.1 Streptomyces sp. NPDC001732
CGAATACGTCCAGTATTCGGGCGTCCCTCCGCCTTGCGATGCACCGCGTCTGACGCCGCACGCTGATCCACCAGGGATTACGGGACAGCCCTTAGGGTGTGGCCATGACGATGTACGCGGCGCTGTTGCGCGGAATCAACGTGAGCGGCCACAAACGGGTCCCGATGGCCGAACTCCGCACACTGCTCACCGAACTGGGCCACGGAGACGTCCGTACCCATCTGCAGAGCGGCAACGCCGTCTTCAGCAGCGCGGCCGACGACGAGAACGCCCTCGCCGCAGAGCTGGAGCAGGCCATCGGGAAACGGTTCGGCTTCCCGGTCCCCTGCCTGGTCAGGGACGGCGCCTACCTGGCGGAGACCGCGGCGGCCTGCCCGTTCCCCGCCGCCGAACTCGAAGGCAGGCAGCTGCACATCACGTACTACGACCAGCAGCTCGACGCCGACCGCTTCGCCCCGATCGACCCGGCGGCCTTCCTCCCCGAGGAGTTCCGCCTCGGGAACCGCGCGCTCTACCTCTACACCCCCGGCGGACTGGGCACCTCGAAGCTCGGCGCCGCACTGGCACGCCCCTCCCTCACCAAGGGCCTCGTCGCCACCTCGCGCAACTGGAACACCGTGGTCAAGCTGGTGGAGATGACGGCGACGACCGGTACCGCACAGGACGGAGCCCGCACATGAGCGAACCGTCCCCCGGTGTGGCAGCGGCGGTCGAGGGCGAGCTGCGCCTCCTGGACCCGGCCGTACGCGCCTCCCCCGAACTCCTCTCCCGGGTGCTGCACCCCGAGTACCGCGAGATCGACCACGAGGGCCGGATCTGGGACCGCGACACGATCATCGCCGAACTCACCGCCGCGGACGCCCCCCGCCCCGGACCGCTCACCGCGTCCCGGATGAGCGGAGTCCAGTTCGGCGACGAACTCGTCCACCTCACCTACGACACCGAGACGAAGGGCCGCCTGTCCCACCGCAGTTCGCTCTGGCGGCCGACCGACGACGGCTGGGTGCTGTACTTCCACCAGGCCACCCCGTTCACCGCCACGGACCCCGGCACCACCTGCTGACCCGAGGTCTCAGGAGCGCTTTGCGCTTCCCGGGCGCGGGACCGGGAACCGGGGCGGGGCCCGGAAGTCGTGTGGATCGCTGTCGCCTTTCTTCAATTCCTGCTCCGGGGGCCGGTCATAGGCTGACGGCATGAAGAACGAGCACGCTCACATGACCGAAGTCGCCGCCGAGGCGGCCCGTATCGCCCGCTCCATCGGTGCCGGACAGCTCGACGCGCCGAAGACGCCCTGCGGTGACTGGGACCTGCGGGGGCTCATCAATCACTGGGTGCTCTACACCTCCCACGGCCTGGAACACCGGGCCCTGCGCAAGGATCTTCCGGACGAGCTCACCGGGCGGGACTTCACCGCCGACGCCGACTGGGCGCAGCAGTACGCCGAGCAGTTGGACCGGGCCGTCGCGGCCTGGGCGGACCCGGCCGTCTGGGAGGGGGAGGTGGACCTCGGGGGTTCGACCTCGCCGGCCGCCGACATCGCCGCGATGCTCATCGAGGAGACGGCCCTGCACGGCTGGGACGTGGCCCGGGTCGTCGGGGAGGAATTCCGGCTCTCCGACGAGGCGGCAGCGTACGTCCTCGGTGTCGTCGACAGCACCGCCGCGCTCTACCGGCAGTACGACGGCTTCGCCGACGAGGTCGCCGTGCCCGAATCGGCGTCGGTGTTCGAGCGCGCGGTGGCCCGCAGCGGACGCGACCCGTACTGGACCGCGGCCTGAGCCACGGTCTGCCGGAACCCCACCGGGTGCGGCCCGGCCCGGACGAGAGGCGTCAGTCCTGCCAGTAGAAGAGCAGGGTGCCGATGTCCAGGGGGCGGCGACCGCCGAAGTGGGAGACACAGAGGCCGGTGACCCGGATCTCGCCGGTGAGGCGGTGCAGTGCGTACGCCGCCCGCAGCTTCGCCTCGGTCGTCGGCGCCTCGCGGAGGTGGCCGCGGAGCCGGTCCGGGTCGGTGAGGAGATCCAGGAGCGCGATACGGGCCTCCGCCACGTCCTGCGGGTCGTGGGCGCGGGCACACAGGGCCTGCGGCGCCACCACGGATGCGCCGGATCGGTCACGTACTCGGCCAGTCCGTCCGCGTCGAACGCGCGCAGGCCATCGGTGTCGGTCTGCCCGGCCTGCGGGACCAGGGTTTCGACGGTGGGCATCAGCGGATGCCACCGCCTGCCGCCGACGCCCCGCCGCTGGATTGATTGGCCCAGGGGAAACGATGGCGAATGGCCCGGGACCGTATGCCACTTCGTGTCTACGCTCGACCCATGAACAGCACACCGCACACGCCCGGACCGGGCCGGACCACCGTCGACTTCTACTTCGACCCGGCCTGCCCGTTCGCCTGGATCACCTCCCGCTGGATGCTGGAGGTGGAGCAGCACCGCGACATCGAGCTCCGCTTCCGCGTCATGAGCCTCCATCTGCACAACATCGGCAACGAACTCCCCGACTGGTACCGGGACCTGGTCGACAGGTCGATCGGTCCGGTGCGGGTCGCGGTCGCCGCGGCGGCCGAACACGGCGACGGTGTCCTGCGCGACCTCTACACCGCGATGGGCACCCGCATACACCGGGAGAAGAACGAGGACTTCGACCAGGTCGTCGCCGAATCCCTCGCGGAACTGGGCCTGCCCGCAACCCTGGCGGACGCCGCGCACTCGCAGGCGTACGACGAGGCACTGCGGCGCAGCCACGACGCCGGCAAGGACCCGGAGGCGGACGCCTACGTCGGTACGCCCACCATCCACGTCGACGGCGCGGTCTGGTTCGGGCCCGTCCTGCGGGCCGCGCCGCGCGGCGAGGAGGCGGGGCGGTTCTTCGACAGCTTCCGCACGCTCGCCGGGAACCCGGACTTCTTCGAGCTCAAGCGGACCCGGACGGGCGGCCTGGACGTGGGGTGACCGCGCCGCGTCACGCGCTGAGCACGGCGGTCCGGGCCGCCGGGACCCGGGCCCCGTCGTACCGGGCCAGCAGCAGCCGCGCCAACTCCGGTGCCGGGCCCAGGACATCGGCCAGCACGTCCGCACCGGCCGCGCCCGCGGCGATCCGGTCGGGGAGCCGGCCGGGCGCGATGACACAAGGGGCCACCGCCACCCGTCGTACCCCCTCCTCCCGCAGGGCCCGTACCGCGTCCTCGGTGCGGGGGAACCCGTGGGGAGAGGTGGCGGAGGCGAACGCAGGCCGCACGGAACACCAACCGGTGTGCCGCAGCTCCCGCGCGATTTCAGCGATCACTGCGATCGCCTCCGGGTCCGTGGAGCCCGCCGAGGCCAGGACCAGCCCGGTCGAACTCCGGTCGCCGGGACGGATCCCGGCCTCGCGCAGCCGCCGTTCCAGGGCCGCGTTCAGCAACGGCGACGGGCCGAGCACCCCGGCCTGCCGGACGCGCAGCCGGGGCAGCCTCGTCCGGGCCTCGCGCAGCACCGCCGGGACGTCGGACTTGGCGTGGAAGGCCCGGGTGAGGAGCAGGGGGAGTGCGACGACCTCCGCCGCGCCCTGCGCCGCCAGCCGCTCCAGTACCCGCGGCACCGACGGCGCGTTGAAGTCCAGGAAACCGGTCTCCACGCGCAGCCCCGGCCGCAGCGACCGCACCCGCGCGGTGAGCGCGTGCACGGTCGCCGCGTGCCGCGGGTCACGGCTGCCGTGGGCGACGACGAGGAGTACCGGGGCGTTCATGACCGGGCTCAGTTCTTGACGAGGAGGCCGCGGCTGCGCAGCACCCACCGCTCCAGCGGGCTGAAGGCGAGCAGGTCGACCGCGATGCCGACGAACAGGATCAGGATGATGGCGAGGAAGATGCCCGGCATGTCCGCGTTGTTGCGGCCGTTCTCCAGCAACTGCCCGAGCCCCAGGCCGAGATCGGGGGAGGACGCGATGATCTCGGCGGCCATCAGCGAGCGCCAGGAGAACGCCCAGCCCTGCTTGAGCCCGGCCAGATAGCCGGGCAGTGCGGCCGGCAGCACGATGTGCCGGGTCCCGCGCAGCCCGGTCGCGCCGAGCGTACGGCCCGCCCGGAGGAACAGCGGCGGCACCTGGTCGACGCCGGAGACCAGCCCGTTGGCGACCGAGGGAACGGCGCCCAGCAGGATCACGGCGTACATCATCCGGTCGTTCAGCCCGAGCCAGATCACGGCCGGTGCGACCCAGGCCACCGACGGCAGGGACTGGAGCCCGGACAGGATCGGGCCGATCGCGGCCCGCACGAACCGCACCCGGGCGACCAGCAGACCCAGCGGCGTACCGATGGCCACGGCGAGCAGGAAGCCGAGCAGACCGCGCGAGACGCTGGTCCAGACGACGTCCAGGAGCGTCCCCTGCAACCACATCTGCGCCGCGCTGTCCCACACCGCGGCCGGTGACGGCAGCTTGTAGTCGTCGGTGACCTGGGCCCGGACGAGCAGCTGCCAGACGACGACCACCAGTCCCACCGCGAGCACCGGCGGCAGCACCTTGCGCACCAGCACCTCGCGCACCGGGGTGCGGCGCGGCTGCACGGTGTCCAGCGCGTCGAGCCCCGCCTCCAGACCGGCCAGGTCGTCGGGCTTCGTTTCAGTGCCGGCCATGACGGCGGATCTCCCCACGCAGTTGTTCGGTGATCTCGACGGACAGCTCCGCGACCGCGTTGTCCTCGATGCGGCGCGGCTGCGCGATGCCGACCGTCCACTCGCGGGCGATCCGGCCGGGGCGGGACGACAGCAGGACGACCCGCTCGGCGAGCCGCACGGCCTCGCGCACGTTGTGGGTGACGAAGAGGACCGAGAGGTTCGTCTCGCGCCAGATCCGGGTCAGCTCGTCGTGCAGCACGTCCCGGGTGATGGCGTCGAGCGCGGCGAACGGCTCGTCCATCAGCAGCAGTTGACTGTCCTGGGCGAGGGCGCGGGCCATTGCCACCCGCTGCCGCATGCCGCCAGAGAGCTCGTGCACCCGCTTCTTGTACGCCCCGCCGAGCCGTACGAGTTCGAGCAGCCGCTCCGCCTCCGCGCGGCGCTCCGGCCCGGCCACGCCGCGCAGCCGCAGCGCGAGCTCGATGTTCTTGCCCGCGGTCAGCCACGGGAACAGGGCGTGCTCCTGGAACATCAGGGCCGGCCGCCCGCCCGGGGTCTCGATGGACCCCGAGGTCGGGCGGTCGAGTCCGGCCACCAGATTGAGCAGGGTCGACTTCCCGCATCCGGAGGCCCCCAGGAGGGTGACGAACTCGCCCGGTGCGACATCGAGCGTGATGTCGTCGAGGACGAGCTGCCGCCCCTGCGGCCCGCCGAAGGACTTGGACACGTGCGTGATGCGGGCGGCGTGCCCGATCGCCGTACGGTCCTCGGCCCTGGTGAGAGTGTTCGCCATGGTCGTCACCTCCTGGGAATCCTGGGTTCGGGTCCGGACGGCTCGGGCCGCCCCGACCGCCGGTCTGCTACTCGACGCCGAGACCGGCGTCGGCGACCTCGGGCCTGCCCTCGGCCCTGAGGACCTTGTTCAGCGGCCTCAGGTCGTAGATCCCGTCGAGGTCCGGCTTCTCCAGCAGCCCGGCCTTCACCGCGTGCCGGGCCTGCGCGTCGAGCGTGGCGGCCAGCGGGTCGTCGGTGAGCCGGATCGACTTCCACGCGGGGTCGACGACATCGGCGGGCAGCGCCTTGCCGGTCAGCTTCTCCAGCGCGGAGTTGGCGGACTCCTTCGCCTTCTCGGGGTTGGCGTCGATCCACGCGTTGGTCTTCACCGAGCCGCGCAGCACCGCCTCGACGACGTCCGGGTGCGCGTTCAGGAACTTCTGCGACACGATGATGTTGGTGATCACGAACTTGTTGTCCGGCCACAGGCTCGACTCGTCGAGCAGTTCCTTCGCCCCCTCGGCGACCAGCTTGGACGCGGTGGGCTCGGGGACCCAGGCGCCGTCGACGGAACCGGACGCGTAGGCGCCCGGGGTCACCTTGTTGTCCGTGCGGACCACGGAGACGTCGCCCCTGCCGCTCTGGGCGTCGACCTTCCAGCCCTTCTCGGAGATCCAGTTGAGGAAGGCCACGTCCTGGGTGTTGCCGAGCTGCGGGGTGGCGATCCGCTTGCCCCTGAGGTCGTCCAGGGTCTTGATCTTCTTCGGGTTCACGACCAGCTTCACCCCGCCGGACGCCGAACCGCCGATGATCCGCAGGCTCTTGCCGCCGGACTTGGTGAAGCCGTTGACGGCGGGCGACGGGCCGATGAAGCCGATGTCGATCGAGTCGGCGTTGAGCGCCTCGATCTCGGAGGGGCCCGCGTTGAACTGGGCGGTCTTCAGCCGGGTGCCGCCCAGTTCCTTCTGGAAGATCCCCTCCCGGTCGCCGACCAGGGCGGTGGCGTGGGTGAGGTTGGGGAAGTAGCCGATCCGCACGGTGTCCGCGGAGAGCTTCCTGCCGTCGGCCGGCCCGCCCGCCTTCCCGGCGTCGTCCTCCTTCGCCTCGGAACCGTAACCGCAGGCGGTGAGCGCGACGGCGAGCAGCGGCAGTGCGGCGACGGCGGCGAGGCTTCGGCGCAGCGTGGTGCGGGGGGCAGGCACGGGAGGTCTTCCTCTCGTAGGCCCGGTGCTCGCGCCCCTCGGAGCTACGGGGACGCGGCCGGGCGGTCGGCAGGTTCTGACTGGCGGTTCGGGTGGTACGACCGGGCGCGCGGGCGGTGCGCGTACGTCATCGCGCACATCGCGCGACTCCGCCCTGGCCGCTGCCGAGGGCGCCGCTGCCGACGCGGCCGCCCTCCTTCGCGAACGTGGCGTAGACGTCGATGCTCATCAGAAGTCCCATTCGGCGTCGTCGGACGCGTCGTCGACGGACCCGGCCGCGGTGGCGAACGAGGCGCCCGCCATGCCGGCCGTCAGCGTGGTGCCGTCCGCCGGGTCGATCAGGAGGAACGAGCCGGTGCGCCGGGAGTCCGCGTACGAGTCCAGGGCGAGCGGCTCCGCGGTCCGCAGGACGACCCGGCCGATGTCGTTGGCGACGAGCCGGCCGGGCGCCGGGTGCTGGGAGAGGTCGTCCAGCGCGAGGCGCGAGGGGATGTCCTTGACGATCGCCTTGACCGTGCGGGTGGTGTGCTTGATCAGCACCCGCCGGCCGACGTCGAGCGGCTGGTCGGCGACGTGGCAGACGGTCGCCTCCACGTCCTGGGTGACCGCCGGGGCGTCGGCGGAGGGGGCGATCAGGTCGCCGCGCGAGATGTCGATGTCGTCGGCCAGCCGGAGCGTCACGGATTGCGGCGCCCAGGCGATGTCCACGCTCTCGCCGAGCGCGTCGATCGCGGTGATGGTCGACGTGCGGCCCGAGGGCAGCACGGTGACGGCCTCGCCGACCCGGAACGTCCCGGCCGCGATCTGGCCCGCGTAGCCGCGGTAGTCGGGGTGCTCGGCCGTCTGCGGCCGGATCACGTACTGCACGGGGAAACGGGCGTGGCAGGCGGTGAGGTCGTGGCTGACCGGCACCGTCTCCAGGTGTTCGAGGACCGTCGGGCCGCCGTACCAGTCCATGTGCGCGGACGGCTCCACGACGTTGTCCCCGGCCAGCGCGGAGATCGGTATCGCGGTGATCTCCGGGACGCCGAGCGAGGCGGCGTACGCGGTGAACTCCTCGGCGATGGCGGCGAACACCGGCTCCGCGTAGTCGACCAGGTCCATCTTGTTGACGGCCAGCACCACGTGCGGCACCCGCAGCAGCGCGGCGACGGCGGCGTGCCGACGGGTCTGCTCGACGACCCCGTTGCGGGCGTCGACCAGGACGACGGCCAGCTCGGCCGTCGACGCGCCGGTCACCATGTTCCGGGTGTACTGCACATGGCCCGGCGTGTCGGCCAGGATGAAGCGGCGGCGCGGCGTCGCGAAGTACCGGTAGGCGACGTCGATGGTGATGCCCTGCTCGCGCTCGGCCCGCAGACCGTCGGTCAGCAGCGCCAGGTCGGGCGCCTCCTGGCCCCGGCTGCGCGAGGCGTGCTCGACGGCCTCCAGCTGGTCGGCGAGGACCGACCTGGAGTCGTGCAGCAGACGCCCCACGAGGGTGGACTTGCCGTCGTCGACGGACCCCGCGGTGGCGAACCGCAGCAGGGTGGTGGCCGACAACTGCTCGGCTGTGGTGGTCATCTAGAAGTACCCCTCGCGCTTGCGGTCTTCCATCGCGGCCTCGGACAGCTTGTCGTCGGCGCGCGTCGCGCCCCGCTCGGTGAGCCGGGAGGCGGCGATCTCGGCGATCACGGCGTCCAGCGTCGTCGCGTCCGAGTCGACCGCGCCGGTGCACGACATGTCGCCGACGGTGCGGTAGCGCACCTGCCGGGTCTCGACGTCCTCGTGGTCCTTGGGGCCGCCCCAGTCGCCTGCGGTCAGCCACATGCCGTTGCGGTTGAAGACCTCGCGGTCGTGGGCGAAGTAGATCTCCGGGAGCTCGATGCCCTCGCGGGCGATGTACTGCCAGACGTCCAGCTCGGTCCAGTTGGAGATCGGGAAGACCCGGACGTGCTCACCGGGGGCGTGCCGGCCGTTGTAGAGCTGCCACAGCTCGGGGCGCTGGCGGCGCGGGTCCCACTGGGAGAACTCGTCGCGCAGCGAGAAGACCCGCTCCTTGGCACGGGCCTTCTCCTCGTCGCGGCGCCCGCCGCCGAACACGGCGTCGAAGCGGTACTGCTGGATCGCCTCGGTCAGCGGCACCGTCTGCAACGGGTTGCGGGTGCCGTCCGGGCGCTCGCGCAGCTTCCCGGCGTCGATGTACTCCTGCACGGAGGCGACGTGCAGCCGCAGTCCGTGCCGGGCCACCGCGCGGTCGCGGTATTCCAGCACCTCGGGGAAGTTGTGCCCGGTGTCGACGTGCAGCAGCGCGAACGGCACCGGCGCGGGCGCGAACGCCTTGAGCGCCAGGTGCAGCATCACGATCGAGTCCTTGCCGCCGGAGAAGAGGATCACCGGCCGCTCGAACTCGCCCGCCACCTCGCGGAAGATGTGCACCGCCTCGGACTCCAGCGAGTCCAGGTGGCTGAGTGCGTACGGACTGCCGGTGCCTTCCGACACGGTCGCGGCGGTCGTCATGCCACACCCCTCTCGCTCAGCAGCGCGTACAGCTCCGCCGCGGACTCCTGCACGCTCTGGCGATGCGACTCGATCCTCAGATCGGGCGACTCGGGCTCCTCGTACGGGTCGTCGACCCCGGTCAGCCCGCTGATCTCGCCCGCCGCCTGCTTGGCGTACAGGCCCTTCACGTCACGCTCGGAGCACACCTCGACCGGGGTCGCGACATGCACCTCCAGATACGGGGTGCCCTCGGTCCGGTGCCGTCCCCGCACCGCGTCCCGGCTGTCCGCGTACGGGGCGATGACGGGGACCAGCACCTTCACGCCGTTGGCCGCCAGCAGCTCGGCGACGAAGCCGATCCGCTGGACGTTGGTGTGGCGGTCCTCGCGGGAGAAACCGAGCCCCGCGGAGAGGAACTCCCGGATCTCGTCGCCGTCTAGCACCTCCACCCGGTGGCCCTCGCCGCGCAGCCGCCCGGCGAGTTCGTACGCGATGGTGGTCTTGCCCGCGCTCGGCAGACCGGTCAGCCAGATGGTGGCTCCCGTCTCCGTCACGCTCATCGAAGTCTCCTGATCAGTCGTCATCAGTCGTGCAGCCCGCACTCGGTCTTGCCCCGCCCCGCCCAGCGCCCGGCGCGGGCGTCCTCGCCCTCCAGCACCCGGCGGGTGCAGGGCGCACAGCCCACGGAGGCATAACCGTCCATCAGCAGCGGGTTGGTGAGCACGCCGTGCTCCGCCACGTACGCTTCCACGTCGTCCTGCGTCCAGCGGGCGATCGGCGAGATCTTGACCTTCTGCCGCTTCCCGTCCCAGCCGACGACCGGGGTGTTCGCCCGGGTGGGGGACTCGTCGCGGCGCAGCCCGGTCGCCCAGGCCGTGTACCCGGTCAGGCCCTCCCGGAGCGGCCCGACCTTGCGCAGCGCGCAGCACAGGTCGGGGTCGCGGTCGTGCAGCTTCGGCCCGTACTCGGCGTCCTGCTCGGCCACGGTCTGCCGGGGCGTGAGCGTGATGACGTTGACGTCCATCACCGCCTCGACCGCGTCGCGGGTGCCGATCGTCTCCGGGAAGTGGTAGCCGGTGTCGAGGAAGACCACGTCCACGCCGGGCAGGACGCGCGACGCGAGATGGGCGACGACCGCGTCCTCCATGGACGAGGTGACGCAGAACTTCCTGCCGAAGGTGTCGGCGGCCCACTTCAGGATCTCGGTCGCGGAGGCGTCCTCCAGCTCCCGGCCCGCCCGGCCGGCCAGTTCCGCCAGTTCCCCGGCGGTGGGTTCGGCGCTCAGCCGTCCGGCCGTCATGCTCCGTCCCCTTCCCCCGAGTCGCGTCGCAGGCCCCGGGTCAGCAGGCCCAGGAACCCGAGCTTGAACGCGCGGTTGCAGGAGGCGCACTCCCAGGCACCGTGACCGGCCTCGTGCGGGCGCAGGTCCTCGTCCCCGCAGTACGGGCAGTAGAACGGTGCGGCGCGTCCGCTCATGACAGCGACTCCGCACTGGCGCGCGCCGCCCAGGTCGCGAACCGCTCGCCGTCCTCGCGCTGCTCCTGGAAGCGGCCCAGGACCCGCTCGACGTAGTCGGGCAGTTCGGCCGAGGTGACCTTCAGACCGCGGACCTTGCGGCCGAAACCGGCCTCCAGCCCGAGGGCGCCGCCCAGGTGCACCTGGTAGCCCTCGACCTGGTTGCCGTCGGCGTCCAGCACGAGCTGGCCCTTGAGGCCGATGTCGGCGGTCTGGATGCGGGCGCAGGCGTTGGGGCAGCCGTTGATGTTGATGGTGAGCGGCTCGTCGAAGTCCGGCAGGCGGCGCTCCAGCTCGTCGATGAGCGAGGCGCCGCGCGCCTTCGTCTCGACGATCGCCAGCTTGCAGTACTCGATGCCGGTGCAGGCCATCGTGCCACGGCGGAACGGCGACGGCTTCACCTGGAAGCCGAGCGCCTCCAGGGCGGCGGCCAGCGACTCGACCCGGTCCTGCGCCACGTCGAGAACGATCATCTTCTGCTCGACGGTGGTGCGCACCCGGCCGGAGCCGTGCGCCTCGGCCAAGTCGGCGATCTTGGCGAGGGCGGCGCCGTCGACGCGTCCGACCCGGGGGGCGAAACCGACGTAGAAGCGGCCGTCCCGCTGCGGGTGGACACCGATGTGGTCGCGCCACCGGCTGCTGGGCTCCGCGGGCGCGGGCCCGTCCAGCATCGGGCGCTTCAGGTACTCGTCCTCCAGCACCCGCCGGAACTTCGCGACGCCCCAGTCGGCGACCAGGAACTTCAGCCGGGCGCGGTTGCGCAGCCGACGGTACCCGTAGTCGCGGAAGATCCCGACGACGCCGGCCCAGACGTCCACGACCTCGTCCAACGGCACCCAGGCGCCCAGCCGTTCGGCCAGCCGGGGGTTGGTGGAGAGGCCGCCGCCGACCCAGAGGTCGAAGCCGGGCCCGTGCTCGGGGTGCTCGACGCCGACGAAGGCGACGTCGTTGATCTCGTGCACCACGTCCTGCACGGGGGAGCCGGAGATCGCGGTCTTGAACTTGCGCGGCAGGTTGGAGAATTCGGGGTTGCCGATGTAGCGGGCGTGGATCTCCTCCAGCGCCGGGGTGCCGTCGACGATCTCGTCGGCGGCGATGCCCGCCACGGGGGAGCCGATCATCGTGCGGGGGCAGTCGCCGCACGCCTCGGTGGTGGAGAGCCCGACGGCCTCCAGCCTCTCCCAGATCGCCGGGACGTCCTCGATGCGGATCCAGTGCATCTGGACGTTCTGCCGGTCGGTGATGTCGGCGCTGCCGCGGGCGTACTCCTGCGAGATCTCACCGATGACGCGCAGCTGCTCGGTGGTCAGCTTCCCGCCGTCGATGCGGACCCGCATCATGAAGTACTTGTCCTCCAGCTCCTCGGGCTCCAGGACCGCGGTCTTCCCGCCGTCGATGCCGGCCCGCCGCTGGGTGTACAGGCCCCACCAGCGCATGCGTCCACGGAGGTCGTTGGGGTCGATGGAGTCGAAACCGCGCTTGGAGTAGATCGTCTCAATACGTGTCCGCACATTGAGACTGTCGTCATCCTTCTTGAACTGCTCATTGCCGTTCAGCGGGGTGTAGTGCCCCAGGGCCCACTGGCCTTCGCCGCGGTGGCGTCCAGCCTTGCGGCGGGGCGCGGCGGGCGCGGGCTGTTTCGGGGTGGCGGCCATGACGGTACGTCCTTCGGGACTGCGGGAGGGCGGCTCTGAACTGCACACTCGCATGGAGACGCGGCGGTGCGCAGATGCTGCAGAAGAAAGCGGGGAACGCGGCGGTGCTGGGACTCTCAGCCCGCCGGACAGATGGCGCTGGACATGCGGCCGAGGTCGACGTGGCGTCGACTCACCAAGGCGGTTCCAGTTCCGGGCATGACGGAAGCGTGGCACGCGCTTCTCGGGCCAGTCCACCACTATCCAATATGTGGACGAGAACCTCCCGCTGGGTGAGACGGTGTGGCGCCTGTCACGCGAACCGCTCCTTCCGGGCCGTCCGTAATCGCTGCAATTTCCCCACATGGTGGCGGTCGTCCGGAAGCGGGGGGCCCGGTCCCGGTGAAATTCCGGGGCCGGGCCCCCGCGCGGGACACGACGGAGAGGGATGCCGGGCCGGGCGCTACCGCTGTGCGCCGGGCCACGGCCCGGGGGTCGCCACGTCCGGCTCCAGCTCCACCTTCGTGTCGAAGAGCCGGAAGCCGCGCCGCAGATAGTTGTCCATGGCGTGCGGCCCGTCCTCGGAGCAGGTGTGCAGCCACACCCGCTTCGTCGGCGTCCGCTCCGGCCAGCGCTCCGCCAGGTCCCAGGCGCGGGCGACCCCGTACGAGAGCAGATGGCCGCCGATCCCGTGCCCCCGGAAGGCGGGCATCAGCCCGAAGTACACGACCTCGACCACACCCTCGTCCTGCGGGTCCAGCTCGATGTACCCGGCCGGAGTGCCGTCCTTGTACGCCACCCAGGTCTCGGCGCCCGGCCGGCCCAGGACCTCCTCCCACTGCGCGTACGTCAGGGCGAGCCGGTCCGTCCACCGGATGTCACCACCCACCGCCGTGTAGAGGAACCGGCTGAACTCGGGCAGCGGCACCTGTGAGCGCACGATCCGCACATCGCCCTTCGGGGCGGCGGCGGGACGCAGGTCGTCGGGGGAGGTCTGTTCCAGGGACCAGACGGTCACCTCGGTGGTGGCGGGCGGTGCGGTATGTGCGGGGTTGTTCATGGCTGTCAGGGAACCACGCCGCGCCGCCCGCCCCCAAGCCGGTCCCCGGGCCAGGCCGGCCCGCTCCGGCGACGGCCCCGCAGCCGTCCCGCTTCCCGGCGGCCCTCAGCCGGCCGCGCGCGCCCTGACCACCACCGGGGCCGTCGAGTGCGGCAGCAGGTCGGCCGGGTGGTCCGGATGGATCACCTCCACCTCGACGCCGTCGCCGAACCGGTACGGGCGGTGCGCGAGCACCTCCGCGAGGTGGCGGCGCATCCGCGAGATCTCCGCCCGCACCGTCACCGTCCGGGTCGCGTCGCCGAAGATGTCCTGGGCGAGTTCGGACGCCGTACGCCCCTCGCGGTGCAGCGCCAGGGCGTACAGCAGCTCCGCGTGACGGGGCGAGAGCCGCTGCGTCCAGGTGCCCACCGCCCCCACCACATTGACCGTGAGCCCGCGCGGCCGGCTCAGATCCAGCACCACCCGCTGCGGCGCCCCGTCCGCCGGCCCGTCCGCGACCTGCACCAGCCAGCCGCCGGGCAGCGGCTCGACCCGGCACATGCCGAGCGACGGCAGCCACACCCGCCCCGGCCGTAACGACTTGGGCAGCGGCAGCCGGTCCATCGGCGGCATCCCGGTCACCGCCGCGAGCCAGCCGTTGGTGTCCACCGCCAGGGCCCGCCCGCCCAGCCGGCACAGCAGCGGCGCCGCCACCGAACGCAGCCGGTCCAGCGCCTGCAGATGCCGGTTCCTGATCTCGCTCTCGGCCAGCCTGGCGACCGAACCGACCAGGGCGAGCGTCGTCGGATGGAACGTGGACGCGGGGCCGCTCATGTCGACGATGCCCATCAGTTTGCCGTCCCTCGGGTCACGTATCGGGGCCGCCGCGCACGTCCAGTTGTGCAGCGTCCGCACGAAGTGCTCCGTCGAGTGCACCTGGATCGGGAGGCGCGAGATCAGCGCCGTGCCGATCGCGTTCGTCCCCGTGCTCGCCTCCGCCCACGCCGCGCCCTCCGACAGACAGATGCTGTCCGCCCGGCGCAGCACCCGGGTGTTGCCCTGGCGCCACAGCACCCGGCCCTCCCCATCGGTGACCACCACGATCTGCTGGGCGGTGTCCGCCAGGGAGACCAGGCCGTCGTTCAGCAGGGGCATCACCTCGCCCAGCGTCGAGGTCCGGCGCCGGTGCTCGATCTCCTCCACCCCGAGCAGCACGCTCTCGGTGGACTGGTCGGGATCGATGCCGCTGCGCAGCATCCGGTCCCACGAGGCACCGATCTCGGCCCGCGGGGCGACCACCGGACGGTTGCCGGCGAGCCTGGCCTCCCTGGCCCGGTGAACCAGGCGGACGGCCTGGGCGGCCTGGGGGACGGCCGACCGCTTCACCTCGGCAGCACTGATCTCCACGCTTGCTTCCCCCCGTCCGACAGGGACTGCTCGACACTCCACGGCCCCATCCTGCCGCTGCGCGGGGCCCGATACCGCACACTCCGCACAATGGTTGCAACCCTTTGCAACTCTGGCGAGGACGTGCGGGTTCGTACGAGAGTGGGGGAACACCGTGCGGCGGAGCCTGTGCCCCCCGTCCGGTGTGCACAGCAAGGAGGGTGGTGCCGTGTCGGCGCAGCACCACCCTCCGTCGCTGCGCCCTCCCCGGACGGCTCTCGTCAGCCCTCCCCGCCCCGGCGGTCGGGACGGGCCCGTTCCACCACCGAGGCCAGGTCCAGACTGTGCGGCAGCGTCCCGAAGGCCGCCCCCCAGTCCCCGCCCAGCCGGGACGCGCAGAACGCGTCGGCCACCTCCGGCGGAGCCCAGCGCACCAGCAGCGAACCCTGGAGCACCAGCGCCATCCGCTCGGCCAGCCTGCGGGCCCGCGCCTCGATCCCGTTCAGGTCGGCGAGCTCCGTCAGCATGTCCCTGATCGCCCCGTCCAGCCGGTGGTCGGCCCCGCGCGCCGCACCGACCTCCTGGAGGAACGCGTTCAGCGCCACCGGTTCACGCTGCAGGGCCCGCAGCACGTCCAGCGCCTGCACGTTCCCCGAGCCCTCCCAGATCGAGTTGAGCGGCGCCTCGCGCAGCAGCCGCGGCATCCCGGACTCCTCGACGTAACCGTTGCCGCCCAAGCACTCCAGCGCCTCGCCCACCAGGGGCGTGCACCGCTTCGTCACCCAGTACTTCGCCACGGGCACCGCGATCCGCAGAAAGGCCCGCTCGCTCTCCGTACCGGCGTCGTACGCCGCCGCCAGCCGCATCGCCAGCACCGTCGCGGCCTCCGACTCCAGCGCCAGATCGGCCAGCACGTTGCGCATCAGCGGCTTCTCGATCAGCACCCCGCCGAACGCGCTGCGGTACGCGCAGTGGTGCACCGCCTGCGCGACCGCCTGCCGCATCAGCGCCGCCGAACCGAGCACACAGTCCAGCCGGGTCGCCGCGACCATCTCGATGATGGTGCGCACCCCGCGCCCCTCCTCGCCGACCCGACGCGCCCACGTGCCGTCGAACTCGACCTCGGCCGACGCGTTCGACCGGTTGCCCAGCTTGTCCTTGAGCCGCTGAATCGCGAAGGTGTTGCGGGTGCCGTCGGGCAGCACCCGGGGCAGCAGGAAGCACGTCAGGCCCCCGGGCGCCTGCGCCAGCACCAGGAAGCCGTCGGACATCGGCGCCGAGCAGAACCACTTGTGCCCGGTGAGCAGGTACTCGCCCGCCGCGGCCAGCGGTTCGGCCCGGGTGGTGTTCGACCGCACGTCGGTGCCGCCCTGCTTCTCCGTCATGCCCATCCCGAGGAGCGCCCCGGCCTTCTGGGCGGCGGGCCGCAGCCCCTGCTCGTACACGAACGAGGTCAGCAGCGGTTCCCACTCGGCGGCCAGCGCCGGATCGGTCCGCAGCGCGGGCACCGCCGCGTGCGTCATCGACAGCGGACAGCCGTGCCCCGCCTCGGCCTGCGTCCACACGAGGAAGCCGGCCGCCCGCCGCACGTGCCCCGCGGGCCGGTTCCAGGCGCCGGTGAGGCCCGCCGAGACCGCGTGGCCCAGCAGCCGGTGCCAGGCCGGGTGGAAGTCCACCTCGTCGATGCGGTGGCCGTACCGGTCGTGGGTGCGCAGCACCGGCGGATTCGCATTCGCTCGCTCGCCCCACTCCTGCGCCTGCGCGGAGCCGGCGGATTTGCCGAGGTCGCCGAGTTCGCCCCGGACCTCGGCCAGGAGGCCGGACGGAACGTGCCGTCGCACGGCCTCGGTGAGCACCCGGTCGGCGGCGAAGACGTCGTAGCCGACCAGCGGCGGGACCTGGTTGGACACTGTGTGGGTGGTGGCTGCCATGCCGATACGGTAAGGACGTGCAGGCAGCAGATGAAACACCCGAGCGGCCGGCCGGGCGACTCCACCGGGCCCGGGTCCTCTACCGCAACGTGTCCAAGCGGCAGATGGCCTGGCAGTTGCTCAAGGACACCGTCAACTCGTGCATGGAGTACCGCATCCTGGGGCTCGCGGCCGAGGCGGCGTTCTTCACCCTGCTGTCCCTGCCGCCCCTGCTCCTCGGCCTGATCGGGCTCCTCGGCTACGTCGACGAATGGACCAGCACCACCACGGTCGCCTCCATCGAGCGCAACATCCTCAACGCCGCACACACCGTGCTCAGCGAGCGCGGCGTCAACGACTTCGCCAAGCCGCTGCTGGCCGACATCACCACCGGCGCCCGGCCCGACGTCATCTCGATCGGTTTCGCGATCGCGCTCTGGTCCGGCTCCCGCGCGGTCAACGTCTTCATCGACACGATCACGGTGATGTACGGGCTCGACGGCCACCGCGGCATCGTCAAGACGCGCCTGCTCGCCTTCCTGCTGTACGTCGTCGCGCTGCTGCTCGGGGCCGTCGTGCTGCCGCTGCTGGTCGTCGGCCCCGACCGGGTCGTGGAGTTCGTCCCCTGGGGCACCGAGCTCATAAGCATCCTGTACTGGCCGCTGGTGATACTGCTGTCGATCGCCTTCCTGACGACGCTCTACCACGTGTCCGTACCGGTGCGTTCGCCGTGGATCGAGGACGTGCCGGGCGCGCTGGTGGCGCTCGCGATGTGGGTGCTGGGCAGTTTCCTGCTGCGGATCTACCTCACCAGCACGGTTGAGGGGCCCACGATCTACGGCTCGCTGGCGGCCCCGATCGCCGTGCTGCTGTGGATCGGCATCTCCGCGTTCGCGGTGCTGGTGGGAGCGGCGGTGAACGCGGCCATCGACCGGGTGTGGCCCTCGCTGGCCACGGCCGCCGCCCGCGCGGCCAACGACCGGCTGCGCGCGGCCCAGGCGGCGGAGCTGGTCGCCAGGGCGCAGGCGGAGCACCGGGACCGGTACCGCTGGGACGAGGACGACGAGGACGAGGACGACGACGAAGGCGACGAGGGCAGCCCCTACATGCCCTCCGAGTTCCCGGAACGCTGGTCGAAGTTCCTGCCGCCGGACGACGTGAAGTCCAGGCTGCAGCCGAGCCGCGACAAGGAACCGGACAAGGACAAGGACGGGGACAAGGACGGGGAGCAGGAGCCGCCGGACGGCGGTGCGGACCGGCCGGCCGGTGCTTGAGGGCCCCGTTCGTCCGGCGCCGGGCGGCGTGTCAGCCGGCGGGAGGCGCCGGGGGCGCGGTCGGTGCGGGAGGCGCGGGTGCGGCCTGGGCGGGCACCGGCGGCGTAGGTGATGCCGCGGTCGGCGGCGGAACGCTCGTCGCTCCGGCGGCGGGCGGTGCCGCCGCGTTCTCCCGCTCGGCCCCGGGGGACCAGGACAGCTTGACCACGAGGTGGCCCTCCACCGCGCTCTTGGCGATCACGGCCCCGGCCTCCGCCGTGATCTTCACCCCGAATTCGAGCTCCACCCCGTCGGGTTTCAGGGCGCCGTCCCGGAACACCGCGAGGGCGGACTCGGCCGCCGACCGCATGCCCGTGAGTGCACTGTCGAACGTACGACCGGCTCTGGTCAGGGTGTTGTCGTCGCCCAGGGCGACCAGATTCGCCCCCTGCGCCTGACGGTCGACCTCGACCGTCACCGTCGCGCCGCTGTCGGTGGTGAACTCCATCAGTGCCGTCACGAGTGCCCCCGGGAAGCCGATTACGTCCGCAGGCGAGATTAGCGTGTGGGCATGGGCAACGGGTACGAGGAACGGGCCTCGCGGTTCGACGGCGCGACCGTGTGGACGCTGGAGGTGACGGGCGGTTCTGCCGGTCCGGTGCTGCCCGACGGATGCATGGACCTGCTCTGGATCGGTGGACGGCTGCTCGTCGCGGGCCCCGACACCCGTGCCATGGTCCCGGACGTCGAGCCCGGCGGACGGTACGCCGGAATCCGCTTCGAGCCCGGCGTCGCCCCCGCCCTCCTCGGCGTACCGGCGCACGAACTGCGCGACTGCCGGACCGGGCTCGCGGACCTGTGGCCCGGTGCCCTGGTCCGCGAACTCACCGAGCGCGTCGCCGAGGCCTTCGATCCCGCCGCCGCGCTGGAGGCCGTCGCCCTGCGCCGGGCGGCCGGGACCGCGCCGCCGGACCCGCTGATGCGGGCCGTGGCCGCCCGGCTCGGTGCCGGAGGGTCCGTCGCGGACACCGCGCGCACGGCCGGTCTCGGCGCCCGTCAGCTGCACCGGCGCTCGCTCGCGGCCTTCGGCTACGGCCCCAAGACGCTCGCCCGGATCCTGCGGTTGCAGCGGGCGCTGGCCCTCGCGCGGGCCGGGACGTCCTATGCCGAGGCGGCGGTCGCGGCGGGCTGCACCGACCAGGCCCATCTCGCCCGGGAGATGCGCGACCTGGCCGGCACCACCCTGACCGCCCACCTGAAGCCGGACACGCCGTGAAAGCCCCCGCGCGGCCGGCGCCCGTCCGGACGGGAGGCGGACGACGCCCCGGCCGCGCGGCCGGACGCCCGCGCCTTCCGCGTGTCCGGCTCAGCCGTTCGCGGCGAACAGCGACACCTCGCAGCCGTCCGGGTCGAGGACCGTCGCGTAACGCTGCCCCCACACCGCGTCCCACGGCTTCAGCCGCCCCTCGTGACCGGCACCGGTCAGCTCCTCGTACACCGCGTCCACCTCGGCCGGGCTGTCGCAGCGGAAGGCGAGCCCGAGGCGCTGCCCGCCGAAGGGCTCGGTCCAGTCGGGGTCGTACGAGCGGATGACGTCCTCGGTGTCCCACATCAGGCGCATGCCGCCCGGGAGCGTCGCTTCGACATGGGGTGCGGAGTCGGCGTCGGCGGGGATGTCGAGTCCGAGCCGGCGGTAGAAGGCGAGCGATGCGGCCAGGTCCTTGGCGATGATGCCGATCGCGTCCATGCGTGGAGTCATGCCCCGACCCTAGGCCGGGGCCGGAGACGGGTCTTGTAAGAAACGGACATGTGCCCGACCGGAAGCGGGGGCGCGGGACCGGCCCGGCGCACGGCCTTGGGGGCAGGCCCGGCCCCGCCCCCAAGGCCGAGCCCGTGCGCCGGGCCGGGCGGTTCATGACCCGAAGCCCGAAGCCCGAAGCCCGAGATCCGTGTGCCGGGCCGGTCCCGCCCATGGTCCGAGGCCCGTGCGTGGGCCCCGCACCCGCGCTTCATGCGTCACGAGGGCGCGGGGCCGTCCACGCAGTCGGCGGGTGAGGTGCCCGGGTCCGTCAGCGACAGCCCGAGCAGGGCTCGTTCGGTGACCCAGCGGCTCGGGCGGTGGCGCGGGTCGTCCGTCGTGCGGTGCAGTGCCCGGTGCAGTTCCAGCATCCGTCCGGCACCGACCCGGTCGCCCCAGGCCAGCGGGCCGACGGGGTAGCCGAGCCCGGCGGTGACGGCCAGGTCGATGTCGCCGGGGGCGGCGATGGAACGCTCCGCGATCCCGGCCGCGACCGACACGATCGAGGCGAGCAGCCGCTGGGCGACCGAGCCCGCAGTGTCCCGCACCACCGAGACCGCGAAGGGCTCCTCGCCGTCCGCCGACCGGGCCAGCACCGCGCGGGCGTCGCGCGCGGCGGCCGGGTCCGCCGCCGGGGTCACGGCCAGCACCCGGCGCCGGCCCGCCGCGGGCAGCGGGTCCACCCCGAAGGTGCGCCCCGCGGGCAGCCCGTGCGCGGCGACCGCCCCGGCCACCGCGGTGCCCCAGACCGGAACCAGCACGAGGGCGCCGGCCGACGGCCCGTCGCCGGTCTCGACGGCGGCGCCCGCGGCGGTCAGCGCCGCCCGCAGCACCTGTGCGTCCCGGTCCTGCCCCTCGGTGGCGTGGACGAACACCGGGCGGTCCGCGTCGCCGGTGACCGGCGGCTCCGGGGCGGGAGCGGGTGCCTCGGGACCGTACGCGTACCAGCCGTGCCCGGTCTTGCGGCCGTGCAGCCCGGCCGCCACCCGGTTCGGGGTGAGGTAGGAGGGACGGAGCCGGTCCGCGTGGCGGAAACCCTGCCAGATCGAGTCGATCACCGCGGCCGTCACGTCCAGCCCGGTGAGGTCCATCAGCTCGAACGGGCCCATCCGCAGCCCGAGCACGTCGCGGGCGATCCGGTCGATGTCCGCCGGCTCTCCGACCTTCTCCTCCAGCAGCGCGAGTGCCTCGGTCACCAGCCCCCGCCCGGCGTGGTTGACGAGGAAGCCGGGGGTGTCGGCGACGGTGACCGCGCGATGGCCGCAGCCCTCGACGAACGCGGTGAGCATCGGCGGGATGGCGGGACGGGTGGCCGCACCCGGCACGATCTCGACGATCTTCATCAGCGGCACCGGGTTGAAGAAGTGCAGCCCGGCCAGGCGGCCCGGGTCCTTCAACTCGGCGGCGATCCGGGTGACCGACAGGGAGGAGGTGTTGGTCGCGAAGACGGCCGTCGCGGGCAGCGCCCGCTCCAGCCTGCCGAAGACCTCCGTCTTGGTGTCGAGGTCCTCCCGCACGGCCTCGACGACCAGCTCGACGTCCGGCCCGTCCGCCCACGGGTCGTCGAGCGGGATCAGGCGCGCCACGGTGGCGTCCCGGTCCTCGGCGGCCAACCGGCCCTTCTGCACGGCCCGTTCGAGCATGGACCGTACGAAGTCCACGGCTTCCGTCACCGCCTGGGGGCGTACGTCGCACAGCTCGACGGTGTGTCCGGCGGTCGCCGCCCACTGGGCGATGCCGCGGCCCATGGCCCCGGCGCCGACGATCCTGATGCGCATGGTGGTTGCGGTCCTCTCGGGGATGGCATGTGATCCGTCCCAGCGAAGATAGACGCGGTCAGGCTCCACGTCCTCGCGCAGCAGCCGGAGTTCGGCCGCGGTCGGCGGCGGTACGGTCCCGACCATGTCGTCCACCGCAGGGTCTCGGCCGGTGGCCGCGCGCATCCGCTCGACGATGCCCCCGGGGCGGACGACGACCGGCCGCAGCTCCTCGTCGAGGCCCGCACGGGCCAGGATGCCCAGCTCGGTGCTCCTCCGGCTCTGCGCGCGCGTCCTGACAGGGGCGTCGCTGCACCGTGTCAGTGGCCGTTGATCGCCCTCCGATGCCGAATTAGGCTCGCATCGAGACGTCTGGCTGATGAATGGTTTCCCGGGGCGATGTGCCCGGGGCCCATGGGTCCGGTCCACGGGCCGGGGACCGGAGGAGCGGCATGGAACTGCGTCGTCTGTCCGCGTTCGTCGCCGTGGCCGAGGAGCTGCACTTCGGGCGGGCCGCGAAGCGGCTGCAGATGGCCCAGCCGCCGCTGAGCCAGCAGATCCGCCGGCTGGAGCAGGAGTTGGGCGTCCAGCTCTTCGAACGCAACACCCGGTCGGTGCGGCTCACCGGCGCGGGGGAGTCCTTCCTCCAGCCGGTACGGGCCGTCCTCGCCGACCTCGACACCGCGGTGCGCGCCGCGCAGGCGGCGGGCCGCGGCGAGTACGGGCGGGTCACGATCGGCTTCGCGGGCGCCTCCAGCCACGAGACGCTGCCGCTCCTCACCCGGGCCGTGCGCGCCGCCCACCCCGCCGTCGAACTGGTCATGAAGGGGCAGACGTACGCCAACGTCGCCCTCGACCGGGTCGCCGACGGCTCGCTCGACCTGGGCTTCGTCCGGTTGCCGGTGACCCGGCCGGGGGTGGCCCACCGGGTGATCGACGAGGAGGAGCTGGTGTGCGCGCTCTCCTCCGACCACCCGCTCGCCCCCCTGGAGAGCATCCCCATCGAGGCGCTCGCCAACGAGCCCTTCGTCTCCTTCCCCGCCAACACCGGCTCCACCGTGCGCGACGCGATGGCCGGCGCCTGCGAGGCCGCCGGGTTCAACCCCCGGGTGGTGCAGGAGGCGCCCGACTCGTACACCATCCTCGCGCTGGTCGCCGCGGGCGTCGGCGTCACGCTCACCGTCACCTCCGTCCAGCACATCCAGCAGAACGGCCTCATCTACCGGCCCCTGTCCGGACCGCCCGTCCGGCTCCGGGCCGCCCGTCCGGCTCCGGGCCGCGCTGGCCTGGCGGACCGACAATCCCTCCGCCGCCCTGCGGGCGGTGCTCGCGGTGGCGGAGAAGGCCCTGCCCACCCCGGCGGCCCCGGTCGGCGAAGGAACCGCCGGGCTCCACGATTGAGACGCACCGCGTCTTGAGCCGAAGCGAACCGGATATTGGACCGAATCAGTCGTCGGGTGCAAGGGTCGGCGGCACACACCACTCGTCATCCGCCACTCGTCACTCGCCACTCGCCACTCGTCACTCGCCACTCGTCACTCGCCACCGAAAGGTCACGCCGTGCCCGACCAGCAGCCCGATGTCGTCATCTGCGAACCGCTGCGCACCCCCATCGGCCGTTTCGGCGGAGTGTTCGCACAGCAGACGCCGGCCGCGCTCGCCGCGCGCGTCATCGCCGAGGTCGTCGCCCGCACCGGGATCGAACCCGAGACGGTCGACGAGGTGATCCTCGGGCACTCCTACCCGTCCGCCGAGGCGCCCGCCATCGGCCGGGTCGCCGCCCTCGACGCCGGACTGCCCGAGACCGTCACCGGTACCCAGATCGACCGCCGCTGCGGCTCCGGCCTCCAGGCCGTGCTCGACGCGGCGATGCAGATCCGGGCCGGCTTCAGCGAGGTCGTCGTCGCGGGCGGCGTGGACGTGATGAGCGCCGCCCCGTACTACACCCACGAGGGCCGCTGGGGCATCAAGGGCCCCGGCCTCCAGCTGCACGACGCGCTGGCCCGGGGCCGGGTCACGGCCGGCGGCGTCAACCACCCGGTGCCCGGCGGCATGATCGAGACGGCGGAGAACCTGCGCCGCGCGTACCGCATCGGCCGTGCCGACCAGGACGCCCTCGCCCTGCGCTCGCAACAGCGCGCCGGCCGGGCGGCGGCGGAGGGCCGCTACGACGCGGAGATCGTGCCGGTCACCGTACGGACCCGCAGGGGCGAGACCGTCGTCACCACCGACGAGCACCCCCGCCCCGACACCACCGCGGAACAACTCGCCGCGCTGCGCCCGATCATGGCGAAGTCCGACCCGGAGGCGACCGTCACCGCGGGCAACGCCAGCGGCCAGAACGACGCAGCCGCCGCCTGCCTGGTGACCAGCGCGGCCACCGCCGAACGCCTCGGCCTCAACCCTCTGGTCCGGCTCGTCTCGTTCGCCCGCGCCGGAGTGCCCGCCGCAACCATGGGTCTCGGCCCCGTACCCGCGACCCGGGCCGCACTCGAACGCGCCGGACTCACCCTCGCCGACCTCGACCTGATCGAGCTCAACGAAGCCTTCGCCGCCCAAGTGCTCGCCTGCACACATGAGTTGGGGCTCGGTGAGAAGGACCACGAGCAGCGCGTCAACGTCAACGGCTCCGGGGTCTCCCTCGGCCACCCGGTCGGCGCCACCGGTGCCCGCATCCTCGCCACGCTCACCCGCGAACTGCACCGCCGCGAGGCCCGGTACGGCCTGGAGACGATGTGCATCGGCGGTGGGCAGGGCCTCGCCGCGATCTTCGAACGCATCGTGCACTGACAGCGCCGCCAGGACGACTGCGTCACGGTCGTCGCCACCCACGACCCGGCCGTGGCGGAGGCCGCCGACCGGGTCGTGGACAGGGCCGAACCGGCCGCCGCGGGAGCCGTCATCGCGCGCCCGGCCCGGCAGCGACACGGCGTACGTACGGACGCGCGGGGTCAGCCCGGGGCGGCGTCGCGGGCGCGCGCCTCGGAGATCCGGCGCCTGACCGGGGCGTAGCGCTCGCCCATGGCCTTCATGAAACCGGTGGTGTCGTCGGCCCGCGCGGCGTCCACGATGCTCTGGTACGCCGCGATCGTCTCCGCCTCGTCGGCCTGCGTGAATCCGTCGAGATGCGGCGCGACAACCGTGTACACGTCCCAGAAGGCCATCGAGAGCTGGCCGATCAGCCGGTTGCCGAGCGGGGCCACCAGCAGCTCGTGGAACGCGCGGTCCGCCTCCACGAAGTCGTGGTCGTCCCGGGTGCCGGTCTCGCGCATGGTGGTGACCAGCGCGTCCAGCTCGTCGAGCTGCTCCTCGTCGAGCAGCGAGACGATCCGGTCGGCCGTCCCGCGCTCGAACAGCTCGCGCACGTCGACCAGATCGGCCATCGCCTGGAAGTCGTCGCCGGGGGAGAGCAGCCCGCGGAAGGTCAGACTCTCCACCAGAGCGGACAGGCTCAGCCCACCCACGTAGGTGCCGTGCCCGTGGCGCACCTCGACGATGTCCAGTGCGTGGAGGATCTTGACCGCTTCGCGGACGCTGGAACGGCTGGCGCCGAGCGCCTCGCACAGGGCCGGCTCGGTGGGCAGCGGGTCCCCGGGGCGGAGCCGTTCCTCGAGGATGTAGCGCTTGATGCCCTCGACGACTTCCTGCCGTAGTAATTTCCGGCCGGACTTCGTACCGGGCGTGCGTGAACTCCCCACCTCTTGGCCCCTCTCGATTGTCGGGCTACATCCCCACGCTACCAAGGCATCAGACATCAGATGTCTTGCGTGTCGTCTTATGGGCCGACGCTTTTCGCACGGCCTGCCCGGACCGAGCGGGCCTGTCCCGAGTCGGAGCGGGCCCGGGAGGAGGGAGTGGAAGCGAGGACGGGGGCGGGAACGACGAAGGGGCGGGGTCCGCCGTCACAGCTGGGCTGCGACGGCGGACCCCGCCCTTCTCTACCTGCTACCTAGTGGCTTCCTGCCTGTTGTCCGAGGACCGTTCCGGTCAGTTCTGCGAGGCGCGGGCGCGGCGGACCAGCAGGGTCCCGCCGAGCACCATGGCCGCGCTGGCCCCGCCGGCCAGGCCGAGGTTCGCGTCCGAGCCGGTGTGGGCCAGCTGCGGCGGCTTGTGGTGCGGCGGCTTGTGGTGGTGCGGCGGCTTGTGGTGGTGCGCCGGCTCGGGGTGGTTCGGGTGGTGGTGCGTCGGAGGCGTGGTGGGCGGAGTGGTCGGAGGCGTGGTGGGGTGCGTGGGCGGGCAGTGCGGGGTGTGGTGGTGCGGCGGCTTGTGGTGGTGCGGCGGCTTGTGGTGGTGCGGCGGGTGAACCGGGGGCTTGTGCGGCGGGTGGACCGGCGGCTTGTGCGGGGGGTGCACCGGGGGCTTGTGCGGGGGGTGGACCGGGGGCTTGTGCGGCGGGTGGACGGGGGGCGGGGTGCTGTCGCCGCCCGACTCGTTCTCGCAGTTGTTCCCGGCCGCCGGGTTCAGCGCACCGATGACGTTGCCGGTGTTGCCGCACACGTTGACCGGCATGTCGACGGGCGCCTGGACGACGTTGCCGGAGAGCAGGCCGGGGGAGTTGACCGCGGCGCCCTCGGCGCTCGCACCCTGGTCGCTGTCGCTGTCGCTGTCGCTGTCGCTGTCGCTGCCGCCACCCTCGTTCTCGTTCTCGCACTCGTTGCCGAACGCGGGGTTCAGCGCACCGATGACGTTGCCGGTGTTGCCGCACACGTTGACCGGCACGTGCACCGGCACCTGCACGGTGTTGCCCGAGCCGACGCCCGGCGAACCGACGGCCGCGCCCTCGGCGGAGGTGTCCGCGAACGCGTACCCCCCGGATGCGGCCAGGATGCCTGAGGCCGCCGCCATCACCAGCACGCTCTTACTCAAGGCTTTTCGCATTGGTGCCCTTTCTCTAGGACATTCCGTGCGAGCGGAACGCTCGCTGTTCGTTCATCGGGCGGTGTGGACACCGCCGGGGTGCCATCCCCGGCGGCCTCCGTGCGTGAAACCGGAAAGCGGCGGTTACGGAAAACGCGGAGACCACGAAGACACGTTCTTCATGTACTGAGTACTGCTTCTGTTGGTCAAGCGACCGGACGTGCGCGCTTGTGACACTCATAACGAGAAGATTTTGTTCAGGAAACTCACGCGGCCGTGGAAGTTTCGTAACCACACGAAAGGAGTAATGCATAGGGGCCGGACCCGGTCCCGCCGGCGAGGTCGAGGGTGCTCTGTATTGGCGCGCGAATACGGTATGGAGGGCCGGGCGGCGGCCGGGGGTGCGCCTTTCTCTGCCGATCCGCGAGCGCAATTTCGCACGGATGTGCGCGCGCTCCGGGCATTCGAGTGAAAGGCGAGAAGTACGAGAACCAAAAGCCCGGTCGCGAGTTGGGCAGGGGGCTCCGGTACGGGGCATCCGGTACGAGAAGGGTTAAATGTGATCAAGAAGGTTCTGGCTACGGGCGCCGTTGCCGCTTCCATCCTCGGTATGGGCGCGACGCAGGCCATGGCCATCGGTGACGACGGCGGTACGACCTCGATCAACGGCAACGGGGCCTCGCAGTCGTTCGGAAACGCCGAGACCCGTGGTGACGGCAGCCCGCAGTTCGGCCTGGTCCAGGGGAGCCTGAACAAGCCGTGCATCGGCCTGCCGGCCAAGGCCAACGTCGGTTCGGTCCTCGGTCTGATCCCGATCGCCGTCCAGGACGTCAACGTTCTGTCCTCGCCGCAGAACCAGCAGTGCACCGAGAACTCCACCCAGGCCAAGGGCGACGAGCCGCTGTCGCACATCCTGGACGGCATTCCGGTGCTCTCCGGCAACGGCGCCGGCAACAGCTGACCGGTGGCTGATCGACACCTGACCCAGCCGTAACGACAGGCCCGGACCGCCGGCGTTCCTCCCCCGCGGTCCGGGCCTGTTGCTGCACTCCCGGGCGCCGGTGCGGGCGCGAGTGCGGGTTGCGGGTGCGGCGTGGACACGGGTGGACGCGTCGAGTGACCGGATGGGTTCACCCGTGGCGTCAAGTGATCGATATTGCACCATTCGGGCGAATCTTGATGATTTTCAGCCCCTCAAGTTTCGCCTACAGCCCTGAATCGTTACGAATGAGAGCGGCGGAGTTACGAGTGATCAGGATCGCGCTCGTGTGGCACGAAAGACGTGGCTGCTTCGGACTCCGTCCAAGAAAGGGAACAACGTGAAGTACACCAAGGTTGCCGCCATCGCCGCAGGAACCCTCATGGCGATGGGTGCCGCCGCGCCCGCCTTCGCAGACTCCGGCGCCGAGGGCGGCGCCGCGCACTCGCCCGGCGTGCTGTCCGGAAACAACCTCCAGGTCCCGATCCACGTTCCGGTCAACCTCTGCGGCAACACGGTCGGCCTGGTCGGTCTGCTCAACCCGGCCTTCGGCAACACCTGCGTCAACGCCTGACCTCCGGTCGGCCGGGCCGAACGCCCGTGACCGGAAGGCCCCGGAACGCATTCACTGCGTTCCGGGGCCTTTCCCTGTCCTCGTTCCGGGTTTTCCGGCAGTCGAACGAATGGCCCCGAAGAAAAAGTGTCCCCGCCCAGTTGCCGTGTCGCAACCGCATCGTTACCCCATGCGAAAGCGGCAGGAGAGCACGGCCACAGAGGGCTCGTGCGGCGCGGTTCCCGCGACCGATGAAGCTGCCGCTGCAGAAGGGAACCCGAAAGTGAAGTACGCGAAGACTGCCGCAATCATCGCCGGTTCCGTGGCTGCGCTCGGAACGGCTGCTCCCGCCTTCGCCGTCACCACCGCCACGGCCCCCAACTTCAGCCTCAACGGCGGTGTCAACCAGGTGGTGGAGAGCGCCCCGCAGGCTGTCGACCCGGTCGTCGACACGGTTGGCAACGCCGCCGGTGCGGTGAAGGGCGGCACCCTCGCCGACCTGGCGGGCAAGGCCACCGGTGCGGCCAAGGGCGCGGCCCCGCTCCTGGGCGGCATGCCGGTCGGCGGCTGATCCGTCGCGCCGCGGCAATTTCCGTCCGGCGAAGCCTTTCGCATTCCTCCGGTGCCGTGCATTCGGTGAACAAATGAACGCAAAGGCGCCGTTCGAGTGAATGGGCACAACCATCCCCGTAGCCGCGAGTTGATCAGGACGCTCCGGACAGGCGGGCAACAGATAAACCCCAGAAGGGCTATTTCATGATCAAGAAGATTATGGCCTCGGCAGCCGTCGCCGCTTCGATCGTCGGTGTCTCCGCCGCGGTCGCCCCGTCGGCCATGGCCATCGGCAACGACGGTGGCACGACGTCGGTCAACGGCAACGACGCCGTCCAGTCGTACGGCAACTCCGCCACCCACGGCGACTGGAGCCCGCAGTTCGCGCTCATCCAGGGCTCGCTCAACAAGCCCTGCATCGCGCTGCCGGCCAAGGCCAACGTCGGTTCGGTGCTCGGCGCTGTCCCGATCGCGGTCCAGGACATCAACGTCCTGTCCTCGCCGCAGAACCAGCAGTGCACCGAGAACTCCACCCAGGCCAAGGGTGACGAGGCCCTCTCGCACATCCTGGACGACATCCCGATCCTGTCCGGCAACGGCGCCGGCAACAACTAAGGCCGTACCGCCCCGGGCGCTCCCCCTCGACTCCTCGCACGCGCGGGGGAGAGCACCGCGGGCCGCTTCGGGCCCGCCTGCCCGCAGCATGTGAAGTACCCGTGGGGCCGGCACATCCACGCGGCAGCCGTTCGTCGGTTGCCCGGATGTGCCGGCCCCTCGTGCGTCCGGAGTCCCGCGCCCCCCGAATGAGCGGGTGCACTGGGCCGGTTGCCGTAGTGGCGGCGGACGTCGTCCGCCGCACCGGGTAGGGCCACTTCATGGACCAGTACGACAGCCAACGCCCCCACGGCCGGCAGGGACGCGCACAGGACGGCACCCCCATCTACGACCGGTTGCTCGCCGAATGGCGCGCCACCCACGGCGACCCGGAACAGGGGCCGCCCGCGGCGCCCGCCCCGCCACGCGCGGAAAGCCGGATTCCCGCGGCCCGTACCTCCGGCGAAGCCGTCGACGGATGAACCGGACGGTCGAACTCATGCCGGACCGGACCCGTTCGGGTGGTACTGCGGAACCCACGCTTCCGTAGCGGGTTGATCAGTACGTTCCACAACGGGACGCTCCGAAAGGTGAAGCGTGATGAAGAAGATGATGACCGGCGCAGCAGTGGCCGTGTCCCTGGTCGGTCTGTCCGCCGCGATGGCCCCGGCGGCCATGGCGATCGGCAACGACGGTGGCACGACGTCGGTCAACGGCAACGGCGCCGTGGACTCGTTCGGCAACAGCGTGACCGAGGGCAACGGCAGCCCGCAGGTCCAGCTCGTCCAGGGCACGCTGAACAAGGCCTGTGTCGGCCTGCCGCTCAAGGCCAACGCCGGTGCGCTCGTCGGCCTGCTGGTGCCGGTCGCGGTCCAGGACGTCAACGTCCTGGCCTCGCCGCAGAACCAGCAGTGCGCCGAGAACTCCACCCAGGCCAAGGGTGACGAGGCGCTGTCGCACCTCGTCAACGACATCCCGGTGCTGTCGGGCAACGGGATCGCCAACAACTGACGCGCCTGACGTGCGGGCGACCCGGGACCGTTCCCGCCGTCGCCCGCACCGCTGCGCCCCGTGTCCACGGGGCGCAGTCGGTCGCGGAGCAGGACCAGGGGCACGGCCCCCGGGCTTCGCACATGACGATGCCCACCGCGCCACGGGGGCGGTGGGCATCGTCATGCGCCGGGTGGGTCAGCCCAGGCTGCGCACCGGAAGGACGCAGTGGGCGGAGGACATGATGACTTCCGGGTCACCGGCGAAGGACCGCAGCCACTGCTCGTCGACCGGCCGTCCCGGAGCGCCCTGGGGCCACGGGCGGGTCGCGAACATCGCGTGCACCTCGCCCCGCTGGTTCGCGGCGGCGAGCCACTCGGGCGGAGCGGGGTACTGCGCGGTGAAGTGAGGCAGCGTCAGAACGGCCTGGCCCGCCTGGACGAGGAGCTTCACCTGGAGGCCGGGGTGCTCCGCCGCGTACACCGGACCGCCGCCGATCGGCAGTCCGCAGCGTTCCAGGGCCACACGCATGGCGGCCTCACCGGCGGCGGAGCCGTCCGTGCCGTCGCCCAGCGAGTAGACGAGGAGGAAGGCGACGTCGTGGCCGCCGTCAGGGTGTTCGCCGCTCCACCCGATCAGTGTGATCGTGCCCAACTGGGCCTGGGTGAACGTGCCGTTGGCGGTCTGGGGTGAGGTCATGCTCGGCACCATAACGGCCCCGGACCGGTGATTGTGCATGCGTATCACCTGATCGGGCGAGATGAATGGATAACTCCGACGAATACGGCCGGGATCGTGGTCCCCGGTCCGGTGGGTGCGAAGGACGCGGTGCGCGTCCCGGTAAATGTGTTGAGCCGCCCGACGGGCGCGGGCTATCGTGTGCGGAGTTGACCGGACGGCGTGTTGATCCGCCGATGTCGGGTTCGTGCGTGAACCAGGAGGTGAGGACCGTGATGACTGTCGTTGCGACGGGCGTTGCCCACAACCGGAAGAACACCGTTCCCACCCCCGTGGTCGCCGGCTGACCTCTCCACAACTCTCCGCGCCAGCAAGCGCGTTGCCGGGGCCACCCTTCGAAGGGTTTCCCTTGTCTCTCCAGTCTTTCTCGTCCGCTCTCTCCTCCTTCCAGGACTCGTCCGCCGTGCACCCGCTGTCCCCGTACGGCTGGGACGCCGGGTGGGAGGCCGAGTTCGCACCGTACGCCGAGCAGGGTCTGCTTCCCGGCCGTGTGGTGCGGGTCGACCGGGGCCAGTGCGATGTCGTCACCCCGGACGGCACCCTCAGGGCCGACACCGCCTTCGTCGTCCCGCGCGATCCGATGCGGATCGTCTGCACGGGCGACTGGGTCGCCGTCGATCCCGACGGCGATCCGCAGTTCGTACGGACGCTGCTGCCGCGGCGCACCGCCTTCGTCCGCTCGACGTCGTCGCAGCGCTCCGAGGGGCAGGTGCTCGCCACCAACGTCGACCACATCGCCATCTGCGTCTCGCTCGCCGTGGAACTCGACCTGGGGCGGGTGGAGCGCTTCCTCGCGCTCGCCATGTCCAGTTCCTCCGGTGACGCGCTGCTGCGGGAGGACGGGGCCGCCGGGGACGGCGCCGCCCAGCCGATCGTGGTGCTGACCAAGGCCGACCTCGTACCGGACGCCACCACGCTGTCCTACCTGGTCCAGGACATCGAGGGCGTCGCCCCCGGGGTGCAGGTGCTGCCCGTCAGCTCCACCACGGGGGAGGGCATCGACGTCTTCTCCGCCATCGTCTCGGGCGGGACGAGCGTGCTGCTCGGGGCGTCCGGCGCGGGCAAGTCGACGCTCGCCAACACCCTGCTCGGCCAGGACGTGATGGAGGTGCAGGCCGCGCGCGACGTCGACGGCAAGGGCCGGCACACCACCACCACCCGCAATCTGCTGGTCCTGCCCGGCGGGGGAGTGCTGATCGACACTCCCGGGCTGCGCGGGGTCGGTCTCTGGGACGCGGAGACCGGTGTCGGCCAGGTCTTCTCCGAGATCGAGGAACTGGCCGAGCAGTGCCGGTTCCACGACTGCGCCCACGAGACCGAGCCGGGCTGCGCGGTGCTCGCGGCGATCGAGGACGGTTCGCTGCACGAGCGGCGCCTCGCCAGCTTCCGCAAACTGCTGCGCGAGAACCAGCGCATCGTCGCCAAGACCGATGCCCGGCTGCGGTCGGAGATCCTGCGCGACTGGAAGCGCAAGGGTGCCGAGGGGCGTGCCGCCATGGACGCGAAGCGGGGTCGGCTGCGGTAGCCGCGGCCGTGGCCCCGGAGCCCTGCGCGCCGGCCGACCGCACGCAGGGCCGTGTCCGAAATCCGCCAGTGCGGTGCCGGGAGGTGCCGCACACTGGACGGCGTGATGGACGAACGGACCAGGTACGAGGCGGTGAGCAGCCGCGACGCCCGTTTCGACGGGGAATTCTTCTTCGCCGTCGAAACGACCGGCATCTAC
This sequence comes from Streptomyces sp. NPDC001732, assembly GCF_053596315.1. NCBI lineage: Bacteria > Bacillati > Actinomycetota > Actinomycetes > Kitasatosporales > Streptomycetaceae > Streptomyces > Streptomyces sp. NPDC001732. The sequence goes on from NZ_JBSFFY010000052.1 coordinate 32,334, forward strand.
TGCCGGCCGAGCTGCCCCGCCGTGACCCCCAAGCGGAAGAACGTCCGCTTCTACCCGACGGCGGCCGCCGCGCAGGGCAACGGCTTCCGGGCCTGTCGGCGCTGCCGTCCGGACGCGGTGCCCGGCTCGGCGGAGTGGAACGTCCGGGCCGATGTCGTGGGCCGCGCCATGCGGATGATCGGCGACGGCGTGGTCGACCGGGAGGGCGTGCCCGGTCTCGCCCACCGGCTCGGTTACAGCTCGCGCCAGGTGCAGCGGCAGCTCAACGCGGAGCTGGGTGCCGGACCCGTCGCGCTGGCCCGCGCCCAGCGGGCCCACACCGCGCGGGTGCTGCTCCAGACGACCGGGCTGCCCGTGACCGAGATCGCCTTCGCGTCCGGCTTCGCCAGCGTGCGCCAGTTCAACGACACGATCCGGCAGATCTACGCCCGTACGCCGACCGCGCTGCGCACCGAGGCCGGTACGGGGCGGGGCGGGGCGGTACGGGCGGGGCGGGCCACCGGCATCCCGTTGCGGCTCGCCCACCGGGGTCCGTACGCGGCGCGCGAGGTCTTCGACCTGCTGGCCGGTGAGGCGGTCGCCGGGATCGAGGAGGTCGACGGCGCGGCGGGCGCCCGTACCTACCGGCGCACCCTGCGGCTCCCGTACGGGTCGGGCGTCGTGGCCGTCGACGAGCGGTCCGCGGGGTCCTGGCTGGACGCCCGCATCCACCTCACGGACCTGAGGGACCTGACGACGGCCGTCCAGCGGCTGCGGCGCCTGTTCGACCTGGACGCCGACCCGTACGCCGTCGACGAGCGGCTCGGTGCCGACCCGCTGCTCGCTCCGGGGGTCGCCGCCCGGCCGGGGCTGCGTTCGCCCGGTGCCGCGGACCCGGAGGAGTTCGCCGTGCGGACCCTGGTGGGCCGGGAGGCGGCGGCGCGGCTCGTCGAGCGGTACGGGACGGCGCTGGACGTGCCCTGCGGCGGGCTGACCCGGGTGTTCCCCGAGGCCGCCGTGCTGGTCTCCGCCGCGGACGACCCAGAGCTGCGGGCCCTGGCTGCCGCGCTCGCCGACGGGGAGGTGCGGCTCGACGCCGGGGCCGACCGCGACGAGGCCGAGCAGGCCCTGCTGAGGCTGCCCGGGATCGGTCCGACCCATGCGGCACTCGTCCGGATGCGCGCGCTCGGCGACCCGGACGTGGACCCGTGCGGGAGACCGGAGACGGAGCGGTGGCGGCCCTGGCGCTCGTACGGGGTGCGGCACCTGGAGCTGCTTGGCCCCCGCTGAGCCCGCTCCGCTCGTGCGACGGGGCCGGGAAATCCCCGAAAGGGGTGAAGACGTATCCATCATGACAGGTCAGCGGCCTTTTTCGTAGGACAGGAAGCACACCTGACCGGCCTTGTTCCGGGCCGTTCCCGGATCCCAGAATCACCGTCATGAATCCCACCGAGAACGTCGGTCAGGATGCGGTGCTGCGGGCGCGGACGGTGCTGCTCGGGTCGGGCAGGCCGGACGACCGGCAGGAGCTGGAGGCGTACCGGGTGCTGGCCGGGGTGAGCCCGCGGGCCTACCTGCCGAAGCTCTGCCGGGCGCTGATCTCGGCCGGCCGCGCGCGGGAGCTCCGGGAGCGCCCGGACGCACAACTGGCCCTGTACGCCGAGGCGGTGGCCGTCGCCCGGCGGATCGAAGCGGACGATCCGAACCGTACCGAGATCCTCATCAGGGCCCTCTCCGCCCACCAGCAGCAGCTGTACGAGGCCGGACGGCGGGCGGAGGGCTTCGCGTTGTGCGAGGAGATGGCCCGGGTCGGCCGACAGGGCTTCGAGGCGGGACAGGAGCGAAGCCCCCTGTGCGGGCACCACCGGCTGGCCGTCGTACTGGCGGAGGAGGGGCGCCACCGGGAGGCCGCGGAGATCCACAGGGGGTTCGCCGAGGCCCGTAGCGCGGAGAAGCTGGGCGGGGATTTCTTCTGGGACGCGATCGAGTGGGCGGCCGAACTGGATGCCGCCGGGGACCGGGAAGCCGCCCTGGACGCCTTCGCGGACATCGTGGCCACCGGCCGGGAGAAAGGCGCGTCCAGGAACAGACCACTGGCCATCCTGGTCTGGGAACTCGTCCGTCATTCCCAGATGCTGGACGCCGCCGGGCGCCGGGACGAGGCGACGGCGGCCCGGAAGGAGGCACTCGGCCTCCTCGCCGAGCTGGACGAAACCGGGGACCGCGGGAGCTGGGGCGGCGCCCTTTCCTGGTGGACCACGCTGCTCGCCCTGTCGGGCCGGGAACTGGAACCCCCGGCGTCCCCCGACTCCCCGGCACCGTCGTTCGGCTCGACCTCCTGGTCGGGCGACACCGCGCGGGCCTACTTCGACGCCCTCCCGGCCCTGGAGGAGCGGGCCGCCCGCCTGGCCGGAGCGGCCGACGCCGACCCCCGCACCCATCTGCCCGAACTGATCGCCGTGCACCGCCGAGCGACCATCCGCGCGGCGCTGCTCCGGGAGAAGCGCAGCCCCATCGTCCTGGAGCCGCTCCGGCCGTTCTTCGACCGGGGCGTGGCGCTCGCCCGCAGGCTGGCGGACCTGGCCGGGGCGGAGGGCCGGGACGCCCTGGCCGGGGCCCTGACCGACCGTTCCGTGTTCCTCCTGGCCGCCAAGCAGTACGGCGAGGCGCACGAGGACTTCCTGGCCGTCACGGCCCTGCCGGCCCCGGCAACGCGGGGGCGATAGGAGGTGAAGTGATGGGCTGTCAGAATGCCTGCTGGTGAGGTGGGTGCGGTGATCTGGCACTGCCTAGTGCCAGATCACCGCACCCAGCCAGGCCCCCGTGACCAGCAGGCACGCGAAGAGTTCCACGAGCACCGAGTAGCCCGTCGCCCGCATCACCGAGCGGACCGACGTCCAGCCCGCCGCGTGGCTGCCCAGCCGCAGTCGTTCCGCCCCGTAGATGGTCCCCACGTAGCCGACGATCGCGCCGGCCACCGGCACCACGAAGAAGCCCACGATCGCGCCGATTCCGCCGAGCATCAGCGTCCTGCGCGGCGCCCCCGACTCGTGGGGGCGCCGCGGGGGCAGCAGCGGCTTCAGGGCCTGGTCCAACAGCAGCAGCGCGGTGGCGCCGATCAGTACGCCCCAGGCGACCGGCGTCGTCTCGGTCAGCGCCCACCACAGCACGGCGGCCCAGACGATCGCCTGCCCCGGCACCCCCGGCACCAGCACGCCGAGCAGGCCGAGGAGCATGACCAGGCCGACGGCGACGAGTTGCCACACGCTCATCTGACCAGCCTGCCGGAGTCCGGCCGGTCCCGCCCGTCAGCACTCCGGGGACAGGGCCGTCCGTGCAGCTCAGGGCCGTGCCGGAGCCCTGCCGAGGACGGTGTCGGTCCGGTGGCGATGGCGCACCGGCACCGGGCCGGCACCGGGCGCGGCCGACGCCCGGCCGGGCATCCGCTCAGAGGTGCGGGGTACGGGCCACCCAGCCCCGTTCGTACGCGTGCCAGCCCAGTTGCAGCCGGGTCGACACACCGGTCAGCTCCATCAGGCCCTTCACCCGGCGCTGCACGGTCCGCAGCCCCAGATCCAGCTGCTTCGCCACGCTCGCGTCCGTCAGCCCGGCCAGCAGCAGCGACAGGATCTCCAGATCCGTCGGATCGGGCTCGGTGGACTCCTCCTGCGGCCTGCCGCTCTCGCCCAGTCTGAGCGGCATGGCCTGGCGCCACACCGCCTCGAAGAGACCCATCAGCGACTCCAGCAGCCCGGAGGCATGGACCACCAGGGCCGCGGGCTCGGCGCCGCGACGGGTCAGCGGGACCATCGCCAGGGCACCGTCGGCGACGACCAGCTTGGTCGGCACCCGGTCGATGACCCGGCACTGCTCGTTGCGGCTCAGCGCGGCCGACAGCTCCATGATCCCGAACGGCAGCGAGAGGATCTCGCGCTCCACCACCACCCGGTACGAGACCCCGCGGGTCGCGGCCCGCTCCTCGGACTCGTTCTCCATGCCGCTGACCGCGATCGGCTTCCCGGTGACCAGGGCGCACACCTCGTTCGCCGCCCCCAGCTGCAACTGGTGGAAGCGGTGCGACACCGCGCTCGCCCCCGTCACCACCTCGACCAGATCGTGCACGGCCGGTTCGGCGGACTCCGCCCGGTACTCCTCGGCGAGCAGTGCCGCCGCCAGCTCCGCCTGCTCCAGCTCATGACGCTGCTGGGTCAGCAGCGCCCCGAGCGCCACGCCCGGCGGCGCCGCCACCCAGCGCCCCGTGCGCGCGGAGGACTGGGCGGCGAGCCCGTGCTGCTCCAGCCTGCGCAGGGCCCGTTCGGTGTCCGGCTGGGGAAGTGCCAGCCGGTGCGCGAGATCGGAGACCTCCGCGGCTCCCACCGCCACGAGCGCGCGGTACGCCGACTCCTGTATCTCGTCGAGGCCTATGGCTCCCAGCATCCCCGGACCCTCCCGGACGCATTGATTCCGCACGATGTCGCCGTCGCCGGGTGTTCGGCCATGGCGGAAAACGGCCACGGCGTAAACCCGCCGTGCACATCATCCCTTCAACGCCCTTCGCTCTGCCAATGTGGCGCCACCGCAGTACCAACAACCTCCGGAAAGCTGCGGTTTACGCAGGTTGGTTCCGGATTCACTTGGGGAGAGCGATGCGTCCGATATCGCGCACGGCACTGGGGGCGGCCACCGCCGCCGTCCTGGCCGTCACCGCGATCGCACCGTCCGCGGCAGCGCCGCAGGACGAGGCGACGGGTAAGAGACCACTGACCGGCAGCGCCGCCGCCGAGGCCAAGCAGGGCAAGCCGGTCACCGTGACACTGGTCACCGGCGACAAGGTCCTGGTGAGCACGGACAGTTCGGGGGCCGCCTCGGCCACCGCGCTGCCCCGTGAGGACGGCTCCGTCCCCCTCATCCAGACCAGGCAGGCCGGCAAGGACCTCTACGTCTACCCCGACACCGCCACCGGCGCGCTGGCCGCGGGCCGGGTCGACGAGGAACTCTTCAACGTCACCGGTCTCATCCGGCAGGGCTACGACGACGCCCACGCCAAGTCGCTGCCGCTGATCGCCGTCTACGACAAGGCCGCGGCCCGCACCCTGGCGGCCACCCCGCGCGGAGCCAAGCGCGGACCGGCGCTCGACGCCATCGACGGCGTCGCGCTCAAGGCGGACAAGGAGAAGGCCGCCGACTTCTGGGCGGACGTCACCCGCGGCACCCGTTCCTTCGCGGCCTCCGGGCTGAAGAAGCTCTGGCTCGACCGCAAGGTCCAGGCCACCCTCGACAAGTCGACCAAGCAGGTCGGCGCCGACCTCGCCTGGGCCGCCGGTTACGACGGCAAGGGCACCAAGGTCGCCGTCCTCGACACCGGTGTCGACGCCGAGCACCCCGACCTCAAGGGCCGGGTCGCCGCATCGGAGAACTTCACCGACTCCAACACCGCCGACGACCGCCAGGGCCACGGCACCCACACCATCTCCACCGTCGGCGGCTCCGGCGCCGCGAGCGACGGCAAGAAGAAGGGCGTCGCCCCCGGCGCCGACCTGCTCGCGGGCAAGGTCCTCAACGACAGCGGCTTCGGCGCCGAGTCCTGGATCATCGCCGGCATGCAGTGGGCCGTCGACCAGAAGGCCGACGTCGTCTCCATGAGCCTGGGCAGCCCGGAGCCGACCGACTGCACCGACCCGATGAGCGTCGCCGCCGAGAAGCTCGCCCAGAGCAAGGGCACCTTGTTCGTGATCGCGGCCGGCAACTCGGGCCCGAGCCTGAACACCGTCTCCTCGCCCGGCTGCGCCCCGAGCGTGCTGACCGTCGGCGCCGTCGACCGCGACGACTCCACGGCCCAGTTCTCCAGCCGCGGCCCCGCGATCGTCTCGCACACCCTCAAGCCCGAGATCGCCGCCCCCGGCGTCAACATCTCGGCCGCCGCCGCCGGTGGCCGGGGCATCTACGCGTACCAGTCGATGTCCGGTACGTCGATGGCCACCCCGCACGTCGCGGGCGCCGCGGCCATCGTGAAGCAGCGTCACCCGGACTGGACCGCCCAGCAGATCAAGGCGGCCCTGGTGTCCTCCGCGAAGAGCGACATCCCCGGCGACGTGCGCGAGACCGGCGGTGGCCGGCTCGACGTCAAGGCCGCCATCGACACCACTCTCGTCGGCGCCCCCGCCATCCAGGGCGGCACCTTCGACTGGCCGCAGAGCCGCACCGACCGCACCACGGTCGACGTCCCGTACACCAACTCCGGCGACAAGCCGGTGAAGCTCTCGCTGAAGGTCCAGGGCGTCACCGGGAACGACGGCTCGGCCGTCCGTTCCGCGATCGCCGAGCTCGGCGCGCGCACCGTCACCGTGCCGGCCGGAGCCACCGTCAAGGTTCCGCTGGAGATCGACCCGACGGCGAAGCTGAAGGCCGCCCAGTACGGCGACGTCACCGGACGCGTGCTGGCCACCGGCCCCGACGGCGCCAAGGTCTCCACCCCGTTCTCGCTGTACGTCGAGGCCGAGACCGTCACCCTGCGCGTCAAGCTCGTCGACCGCGCGGGCAAGCCCGCCTCCGGCTCCTCCTCGCTGGACGTCATCGGCACCGACACCGCCAGTGGTGAGCGCCGCTTCAACGACGGCGCGACCGACCAGGTCTACCAGGTGCGCCCCGGCGCGTACTTCCTGTCCGGTTTCGTCACCACGGCCGACCCGAAGGACGCCACCGGCCGCACGGCCGACTCCGTCGCCTACCTCGCGAGGCCGCAGCTGAACGTCACCAAGGACACCACCGTGGTCCTGGACGCCGGCAAGGCCCACCGCATCCAGGTGAAGACCACGGACCGGGCCTCCGAGAACCGCTCCACGACGCTCGCGTTCGGCCGCAGCTGGGACGACGTCTGGCTGCACTCGGGCTCCATCACCGGCAACTCCATGGTGAAGAACTACCTGGCCGACGTGCAGGGCAGGGCGAGCGACGGCGACTTCGAGTTCGCCAGCTTCTGGCGCGCGTACGCCCCGCAGATCGAGAAGCTGTCGGTCGTCGGCGGCGCCGAACTGCACCCGAGGGCGGCGAGCACCGGCTCCGTCAACCTCGACGGCACGGGCCGCGCCGCGCTGGTCGACGCCGGCAAGGGCACCCCCGCCGAGCTGAAGGCCGCGGACGTCGCCGGGAAGATCGCCCTGGTCGAGGTCGGCGACGACGGCTACATGTACGCCCAGGCGCGCGACGCCAAGGCCGCGGGTGCGAAGGCCGTCGTCGCCCACCGCCCCTCCGCAGGCCCCTGGAGCCCGTCCGTCGGCTACGCCTCGGCGCCGGTGCCGTCGCTCGGCATCGAGGCGGACGAGGCCGCCGCGCTGAAGGCCGCCCTGGCCGACGGCCCGGTGGAGCTGAGCTGGAAGGCCACGGCCGTCAGCCCGTTCGTCTACAACCTGGCGTACCCCGAGACCGGCCCGATCACCTCGGACCGCACCTACAAGGTCCGTGACACCAAGCTCGGCAAGGTCACCGCCAACTACGAGGCGATGGGCATCGCGGCGGACTACGTCGACATGATGCTCATCAACCGCCCGTACGGCGGGAGGTTCTCCGCCATCACCGACTCCGTCGCCGTCCCCAGCAAGCGCACCGAGTACTACTCGACGGGCGACGACACCGCCTGGGAGCGGTACCTCTCCTCCAGCTTCCCCTGGGGCGAGCTGATGTACGACCAGCTGCGCACCTACGAGGCGGGCTCGAAGCGCACGGAGAACTGGTACCGGGGCATCCCGGCCCCCGCCGCCCCGCGCGACGCCGCCGGCGAGCTCCAGCTCGCCGCCGAGCGCCAGGACAACCTGATCGGCGTCGCCCCGGGCTTCTGGAGCGACAGCGAGCACGCCGGTCTCCAGGGCTCCTTCGGTGACGTGGGCAACATGAGCCTGTCCAGCGACGGCAAGCTGATCGGCGAGACCGGCTGGCCGTCCGGGGTGTTCACCGTCCCGGCCGAGGACGCCGCGTACGAACTCACCATGCGGACCACGAAGTTCGGTCAGCCCGCCGCCGCGTGGAAGCGGTCCACCGAGACCGAGACCACCTGGAAGTTCCGTTCGAAGCGTGACGAGAACGCGTACTCGCAGGGCATCCCGCTGCTCTTCCCGAGCTACGACCTGGACGCGGACGGGCTCAAGACCCTCGCGGCAAAGGACGGTCAGAAGATCGGCCTGAGCGTCACCGGTCACGCCGGCTACACGCCCGGCAAGCTGACCGCGGCCAAGGTCTCGTACTCGTACGACGGCGGCCAGACCTGGACCGCCGGGACCACCGCCCAGCAGGACGGCCGGTGGACCGCGACCGTGAACCACGCGGACGCGGCCGGCAAGCTGGTCACCCTGAAGACCGAACTGACGGATGCCAACGGCAACTCCGTCGTCCAGACCGTGACCGCCGCATACGCCGTGCGCTGATCACCCGGACCGGTCCGCCGGGCGTCCTCCCCGTGGGGGGTGGGGGCGCCCGGCGGACCCATGTCCGGGGCCACTTTTTCCGGATGCCCCGTTTTCGTACGGCCCGTGCGGCCGACAATAAGAGAATGAGTCAGCAGGGGGAGAAGCCCACCGCCCATGAGGACGACTGGTGGCACAGGCTGTACGACGAGGAGGTCCGGGACACCGGAACGGGCGACGCGGCCGACAGCCTCGACGACCGTTTCGACTCGGCGTCGGACGCGGTGGGACCGGACGCGACCGGTCCGGCGACGGCGGGCCGGGGAAAGGCGGGTTCGGGAACGGCGGTTCCGGACGCGACCGGTCCGGCGACGGTGGTCCTGGGAACGGCGGTTCCGGGCGCGTCTCCCGGACCGGCCGCGTTTGTCGAATCAGCCGAGTCCTCCGAATCGACCGCGTCTTCCGAACCGGTCCCACCTCGCAAGCCGACCGCGTCTCCCACCCCGTCGGTGCCACCCGCGCCAGCCACGCCGCCCGCTCCACCCGCCCCAAGCGCGCCGCCCGTCCCGTCGGCACCTCCCGTCCCGTCCGTCCCGCCGACGATCCGGCTGGAGGGGGAACGGGCCCCCTGGGAGCCGCCGGTCACGGCCGTACGTGCCCCGGGCACCCCTCCGGCGGATTCCCCGGCCGGGCCGTCGCAGCCGCGCACCTTCGCCGCACCGCGCGTTCCCGTGGACCCGCGGCAGGCCCCTTGTCCGCCGCCCGTCCCTGAGCCGGGCTCCGCCTCGGACCGGCCGTTCGGGCCGCCGGACACCGAAGCGTCGGCGTCGATGCCGCCGCTGCCCAGGAGACCGGTCGCCGAGAAAACCGCCGCCCCGGTGACGCCTTCCGCCCCGGTGACGCCCTCCCTCACCGAAGCCCCCGTCGCGCCCGCCGTCCCGGAGCCGGGGCCCGCGCCCGCCTCCCGTCCCGCGATCGGCCACGTGGGTGACCGGCCGCCCACCTACGACGCCGAGCCCACGGCCCTGCCCGCCGCCACCGCCGAGGAGCTGGACGGCCTCGTCGCCGACACCGTGCTCGACGGCGCCCGCTACGGCACGTACACCCTGCGCGCCGCCTCCGTGCGCGGGGACTCCGCGCGCTTCCGGGGCGAGCCCCGCCGGGACGCGCTGCTCACCGCCCGCTTCGGCGCCGACGAGAGCGCGCTGGTCCTGGTCGCCGTGGCCACCGGGGCCCGCGCCACCCGGCTGGCGCACCTGGCGGCGGCCGACGCCTGCCGCTGGATCGGCGAGGCCGTGGGCCGCAGCCACGTCCGGCTCGCCGAGGACATAAGGGCGGGCCGTCGCGGAGACCTCAAGTCCGGCCTGAACCGCCTCACCGACCGGGCCTGCGGCAAGCTGCGCGCCCGCGCCGCCGAACAGGGGCTGGAGCCGCGGGAGTACACGGCGGGACTGCGCTGCCTCCTGCTGCCCGCGGACCCCGACTGCCGCACCAGGATCTTCTTCGGCGTCGGCGACGGCGGACTCTTCCGGCTGCGCGACGCCGTCTGGCAGGACCTCGAACCCCCACGGGCCACGGCGCCGGGGAACGGCCCCGACGACGAACGTCCCGGCCCGGACCCGGCGACCGCCGCGCCCGCGTCCCCCTCCGCCGAGAACCCGACCGGCCCGCCTGCCGAACCGTTTCGCTTCCGGGCCTCGGTCGCCCGGCCGGGAGACGCCCTGCTGCTGTGCAGCGCCGGTCTCGCCGAACCGGTGCGCGGCGAACCCGCCCTGGCCGCGGAGCTCGCCGGGCGCTGGGCCCGCGGCGGGGCACCCGGGCTCGTGCCCTTCCTCGCGGACACCCAGCTCCGGGTGAAGGGGTACTCCGACGACCGTACGGGGGTCGGCGTCTGGGAGGCGTAACCGCGCGTGCCGTGGGTTGATGGATGCGGAGTCCGGAAGCCGAAGCGCGGAAAGGTACGCATCCATGGCCAAGCAGAACGTGTCGGAGCAGTTCGTCGACATCCTCGTCCGGGCGGGCGTCAAGCGCATGTACGGCGTCGTCGGCGACAGCCTCAACCCGGTCGTCGACGCCGTCCGGCGCCATCGCGGCATCGACTGGATCCAGGTGCGGCACGAGGAGACGGCCGCCTTCGCCGCCGGTGCGGAGGCCCAGGTCACCGGCTCGCTGGCGGCCTGCGCCGGATCGTGCGGGCCGGGCAATCTGCATCTGATCAACGGCCTCTACGACGCCCACCGCTCCATGGCACCCGTGCTCGCCCTCGCCTCGCACATCCCGTCGAGCGAGATCGGCCTCGGCTACTTCCAGGAAACCCACCCGGAGCTGCTCTTCCAGGAGTGCAGCCACTACAACGAGATGATCTCCAACCCGGAGCAGATGCCGCGGCTGCTCCAGACGGCCATTCAGCACGCGATCGGCCGGGGCGGGGTCAGCGTCGTCACGATGCCGGGCGACATCGCGGCCCGGCCCGCGCCGGAGAAGTCGATCGAGCACGCCCTGGTCACCTCGCGGCCGACGGTGCGGCCCGGGGACGAGGAGATCGAGAAGCTGCGCCGAATGGTCGACGGGGCGAAACGCGTGACCCTGTTCTGCGGCAGCGGCACGGCGGGCGCCCACGCCGAGGTGATGGAGTTCGCCGAGCGGGTGAAGGCCCCGGTCGGACACGCGCTGCGGGGCAAGGAATGGATCCAGTACGACAACCCGTACGACGTCGGCATGAGCGGACTGCTCGGCTACGGCGCGGCGTACGAGGCGACCCACGAGTGCGACCTCCTCGTCCTGCTCGGCACCGACTTCCCGTACAACGCCTTCCTCCCGTCCGACGTGAAGATCGTCCAGGTGGATGTGCGCCCCGAGCACCTCGGCCGCCGCTCCAAGCTGGATCTGGCGGTCTGGGGCGACGTCCGTGAGACGCTGCGCTGTCTGACTCCGCAGGTGAAGGCCAAGTCCGACCGCAAGTTCCTCGACCGGATGCTGAAGAAGCACGCCGACGCGCTGGAGGGCGTGGTCAAGGCGTACACCCGCAAGGTCGAGAAGCACGTTCCGATCCACCCGGAGTACGTCGCCTCGGTGCTGGACGAACTGGCCGACGACGACGCCGTGTTCACCGTGGACACCGGCATGTGCAACGTCTGGGCCGCCCGCTACCTCTCGCCCAACGGCAAACGCCGCGTGATCGGTTCGTTCAGCCACGGGTCGATGGCCAACGCGCTGCCGCAGGCCATCGGCGCCCAGTTCGTCGACCGGGACCGGCAGGTGGTCTCGATGTCCGGCGACGGCGGATTCACCATGCTGATGGGCGACTTCCTGACCCTGGTGCAGTACGACCTGCCGGTGAAGGTCGTGCTGTTCAACAACTCATCGCTCGGCATGGTCGAGCTGGAGATGCTGGTCGCTGGCCTGCCGTCCTTCGGTACGACCAACAAGAACCCGGACTTCGCGGCGATCGCCCGCGCCGCGGGGGCGTACGGGGTGCGGGTGGAGAAGCCCAAACAGCTCGAAGGGGCCCTCAAGGACGCCTTCCGGCACAAGGGCCCGGCGCTCGTCGACGTCGTCACCGACCCCAACGCCCTCTCCATCCCGCCGAAGATCAGCGCGGAGATGGTGACCGGCTTCGCGCTCTCCGCCAGCAAGATCGTGCTGGACGGCGGGGTGGGCCGGATGGTCCAGATGGCCCGCTCCAACCTGCGGAACGTGCCCCGTCCCTGACCGGGCCCGCAGAGGCGGGACGGATCGGTGCTGCCCCGCGCCGCCCCGGGCGGGGGCGGCCGGGCGCGGTGCGACGGGTCCGGCCGGTCGGATGACGGTTGATCAACCGACCCCGTACACACCCTTGGCGACCTCAAAGCAATGTGACATATTACTGACGTGCTCACGAGACACCCCCTGGATGTCGTCATCGTCGGTGCCGGAGTGGTCGGCGCCGCCTGTGCCCACTACCTCTCCCGGTCCGGACTCTCCGTGGCCGTCGTCGACCGCGGACCCGTGGCTGGCGGCACCACCGGAGCCGGCGAGGGAAACCTGCTGGTCTCCGACAAGGTGCCGGGACCCGAGCTCGAACTGGCCCTGCTCTCCGCCTCCTTGTGGCGCGAGCTGGCCGCCGAACTGCCCCCGGACATCGAGTACGAGAGCAAGGGCGGCGTCGTCGTCGCGGCCTCCGAGGACTCCCTGGCCGCCCTGTCCGCGACGGCCGACGGCCAGCGCGCGGCCGGGGTCGAGGCGCACCACGTCCCGGCCGACCGGCTCCGCGACCTGGAGCCCCACCTCGCACCGCACCTGGCGGGCGGCTGCCACTACCCGCAGGACGCACAAGTCCAACCGGCCCTGGCAGCAGCGGAGTTGATGCGTTCGGCCGGCCGGTCCGGGGCGCGCCCGTACCCGGGGGAGGAGGTGGTGGAGATACTGCGGGACCGCTCGGGAGCGGTACGCGGAGTGCGCACCACGCGGGGCGAACTGCACGCCCCCGTCGTGGTCAACGCGGCCGGCACCTGGGGCGGCGAGCTGGCCGCACTGGCCGGGGTGGACCTCCCGGTCCTCCCGCGCAGGGGGTTCGTCCTCGTCACCGAACCGCTGCCCCGGCTGATCCGCCACAAGGTCTACGCGGCGGAGTACGTGGCCGACGTGTCGAGCGGGTCCGCCGCCCTGCAGACCTCCCCGGTGGTGGAGGGCACTCCCGCGGGCCCGGTGCTCATCGGGGCGAGCCGCGAACGGGTCGGCTTCGACCGGACGCTGTCGGTCCCGGTGGTCGCCCGGCTGGCGGCCGGGGCCGCCGCCCTCTTCCCCCGGCTGGCGGACGTACGGGTGCTGCGCGCCTACCACGGGTTCCGCCCCTACCTGCCCGACCACCTGCCCGCGATCGGCCCCGACCCCCGGGTGCCCGGCCTCTTCCACGCCTGCGGGCACGAGGGGGCGGGGATCGGACTGGCACCTGCGACCGGGCTGCTGATCGCCGACGCGATCCGGGGCGAGCGGCCCGCACTCGACCTCGGACCGTTCGCGCCCGACCGGTTCGACGCCCCGGACCGTGCCGCATGACGGCGCGGAGCGGTACCCGCCCGCCCCAGGAGAGGACCCCGTGAGACGCACCCGTGCACGCACCCCGGCCGAACTCGTCGGAGCCGAGCCCGGACCGGAGTTCCGGATGACCTTCGACGGCCGCCCGATCCGCGCACTGCCGGGCCAGAGCATCGCCGCCGCGCTCTGGGCGGCGGGCATCATGACCTGGCGCACCACCCGGGTCAACGGCCGCCCCAGGGGCGCCTTCTGCGGCATCGGCGCCTGCTACGACTGCCTGGCCACCGTCAACGGCCGGCCCAACCAGCGCGCCTGCCTGCTCCCCGCCCGGCCCGGCGACACCATCACCACGCAGGAGGGGGACGGGCATGCCGCACTCGACGACTGAGGGACGCCCGCGCGAGACCGGGCGCGCCGACCTCGCCGTGGTGGGCGCGGGACCCGCCGGTCTGGCCGCGGCCGTCACCGCGGCCGACCACGGACTCGGCGTCGTCCTGCTGGACGCCGCCGCCGCGCCCGGCGGGCAGTACTACCGCAACCCGGCCGACGGCCTCGGCGCCACCCGGCCCCGGGCCCTGCACCACAACTGGGCCGCCTTCGCAGACCTGTCCGCACGGCTGGCCGCGCACCGGGAGACCGGCACCGTCCGACACCTGACCAGCCATCAGGTATGGACGGTCGAACGGGCCGATGACGGCGACTGGACCCTGCACGCGGTCACCGGGACCGACGAGGAGACCCGCACCGCCGTACGGGCCCGCCGGCTGCTGCTGGCGACCGGCGCCCACGAACGCCAACTCCCCTTTCCCGGCTGGACACTTCCGGGTGTCGTGAGCGCGGCGGGGGCCCAGGCCATGCTCAAGTCCGGCCTGGTGCTGCCGGGGCGCCGGATCGTGGTCGCGGGAAGCGGTCCGCTCCTCCAGGCGGTCGCCGCCTCGCTGACGCGGGCCGGCGCGCGCGTCCCGGCCCTGGTCGAGGCCGCCGGCTACGGGGCGTACGCGCGCGCCCCCCGGGTGCTGGCCGCCAATCCCGGCAAGGCGGTGGAGGCAGTCAGGTTCGGTACGACGCTGATGCGTGCCGGAGTCAGGGTGCTGAGCCACCGCGCGGTCACCGAAGTGCACGGCGACGGGCGCGTGGAGGCGGTGACCGTCAGCCGGGTGGACCACCGCTGGCGCCCCGTCGCGGGGACCGGTCGCCGGATCGCCTGCGACGCGCTCGCCGTGGGACACGGCCTCGTGCCTCAGCTCGAACTCGCCGTGGCGGCGGGCTGCGAAACGCGTCCGGGCACCGACGGCACGCACGCGGTCGTGCTCGACGAACAGCTCAGGACGACGGTTCCGGGCATCTGGGCGGCCGGTGAGACCGGAGGCGTGGGCGGGGTCGAACTCGCCCTGTGCGAAGGGGAACTGGCAGCGATCTCGATCGTCGGCCAGGCACGGGGCGGCCCGCCGGAGGGGGCGGGGCGCCCCGTGGCCGCGCTGCGCCGCACCCGGCGCCGCCTGCGGGACTTCGCCGCCCTGATGGGGACCGTGCACCGGCCGGGGGACGGCTGGCACACGTGGCTGACCGGCGACACGGAGATCTGCCGGTGCGAGGAGGTCCCGGCGGACCGGATCCGCACGGCGTGCGAGGAGCTCGGCGCCCGCGACCCCCGGACCGTCAAGCTCTTCACCCGCGCCGGGATGGGCTGGTGCCAGGGCCGGACCTGCGGATTCGCCGTCCGGGAACTCGCCGCCGCGCACGGCGGGGAACAGGAATCGGCCGGACCCGACCGGCGCCCGCTGGCCTGCCCCGTGAAGCTGTCCGCCCTCGCCGACCTGTCCGGCCCCTCCTGAGGGCTCTCCCGTAATCCCCGGCGGGCGCGCGACGACAGCTACAGCACCTCGCTGCGTTGTCGGAACGTCCGAATACATCCAGTATGCGGACGCCCCTCCGC
>NZ_JBSFFY010000053.1:0-47567 GCF_053596315.1 Streptomyces sp. NPDC001732
CGGGCGATGCGGACGCCGATCCGTTTCCCGCGCAGCCATTTCCGCAGTTCAGGGATGTCGTATGCCTTGTCCGCGTGAAGTTTGCGGGGTTTGTAGTGCCAGCCGCGGTGGGGGTCGTGTCTCGATTGGAGACCGGCCACCCTGGGCTTCAGGCCCTGGCTGTCGTGGGTGTTGGCGGCGGAGATGCCGACGACCAGGGGCAGTCCGTTCGCGTCCGACAGGACGTGCATCCTGGAACCCGGTTTACCCCGGTCCACGGGGCTCGGGCCTGTGAGTTCGCCCCCTTTTTGGCCCGTACGTGGGCGGAGTCCAGGACCACCCGGGTCACGTCGAGCAGTCCGCACTCGTCGATACGGTCGAGCACCGCCTCGTGCAGTCGGCCCCAGACACCGGCCCTGGACCAGATGACGAACCGCCGGTGCGCAGTGGACTTCGAGATCCCGAAGCACGGCGGCAGAGCCCGCCACGCACACCCGCTCACCAGCACGTAGACGATCGCGGCGAACAGGGTCTCATCAGGCGTGTCCCGCGTCCCGCCGCCCTGCGGACGCACCCTCGACGGCGGGATCAACGGCTTCGCGATCTCCCACAGCCCGTCCGGAACAATCCAACTCCACGTATCCCGCCCCATGAACAGCTCAACGAGTGATCACCACATAGGACACGGTCTTAGAAGTCATCTCATTTGGTCATTCTGCGGTAGCAGATGAGGGTGCAGGCGATGCTGGTGAAGGCGAGGAAGTGGTCGGCCTTGCGTTCGTAACGGCGGTGGAGTCGTCGGCAGCCGGCGAGCCGGGACATGGTGTGTTCGATGGTCCAGCGGGGCCGGCCGAGCCGCTGCGAGGTCTCGATGCCCTTGCGGGCGATGCGGTGCCGGATACCCCGATGAGACAGCCATTGCCGCAGGTGGCGGTAGTCGTAGCCCTTGTCGGCGTGGAGCTTTCCGGGTCTTCGATCTTGAGCGGTGCATAGCGTCTGGGCCGCCGCCGTGCAGTCACGGTGAGTGACGGGCTTGCCGACCGGGTTCTGTTCTCAAGACCGGACAGCGATCAGTCAGTACTGCGCGGCCCTTGTGAAACTGTGAGGGGCGCGGATCGTCGGCTGGTGGGCAGGGCTCTGAACGCCCGCCGGTATGCCTGGGGCGTCGTGCCGAGGTGTCGGGCGAAGTGGTGGCGGAGGTTGTCGACGGTACCGAAGCCCGTGCGGTGGGCGATCGCGGTTACTGGGTCGTCCGTGGTCTCCAGGTGGTGCTGCGCGAGCAGGACCCTCTGTCCGGTCAGCCATTGCAGCGGCGTGGTCCCGGTCTCCTGCCGGAAGCGTCGGGCGAAGGTCCGCGGGGAGAGGTGGGCACGGTAGGCCATTGCGTCGACGGTCAGGTCCTGGTCGAGGTTGGCTTCCACCCAGGCCAGGACAGGGGCGAGGGACCCGGTCCCCTCCCGGGGGAGGGGGCGTTGGCGGTACTGGTGCTGGCCGCCGTCCCGATGCGGGGGTGTGACCATGCGGCGGGCGATTGCGTTGGCGACGGCGCTGCCGTGCTCCTTGCGGATGAGGTGGAGGCAGGTGTCGACGCCCGCGGCGGTGCCGGCGCCGGTGATGACCGGGTCCTCGTCGACGTAGAGCACGTCCGACTCGACCCGGGCACGCGGGTGGCGGCGGGCGAGTTCGTCGGTGTAGCGCCAGTGCGTGGTACAGCGTCGCTCGTCGAGCAGCCCGGCCTCGCCCAGGAGGAAGGCCCCGGTGCAGATGCTCAGGACCCGGGCGCCACGCTTCACAGCAGCCCGCAGTTCCTCGGTCAGGTGGTCCGGCTGGCGCACATTGAGGTCGTAGGCCGGGACGCAGATGAGGTCCGCCGAGGCCAGCCGCTCCAGGCCGTGCCGGGCCCGCACCTCGAAGCCGTGGCGGGTAGGCACGCTGTCGCCGGTGGCCGAGACAAGAGCGAAGTCGTACGCGGGCAGCGCGTCGTCGCTGCGGTCGATCCCGAAGACCTCGCAGAACACGCCCAGCTCGAACGCGTGGGCACCTTGGAGGGCCAGGACGGCGACGTCGTGAAGCACAGGTTCCCGATGCCTTCTTACGGCGGTGGCAGGAATTTCAGCTTACCTGACGTTTCTGCCACTCTCAGGTGGGAGCACCGGTCTGGAAGGCTCGCAGGCGTTCATCCATCCCGCGAACAGCTAGGCACAGCGCATGACCACGCAGACCCCCGCCACCAACGCTGCCCTCTCGTCACAGGCTGCCCAAGTCCTGCGTGGGCTCGCGCTCGACGAGGAGCTGAAGTGGCGCGTCCCAGCCGACCCGGTCCTCGGCCCTCTGGCCCGCAAAGTTGCGCGGCGGTACGTGGCCGGTGAAACCCTGCCCGACGCGCTGGATCGGGCGCAGCAGGTCTTGGCCGCCGGCCACCGCGTGAACGTGGAGTACATGGGCGAGAGCTGCCGCGACCCGCAGCGAGCCACGGAAGAGACCGACACGTTCCTCTCCGCAGCCCGTCTGCTGCCACCTGGGTGCTCGATCTCCCTCGACCTGTCCCACATCGGCCTCGCCGTCGATGCGGAGCTTGCCCTTGCCAATGCCTCCCGCATCGCCCAGGCCACCGCCGACACCGGGCGGGAGATGGTGATCTCGGCTGAAGGCTCCGACCGGACCGACGAGGTCCTTGCCCTGCACCGCAAGCTGTGCGAGCGGTTCGACCATGTGGGCCTCACCGTCCAGGCACGCCTGTATCGCACCGCAGACGATCTGCTGGAGCTGCTTTCCCGTCCCGGCCGCATCCGTCTGGTCAAGGGCGCCTTCCTCGAACCTGAGGCCATCGCCCACCGGCGCGAGGCCCCGGCCCTGACCGCCGCCTATCTTGCGTATGCGCAACAGTTGGCCGACTCGGGCCATCTGTGCTCCTTCGCTACCCACGACTGGGACCTGATCAACCGCATTGACCAGCACCTCGGAGGGAAGGGCACCGATTCCGATCCTTGGGAGTTCGAGACCCTTCTCGGCCTCGGGTCCGACCGCCTCCAAGCCATGGCCGAGCGCGGCCACCCCACCCGGGAGTACATCGTCTTCGGCACGGAATGGTGGCTCTACGTATGCAACCGCATCGCCGAAGACCCCCAGCGCCTGCTCCAAGCCCTCGTCGACGCGGCCGCATGACCACCACCTGATCCGGGCCCACGTCATGACGCCTGAGCACACTGCCCTGCGAAGCGCCAGTGACCCGACGGTCAGAGCCGATCCGCCGCAATGACAGCCCCGGGCCGCTGCTGCCTCGCCATCGAGCGCGTGACCATTTCTGTTCTCCGGGCAGAGATCAAGCAGGAGTCACGGGCTTGCCCAACGAAGCGACGTTGCTGCTCGACCTCGACGGGGTGTCCGTCATACGGGTCGAGCGGCTTGAGGACGGCACCCGCCGGGTGCATTTGGCCACGGCGGAGGAAGCGGCTCGTGCCTGCCCGGAGTGCGGCGCCTTCGCCTGGAAGGTGAGGGGTACGGCCCGGACCCGTCCTAGGGATCTTCTCTATGGGGAGCGCGGGCTGGTGCTGTTGTGGCACAAGCGTCGCTGGTGGTGCCACGAGCCAAAGTGCCCGAGGAAGTCGTTTACTGAGAGCGTCGCCCAGATACCAGCCGGGGCGCGGATCACCACCCGGCTGCGCCAGGCGGCCGGGCGCCGGGTGCGGGACTGGATCGGGGCCGGTGTCTGGCCGCAGCTGCACGAGGTGCTGCTGGCCGAGCTGCGGGCCGCGGGCCTGCTGGACATGACGGACGCGGCAGTCGACGGCTCTCATGTCCGGGCCCTCAAGGGGGGGCTCACACCGGACCTTCGCCGGCCGACCGCGCGCGTCCGGGCGGCAGGCACCACCTGATCACCGACCGGCACGGCACCCCGCCCGCCGTCTCGCTGACCAGTGGAAACCGTCACGACGTCACTCAGCTGATGCCCCTGCTGGACGCGATACCCCCATCCGCGGGGTCCGCGGGCGGCCGAGGCGCCGGCCGGGCCGGCTGTTCGCCGACCGCGGCTACGACCACGACAAGTACCGCCGCCTCCTCCGGGCCCGCGGCATCACACCGAAGATCGCCCGCAAGGGCACAGCCCATGGCTCCGGCCTGGGCAGGACCAGATGGGTCGTCGAGCGGACCTTCGCCTGACTTCACCAGTTCAAACGCCTGCGCACCCGCTACGAGATACGCGCCGACCTCCACCTCGGACTGCTCCAACTCGCCTGCAGCATCATCTGCTTGAGACGACTCCGAACCTCCTTCTGAAACGATCAGTAAGCACGCCCCGGGCCCCGGGTCACCGTAGGGAGACCTCTTGGACAAAGTCGATCCCGTTCTCTCCCAGCGAGACCGTCAAGAGTTGAGTGCTCTTCTGCCCGAAGGTGACCCGCCGCAGCTGCTGCCCTTCGCGGACTCGGCGGGTGGTGATGTCGCGTTCTGGCCACACGAGGGAGCCCCCGACCCTTGGCGGGCCGCCGTCTTCCGGAGGCAGACACCATACGAGGTGAATCGCCGGGCCGTCTTCGACGGCGGTACGGCGTCGTTCTTCCTGGCAGTCCTGACCGGCGAGGCCGACCCGTTCAGCGAGCGGATCGAGGCGGACGCCCAGCACATATATGCGACATCCCGCGAGTTCCCCGAACCTCCACGGAGCACTTGATCCTGTGGCCAGGGGGTTCTTCCTTCGTCGGGGGCCCGACTGCCCACTGACCTGACTTCGGGATTCCTGAATCTCTCTCGCCCTGTCCGACCGATCTGCGCTCTGGATGAATGCGAGGGGCGATCCACCTCTGTGTAGTGACTAGGGGATGATCTCCTGCGTGACGAAGGAAGCGGATGCGGGCGTTGATGAAGCCCATGCGTGGGACGCGCGGTTGGGCTGGGCGTTCGGGCTGATAGCGGACGATCCCGCCGAACGGGCTGCGGCGCTGGTCCGTCTTGCTGATGCCCAGGGAAACGTGCGGGATGCTCTTGGTCGGTTCAATGCGTTGTGGCGCTTGCCGCTGCCGCTTGGCGAACAGGATCGGTGGCAGGATCCGGCCTTCCTGGAGGCACATGAGATTTACGTCGAAGCCGGGAAGTATTCGCTGCCCGACGCGTTGTGGAACCGCCCACCCGGCGACATCAGGACATGGCAGGGTCTGCCCTATGCCCTCCTCTTCCTGGAATGGGAGGCGAGGTATCCGCAGGAGTGGACCCGGCATGCCAAGAAGTGGGGCACGAAACAGGACCTCATACGGGCCGTGGCGGTCGCTGACCACGGTGAGACGGTCAGGACGAAGCTCACCGACCTGGTCGGGATCGTCGTTCAGCGGACCTACCGCTGCAAGGACCGCGAGTACCTGCGCGTTGCTCGAGCCGTCGACAGTGAGGATCTGCGCGGCAGGCTGGAAACTGCCGCTCGGTCTGACAACCCCTGGGCACGACGGCACGCCGGCTACGTTCTTTGGCTCCTCGATCGCCCCGAGGTGCCCAACACGATCCACGTCTGGCAAAACTGGATTGCGGCCGAAGCCAGAAGGTGAGGTCCATCCGTGCCCTCCTCCGCGAGGCGGTTCGCCAGCTTCAGGATCGTGCCGATCTCTGGAGCATGGGCGAGATCCGCGCAACCGACGTCGTCACTGCTGCCTGTGATGCACTCGTTGCCGACCTCGACAGTCCAGCCCTGCGGATCTCGGCCGCGTGCACACGCGCGGAGGCGGACTACGACGTCCCCGACCTCCTTCCCCCGGCACTCGACGAACTGGGCCTCACCTACCACCCAACGCGTGGCGTTGCCGGACAGGAAGCCGCCGCGCGAGCACTTGCCGCCCGGATGCTGGCCGGTGAACTGACGCCACGCGAACTGGCCTTCAGGTCCATCAGCACTTCGGGCACAAGCTGCCTCTGGCCGAGCGACTTCGCCAACCTGGACGACGACTACGACGTCCTTGAATACGGCGACAGAACACAGGCGCAGGTCGACGCCGACGTCACGGCCGAGGCCTTTCGGCTTGCACGGCATCCTCGTGTTCCAACCGAACCCACGGTTCTTCCCACCTGAAGCAGACCGGTGAACCTGTGGGTTCAGGCTGAAGGACCTTCGGTTTCCTTGAACTCACGGGGATCTTGGGGTGCCGGTAAGAACGCTGTCATCGATCCTGCTGGCTTATTCCGTGCCCGGCGGGTCCGGCGGCTCGTTGGTCAGGACAGCAGCGGCCGTCTTGGCGTTCCGGTCGCGGGTGGGGTGTGGAATGTCGATGCGGCCGAGGCCGTGGCCGAAGGTGCCCGAGCTGACCGCGCAGGTGGCGCGAGCGGTGGCGGCACGGGGCCCGTATCCGTTGGCGATGCGGGTCCGTGACGAACTGGGCGAGTTGTTCGCGGACGCCGAGTTCGCTGAGGCGTTCGGAACCAGAGGAAGGCCGGGCTGGTCACCGGGCCAGCTGGCGCTGGTGACGGTGTTGCAGTTCGCCGAGAACCTCACCGACCGGGCGGCAGCGCATCGGGTGCGGTACGGCATGGACCTGAAGTACGCGCTCGGCCTGGAGCTGGATGATCCCGGGTTCGACGCCTCGGTGCTGTCGGAGTTCCGCACGCGGTTGGTTGAGCACGGGATGGAGGAGAAGGTGCTCGACCTGCTGCTGACCGCGCTCAAGGACCGGGGCCTGGTGAAGGCCGGAGGCAAGCAGCGCACCGACTCCACCCGCGTGCTGGCGGCGGTACGCGACCTGAACAGGCTGGAGCTGGCGGGGGAGACACTGCGGGCCACGCTGGAGGCGCTGGCCTGCGCGGCCCCGGACTGGCTGGCAGGGGCGGTGCCCGTTCGGGAATGGGCCGAACGCTACGGCCCGCGGACTCACTCCTGGCATCCGCCGGCTTCAACGAGCAAGCGGGAGGAGATGGCCCTGGTACACGGCCGGGACGGGTTCGCGCTGCTGGCGGCGGTGCATGCCCCTGATGCTCCGGCCTGGTTGCGCGAACTCCCGGCGGTGCAGGTCCTGCGCACGATGTGGGTGCAGAACTACCACCACACCGTGTCCGAGGCCGGAGCGGAGGTGAAGCGGCGGGAGAGTAAAGACCTCCCGCCCGGCAGACTGCGGTTGGCCTCTCCGTACGACACCGACGCGCGCTATGGCCTCAAGCAGGGTTCCTGGTGGACCGGCTACAAGATGCACATCAGTGAGTCCTGCGACGATGCCGATGATCGGGACCCGGCAGCCGACGGCCAGGCGCTGATCCCCGGCGCCGACGGACCGCCGCCGCGCTTGATCACCGGCATCGCGACCACCGACGCCACAGTGACCGACGCGGAAATGACCGAACCGGTCCATCACATGCTCGCCGCCCGCGATCTCCTGCCCGCCGAGCACTTCCTCGACTCCGGTTACGCCTCCGCCGAGTTGATCGTAGGCATCAAGAAGAACTTCGGGGTCGCCCTGGTAACCCCGGTCCTGATGAACAGCTCGCCCCAGGCGCGTGCCGGCGCCGGGTTCGACCGCACCGCGTTCACCATCGACTGGGACAAGCGGCAGGCCACCTGCCCACGCGGGGACACCAGCACCTGGTGGAGCCCCGCCACCCTGCGCGGCACCAAGGCCATCGTCATCAAGTTCAACAAGGAGACATGCCATCCCTGCCCGGTGCGCGACCAGTGCACCAGCTCGAAGACCGGCGGTCGAACCCTCTCCCTGCAACCCCGCGAGGTTCAAGAAGTCCTCGACCATGCCCGCCTCCAGCAGGGCGACGAGCAGTGGCGAGCCAAGTACGGAACCCGCGGGCATCGAGGGAACCATCCACCAGGCCGTCGCGGTCACCGGGATGAGACGTGCCCGCTACCTCGGTCTCCAGAAGACCCACCTGGAACACGTCTTCTCCGCCGTCGCACTCAACCTCGTACGCCTCGATGCCTGGTGGAACGGCCACCCACTCGACCGCACCCGCGTCAGCCACCTTGCCCGCCTCGACCTCTCCCTCGCCGCGTGACCGAATAAGCCAGCAGGATCGATGACAGCGTTCTTACCGGCACCCCATATTCGCAAAGTGGCGGGGCCTGGGCACTGGTCGTCACTGGGGCAGTTGTCGCCGCCGATCCCAGGCTGGGCGCCGCCGGGGTTCTTCGTTTCGTGGACCGAGTACCAGCGTCCGAACAGCAGCAGAGCCGCGAGCACGGCCGCGATCAGCGCGGGGGTTCGGACCCGGCTCCGGGAGGCGGTCGACCGTGTCGGCTTCCGCGTCCAGCGGATCCGAGGCGTGGGCATCCACGAGCTCACCCGGTTCACGGGCACCAGCCCCGCAGGACGCGCTACCTGACAGTACGGGCCCGCGCTCTGCCCCGGCACCCGCACATCATCTGGCGCCGGATCGGCATCCGTACCGTCCTCACCGCCCCGTGACCGGACCAGGTACTGAGCTTGACAGCAAGGGCTGATATCCGCGCCACGGGAAGATGTGTGCAAGGAGCTCGTCGTCGACCGCCCGCCCTCGGTGCGCATCCGCGCGATGGCCAGCCCCTGGTACTCCGTCGTCCAAGTCACCACCGAGCTGGTCAGCAGTGTCAGGTACTCATCCCCGATGCCTTGTGCGGCTGCTGGATCCTGACCCCGGCCGAGCGCGATGCCGCGGAGAAGTGGTACCCAAGCCCAGGCATCCCGGCCTTCCGCCCCCGAGGGCCGAGCAGGCGCAGGGCACGCGGTCCTGGCGGCCGTCGGAGGGCAGCAGGGTGGTCCCGGGTGCCGCGCAGTATTCGCATGGGCCAGGCGCCACGCGGGTGCTGCACGGGTAGCAGGCCGGTGCAGCACGGTCAGTTGCTGCACGCTGCTCAAGCCCTGCTCCAACCAGCCCACGCCCGCTGCTCCAGGGGCAGGAGGCAGGACCACGAGCCCGTCCCGGCGGCTGCGTAACCTCGTAGATCTGCAATGTTCCGGGTAAAATCCATGCACGGCTGCTGCATGCAGCGCTGGACCGCTGCCCACGATCTGAAACCGTCAGCCGAGCTCCGCCTGCGCCCGACGTGATCATGTTCGAAGCCTGTCGTGGGCACTCTCATGGGTGGAGAGCGCCGACCGGCGCGCAAGACGCGCGGGCGGTACCTGGCTCCGCCGTGAAGGGAGGCCCTTCCCATGGTGGCGAGCAACAGTTTCCTGGCCGACCTGGTGGCACGCTCGCAGCTGATCTCAGGCCGAGACCTTGCCGGCCTGGTCTTCGACGCCGGCCGGGCAATGGGCCTGACGGCCACCGGTGTGTACGTCACCGACCTGCAGCAGACGCGGCTCATCGCCCTGCCCCAGCCCGTATCCGCCGGGGAGCCCGCCCTGGACATCGACTCGTCCATGGCCGGGCTGGCCTACCGGATGGAGCGCACGCACCTGACGCAGGACGGCATGACCGCGTGGATCCCCATGGTCGACGGCGTCGAGCGCCTGGGCGTGCTCAAAGCCCGCGGCCCCGACTTGTCCCTCGCCGACTGCGAGGCACTGGCCGGAGTGACCGCGTTGCTGCTCGTGTCCAAGTCGTCCTACAGCGACCTGCTCATGGAAACCGAGCGCCGAGAGCCGATGACCGTCCAGGCCGAACTGCTATGGGCGTTCCTCCCGCCGCGCACCATCGGCACCGCCCAGGCCACCTCGACCGCCGTGCTGGAGCCGGCCTACAACGCCGGCGGCGACGCGTTCGACCACAGCTTCACCGACGGCGGTCTGCATCTGGCGCTCCTGGACGCCATGGGCCACGACCTGGCCTCCGGCGGAGCGAGCGCAGCCGGGCTCGCGGCCTGCCGCGCCACCCGCCACTCCGGCGGCCGACTCACCGACATCGTCACCGAGATCGACCGGATCCTGGACGAATGGTTCACCGACCGGCTCATGACCGCGATCATCGCCGACCTCGACCTCACTGACGGAACCCTCACCTGGGTCAACTGCGCACACCCGCCGCCCCTGCTCGTACGCGGCGGACAGGTCCTGCACATCCTCCAACGCGAACCCGACCTGCCACTGGGCTGGAACTTCCACAGTCACACTCCACCTACCACACACCGCGCCCGGCTCCAGCCCGGCGACCGCATCCTGCTCTACAGCGACGGCGTCACCGAGGCCCGCTCGCCCGAAGGCGACCTCTTCGGCGAACAGCGCCTCGCCGACACCGTCATCCGCGCCATGGCCACCGGCGAACCCGCCCCCGAAGCCCTGCGCCGACTCCTACAGCAACTCAAGCGCCACCAGGAGCACAAGATGTCCGACGACGCCACCATCGTGATGGCCGAGTGGCACCCCACCCCGTAGGAAAGGGCCCCGGTCGCACCAGTGCCGCTCCACAGGACAGCCGCCCCTGCTTCCCGCAGCGGGGAACGGTGTGCGCACGCGCGGTAGGTCGTCGGTTTGTTCTGGAGATTCAGAACAAACCGGTCCGCCCAGTGCTGCCGCCCACCTGCTCCCCACGCCCCCGACCTGCGGCTTTCCCCTGGAGGGGAACCGTGCATCGCTCCGGGCACGAGAACGGTGCCGCACCCGAGGGGGCGGCACCGGGTTGCCGAGGCCGGCGGTGGTCGGTGGACTGGCTTGAGGCGGGGCGACTGGTGAGGGGTGGGACGTTGCCCTTCGCCTTCGCTTCGGCCTTGCCGGCCTTCTCGTCCAGGTGCAGCTGGAGGCAGGTGCAGTTGGAAGCGCCGCTCGTACTCGTCTTCGAAGTCGCCGACGTCCAGTCGCATGTCGCGGGGCAGGGTCTTCACTGCCCGCGGCTGCTCGCGGGGGTCGTTGAACGCGGCGATCATCGGGTGGAGCTGGAAGCGGCCGCGATGGACCACGGTGACGAGCCGGGCAGCGACCAGGTGCGGCATGGCCCGGCTGATCACGCCGCGTTCCATGGCGAGGCCGGTGGCGAGTTCATCCTGCGTGGCGACGACCGGGCCGCCGGGCTCCTGCTCGGTCATCATGTGCAGAAGCGGGGTGTGGGCGGTGGGAGGAAGCCGCGGCACGTACGCGAGGCAGTTGAAGCTGCCCCGCAGCACGTTGCGGTGCGGAACCCGTTCC
Organism: Streptomyces sp. NPDC001732; assembly: GCF_053596315.1. Taxonomy (NCBI): domain Bacteria; kingdom Bacillati; phylum Actinomycetota; class Actinomycetes; order Kitasatosporales; family Streptomycetaceae; genus Streptomyces; species Streptomyces sp. NPDC001732. The sequence goes on from NZ_JBSFFY010000053.1 coordinate 10,998, forward strand.
TCGGCAGCGGACGTCATGACGTGGCCTTCCCCTCCCGTCCGACTCCCTGCGCACTTCCAGTTTCGCGCCGGGATCGGCCATCGCCCGGAAGGCTTCGAGCGTGTCCAGGTCCTCCGGAATCTCGCGCAACAGGTCCAGCTGCAGATCTGGCGTTCCGGTGCGGGAACGTCGTGTGTTCGCGCCGGCACGATGTTCTTGCGGAGCTCGACGGCGACCCCTGCATCGTCCGGCACTCCGCCGCCGGCCAGCACGGCCGCCCGGGTGCGGACAACGTTCAGGATCTGCCCGGCCGCGCCGTCCTGCAGCCGCGAGGGCAGGCGGTGAACTCCAGCACCACCTGTACATTCCCGAGGCCGGGCTCGTCCTCGACGAGCTCGCACAGCTCAGCGACCCCCTTCGGGCTGACGGCCGTCACCTCCACCCCCGCCATCGGGCCGCCCCGTCGCCGTCCACCGCCTCCCACCCCGCGTCCGCCGGGGGCGGATCGTCGTAGTCGTCGTGGCGGGCGGCCATGAAGGAGGCCCCGTCGTAGGTGATGTGGCCGGGCGAGCCGCCCTTGAGCGTCTTGTCGGCGACGAGGATCAGCCCGGTGCCGGTGATGGCGGCGACCAACCGCCCGCCAGGGCGCAGTGTCTCCAGCCACGCGGTCGGCACGGGACGGACCGGCATGGTGGCGACGAGCTGCGGCAGGGGCGCGGACGACGTCGGAATGCCGGGGCCGCGACGGCTCCCGGGTCGGCGTGGTCGGCGTGCAGGGGCCCGATGCGGGTCACCACGGTGTCGTTGGCGTACGCGTCGGCCGGCCACGCGCCGGTGTCCGCGGCATCGTCGTGGGCCGCCCGGCTGTCGGCGGTCCGCTCCCACCAGCGCGGCAGGAAGCGGTGCCGGGGCGGGCCCGGTCATGCGGAGGCGCGCCTCACCACCTGATGCGCGAGGACGATCTCGCGGGCCGGTCCGGTGTCCCCGTCGAGGCGGTCGATCAGCAGCCGGGCCGCGTTGCGGCCGATCTCCCGCGCCGGATTGAGCACCGTCGTCAGAGCCGGGGCCACCATCGACGCCGCGTCGATGTCGTCGTACCCGGCGACGGCCAGTCGGCCCGGCACGTCCAGGCCGCGCGCCCGTGCCACGTCAAGAGCCCCGATCGCGATGAGGTCGTTGGCGCACACCACGGCGTCCGGCGGCTCGGCGGCATCGAGCAGGTGGGCCGCGCCGACGCGCCCACCCTCCCGGGTGAAGCCGGTCCACACGGTCAGCTCCTCGGGCACGGCGCGGCCCGCCTCGCCGAGGGCCTGGCGGTAGCCCTCGTACCGTTCGCCGCCCGGCTCGACGCCCTGCTCGCCGCCGATGAATCCGATCCTCCGGTAGCCGCGCTCGACGGCCAGGTACCGGACCAGGTCACGCATGCCCTCGGTCTCGGCGCCCCGCACCACGTCGCCGGGGCCGTCGGCGATCCGGGTGCCGAGCCTGACGAGCCGCGCGCCGGAACCGGCGATCAGGTCGAGGTCCGCGCGCTGCGCGCCGAACCGCCCGAGCACGATGCCGTCCAGTCGACGGGCCACCAACTGTTTGAGTACAGAAGGGAGTTGGGGGCCATCCGCCATGGGCGCCTCGCAGACCACGGTGAGCAGGTCGCGCGCGTACGCGATGGCCTGGATGCCCGCCGCCAACTCGGTGTTGAACGGGTTGGTGATGTCCGGCACCACGAGCCCGATGGTGTCGGTGCGCTGGGTGCGCAACCCGCGCGCCGATGGATCCGCCTGGTAGCCCAAGCGCCGCACCGCGTCCTCGACCCGGGCGCGGGTGGCCGCCGAGACGGGACGTCGCCCGCTGATCACGTGCGACACCGTCGTGACGCTGACTCCGGCGTCGGCCGCCACGTCCACGATCTTGACGCGGCCCGAGCCGTGCACATCCGCCTCCCGAAGGTTTGTGGCGCACCGGCGGCGCCGTGTTCGGCTTCACTCTACCCAGAACGCAAAACGTTTTGTAGTGTGATCGCCTTCGAGGTGCTATGCATATGATTCTGCCTCCCTCTTCGGATACAAAACGATTTGGATACATGATGGTCACAGCTCCCGTTCCAGGGGCACTGCGCGATGCACAGTGGGCGCCATGAACCGTGCCCTGGGCTCCGCGCGCTCCCTCAGCCGCAGAAGGCTGCTCGGCACCGCCCTCGCCGCCGCGTCCGGCGGGATCCTCGCCGGGTGCTCCTCGTCAGGTGTCTCCGGCGCCTCCGGTCCCTCCCGAGAAACGGTGCGATTCCTCGGGCCCGAGACCCCCGCGACGTTCGCGCCGGTGATCCACGGTTTCGAAAAGGCCCACCCCGGGGTGCGCGTGGCGTACACCGCCGTACCGCCCGCCCAGCTCAACGACGTCCTCCAGCTGCGCCTGTCCGCCGAGGACTCGGCCATCGACGTCTACTGCGTCGACCAGCCGCGCATTCCCGCACTGAGCGCCCGCGGCTTCCTCACCGACCTCACCCCGGTGAGCGAACGGGCCCGCGCGGCCGTCACCGAGGAGCAGTACGAGATCAGCTCCTGGAACGGCACCCTGCGTTCGTTGCCGGTATGGACGTCCACCCAGTACCTCTTCTACAACGCGGACCTGCTGAAGAAGGCGGGCGTGGACGTCCCTTCCGCCGGCCCCGCCGAGCGCTGGACCTGGGAGAAGACCCTGGACGCGGGGCGCCGCGCGATGAAGCGGGCGGGTTGCGACTACGCCCTGGTCCTGGAGCAGACGGACGCCTACTACGGCCTGCAACCGCTGGTCGAATCCCTCGGTGGCGGATCCGGCATCACCGGCAGGGACATGCTCACCCCCGCCGTCACCACGGACGGCTGGCAGCGCGCCATGCGCTGGTACGGCAAGCTCTTCGCCGACGGCCTCTCCCCGCGCGGCATCACGTCCTTCCAGCTGTCCTCCCTGTTCACCGCCGGCAGGGTGCCGTTCTTCGTCGGCGGCCCCTGGAACCTGGGCTCGTTCGCCACGCTCAAGAACCTCACCTGGGGGACGGCCCCACAGCCGTACTTCGAGGGCGGTCGCCCCGTCACCCCGACCGACTCCTGGTCATGGGGCATCAACCCGTACAGCAGCCGGCAGAACCTGGGCCTGCGCTTCATGGAATACGCGACACTGACCACCGCCGGAAGCCTCGCCACGGTCGCCGCCTCGCCGCTCATCCCCTCCCACCGCACCGCTTTCGAGCAGTACGCGGCCGGCCTGGAGAAGAAGGCCACGCGCTCCACCGAGGGCGTCGCCGCGATCATGCGATACGAGCTGGAGCACACGGCCGTCAGCCGACCGCGCTCCATCGGCTACACCCAGTTCGAGACCGTACTGGCATCGGCCTTCTCCGACATCCGCAACGGTTCACCGGTCGAGGCCCGCCTCACCAAGGCCTCGGACGAGCTCGTACGCACCTGGGAGCGACTGCGATGACCACCACCGCCAAGGCCGGCGAGGATTCGGCCGCCCCGGCCGCCGAGATCCGGATCCCGGCCCACCGCCGACGGCCCCGCTCCCAGGCCCGCACCGCGCTCGCCTTCCTGGCCCCCGCACTGCTCGCACTCCTCGTGCTGCGCCTGCTGCCCGCAGGGCTGGCGGTCGTCGACAGCCTGCGCCACCACAGTCTCGTCGACGGCGTCACCCGCTTCGTCGGCCTCGACAACTACGGCGACCTGTTCGGCGATCCGCAGTTCTGGCAGAGCGTGCGCGTCACGCTGTTGTTCAGCCTGATCGTCAACCCGCTCCAAGTGCTGTGCGCGCTCGGCCTCGCCGTCCTGCTCAACCGGCGTTTCGCAGGCGCACGCCTGTGGCGTTCCCTCGTCTTCGCGCCGATCGCGGTGCCGCCCGCGGTCTCCGCCGTGATCTGGGGCATCCTCTACCGGCCCGAAGGCCCGCTCAACGCGGCCCTCGGCGCTCTCGGCCTCCCGTCCCAACCGTTCCTGACCAGCCCCTCCCAAGCGCTCTACGCACTGATCGTGCTGATGTCGTGGGTCGGTGTCGGGTACTGGATGACGTTTCTCATCGCCGGCCTGCAGGACATCCCGCAGGAGTGCTACGACGCCGCCGCCATGGACGGCGCGAACGCCTGGCAGCGCTTCGTCCACGTCACACTGCCCCTGTTGCGCCGACCGCTCGCCTTCGTGCTCGTCGCCGACACCGTCTCCAACTTCCTGGTGTTCGCGCCGGTCCAGCTGCTCACCGGTGGCGGCCCCGAAGGCTCCACCAACCTGCTCATGTACGACGTCTTCCGCCGCGCCTACAGCGTCGGCGACATCCACTACGCCCAGGCCGAGGTGGTGTTGCTCGTCGCGCTCACCCTCGCCGTCGTCGCCGTGCAGTACCGGCTGATGCAGGGCAAGGGCGAGGAGTAGCCATGACGACCCTCCACCACTCCGCCCCGGGTACGCCGAGGCGGCTCTCGCCGGCCCGGCACATGCCGATGATCGCCGCCGTGGTGATCGGTGTGCTCTTCGCGCTGCCGCTGCTGTGGGTGCTCGCGGGCTCCCTGCGCCCCGGCTCCCAGGTCCTCGCGAGCCTCGACGACCTGTCCTGGCGCAGCCTGATCCCCACCCACGCCACGCTCGACAACTACGTCACCCTCTTCCAGGGCGACTTCGGCCGGGCCGTCCTCAACTCCGTGCTGGTTGCCGCCGTCACCGTCGCGCTGGGCCTGCTGGTCTCGGCCAGCGCCGCGTTCGGACTGTCCGTCTTCGCGTTCCGGGGCAGAGGCCTGGTCTTCGCGGTGATCCTGCTCAGCTTCATGATCCCGTTCGACGCGATCGCGATCCCCCTGTCCTCGCTCTTCCGCTCCTGGGACCTGCAGAACACGTACGCGGGTCTCATCCTGCCCGGCATGGGCAACGGCCTGGCCATCTTCCTGCTGCGCCAGTTCTTCCTCGCCGTGCCGAAGGAACTCGTCGAAGCCGCCCGCATCGACGGCCTCAGCTGGTGGGGCGTCTTCACCCGCGTCCACCTGCCGCTGTCACGGCCCGCGCTCGTCGGCGCCGGGCTCACCCTGTTCACCTTCCAGTGGCAGTCGTACATGTGGCCCCTGCTCATCGGCACCGAACCCGCCAAGCAACTCGGCCCCATCGCGCTCGGCACCCTGCAGGGGCAGATGGTCGTCGACTACGGACAGGTCTTCGCGGCCGCCGTCGTCCTCACTCTCATCCCGCTCGTCGTACTGCTGCGGCTGCAGCGCCACTTCACCCAGTCCATCGCGAGCAGCGGCCTCAAGTAGCCACCACCCACCGACCCCCGCCGTCCGTCCTGCCGCAGGGCGCCGGCCCACGGGTTCCGCACACGTACAAGGACACGCATGACTCTCCACCACCTCCTCCTGGACACTGACATCGGCAGCGACGTCGACGACGCCCTCGCGCTCGGCGTCCTGCTCGGCTCGCCCGAGCAGGTCCGTGTCGAGGCCGTCACCACCGTCTACGGCGACACCCTGCTGCGCGCCCGCCTCGCCCACCGCCTCGCCGCCCTCGCCGGGCACGACCTGACCGTGGTACCCGGAGCGGAGGAGACCCTGTCCGGAAAGGAGGTCTGGTGGGCCGGTCACGAGGGCCGGGCCTTCACCGGCCTGGAGTCCGAGCCCGTACGCGACGACGTCCCCGCTCACCGCTTCCTCGTCGACGCCGTCCTCGCCCGCCCCGGCGAACTCGACATCATGGGCATCGCCCCGCAGGCCAACCTCGCCCACGCCATCGCCCACGAACCGGGCTTCGCCCCGGCGGTACGCACCCTCTATCTCATGGGCGGCCATTTCGCGCCTGACGCCGGGCCCGAGCACAACATCGTCAGTGACATCACGGCCGCCCGCACCGTCTTCGCCTCCGGCATCCCGACCGTGATCACCGGCCTGGAGATCACCCGCAGGGTCCGTATCGGCCGCGACGGCATCGAACGCATCCGTGCCGCCGGCCCCTACGGTGCTGCCCTCGCCCGCGAGATCGACGCCTGGACCGGGTTCACAGGCGAGGGCTGGAGCGTCCCGCACGACCCGATCACCGCCCTGTCGATGCTCTGCCCAGAGCTGTACGAGACCGAGAACGGCACGGTCACGGTCGACGACGAAGGACGTACGGTCTTCCACCGTGACCCCGAGGGCCCGGTCCGCCTTGTCGTCGACGCCGACCTGGGCGCGGTCGCCGAGGAGATCGTGACCCGTATCGAGAGGGCCGGAAGCACGCCCTAGTCGTGTTGTCCGGACAGGTTGGTGACGCGGCCGGCTGGGGTCTGACCGCCGATTCCGGTGTGTGTGGTCGGTGGTAGTTGTACCAGTCCAGCCAGTCGGAGAACGCTGCTTGCCGTTCGGTGCCGGAGGTGTAAGGCCGTTGGTAGGCCCATTCATCGAGCAGGGTGCGGGTGGAATCGTTCGACCTTGCCGTTGGTCTGGGGACGCCAGGGGCGGGTCCAGCGCGAGCCGATGCCCAGGTCACGGCAGGTCTGGCGCCAGGTGTTCTCGGTGCAGGCCCAGGCGTTGTCGGTCAGGACGCGTTCGACGGTGATGCCTCGTGCGGCGGACCGTGCTGTGGCGCGGATCAGGAAGGATGCGCAGGTCGGGGCGGTCTCGTCGGGCAGGTGGGCATGTCCGACGCCGTTGCGGCGGTCCTTGTCCGGGTTGCCGGATGCCCGGCCCAGGGCTTTGTGGCCGCCGTCGTCGTCGGGGATGCGACCGAGCTTCTTGACGTCGATGTGGACCAGTTCGCCGGGCCGGGCGCGTTCGTAGCGGCGAACGGGCTCGCCGGTGGCCCGGTCCAGTACGGCGAGGACGGGCAGGCCGTGACGGTGCAGGATTCGGTGAGCGGTGGAAGCGGCGACGCCGGTACGGGCTGCCGGCCGCAGCGGGCCGATACGGTGTTCGCGCCGCAGGCGGATGACCTGTTCCTCGACGGCGGCGGGTGTGCGCAGGGGCTGGTGGTGCGGGCGGCTGGACCGGTCCTCCATTCCTGCCGGGCCGTGTGACCGGTAGCGGCCGGCCCCCCGGGCCGCGGTGGTGTGGCTGACCTGGAAACGTTCCGCGGCCCGCCGCAGTGGCCGGCCCCCTTCCACGACGCACCGGGCCGGATGTAGCCGGCCCGTCGGAGTCAGCGGGGCATTACGGTGGGAGACGAAGGCCCCCTGGCAGTCGGCGGTAGATGTCGCAATCCACACCGAACCCAGGAGGCCCTCACCCGTTCAAGCACCCAGCACGCGTGTCACCAACCTCCCGGGACAACACACCTGGAGCGGCACGGTTGCCGTCCCGGGACAGCAGGGCGCCCTGTCGGGGGTGTTCATCGGCAGTTCCTTGCACAGGGCCAGAGTTCCGGGCGGGCCGGGGGTGCACTGGCCGCGCGGGTGGTGGGGCGTTCTCGTCGGGGTGAGGTCCGGCGGCAGCGGCGGGCGGGCTTCAGCGGTCGTGCCGTGCGGCAACTGCGTCGTAGGTGGCCGTCAGGGAAAGGTTGACCGCTTCGGGACTTCGCTGGGCAACCCGGATGAACAGGATGTCAACCAAGGCGAGTTGGGCCATCCTGCTGGCCATGGCCCCGGGGCGGAACCGTGTCTCGTGGGACACGGTGGTCAGCACAGAGCTTGCGTGCCACGCCAGAGGAGTGTCCTGGAAGTTCGTGATCGCGACGGTGTACGCGCCGGCTTTTGCTGCGGTCCTCAGCGCGGCGATCGTCTCGCTGGTACGGCCGGAGTGGGAGAAGGCGATGGCGACACTGGCCGGGGGCAGCACGGCTGCGCTGGTGATGGCGAGGTGCGGGTCGATCCAGCAGTTGGTCAGGCGGCCGATCCTGCGCAGTTTCTGCTGCAGATCCTGGCCGGCCAGGCTGCTCGATCCCGATCCGTAGATGTCGACGACGGGTGACTGGACGATCGCTTCCACGACGCGGTCCAACTCCACGACGTCCAGTGCCTCGGCGGTACCTTCGATGGCGCGAGCTTCGTGGTACGCCAGTTTGCGTGCCACGGCGAGGGCGTCGTCCTCAGGGTTGATCTCGGCATCCTCGATACCGAAGCTGAGTCGTCTGCGTTGCTCGTCGGCGGCCGCGCGGGCGAGCGCGATGCGGAAGGCCGGGTAGCCCGATAGGTCCAGTGCTCGGTAGAGCCGGGTGACACTGGCTGCTGAAGTGCCGCACTGTTCGGCGAGCGCGGTGATGGTCATCTCCGACGCTTCCGCAGGTGTGGCGAGGGCGAGTTCGGCGATGCGGCGTTCGGCCGGTCGCAGGCCGGGGAGTGCCTGACGCAGTTTCTCCAGGACATCGGCAGTCATGGTGACTCCTCTGGTGTCTGATCGGCACAGGCGCGTCGGCGCTGCCGACTCCCCGGCGGGGTGGCCGTCACGGCGCACTCCTGTGCCTGAGGCCCACACTCTCCCATGCTCTGGCCTGGGAAAAGAGCATCATGGGAAAAAGTTACACGCTAGACACTTGGCATGGAAATTTTTGTGAATATGCTGCTCCGCAGTATCCGGTGTCACGGAAGTCACGTGATGCCGCGGATCTGCAAGAGGAGAGCAATGCCCAGATCACACGCCCCGGCTGCCAAGCTCATGCTGGCCAGCGGCATCGCAGCGACGGTTCTCATGACGACGACCGCCTGTTCGGGTGGCGCCGGCGGAACCGGTGTCGGCCCCAACGGCGAGGCGCTGGTGTTCGGCATCGGCGCGGACCCCACCCAACTGCTGCCTTGGACGGCAACTGCCGTGCAGTCCAACCAGGTTCTTGGGCAGGTCTACAGCTCTCTGCTGGACGAGGACTCTCGCCTCGCGCCGGCCGCCGGCCTGGCCGACCTGCCCGCGGTCTCCGACGACGGACTCACCTATACCTTCACGCTGAAGCCGAACGTGACCTTCTCGGACGGATCGGCGCTGGATTCCGCGGACGTCAAGTACAGCCTCGAAAAGATCCTCGACCCGGACACCAAGGCGGTCGCGCGTACCTCCCTGGCGGACATCAAGGCCGTCACCGCGCCGGACGCCGGTCATGTCGTCATCAAGCTGAGCAAGCCCAACTCCTCGATCCTGTCCGCCCTGAGCGGTGTGAACAGCTCGATCCTGCCGTCGGACAAGTCTCTGAGTGCCCTCAAGACCAAGCCCGTCGGCACCGGCCCGTACTCTTTCAAGAGCCGCACCGCCAACCAGTCGGTCGTGCTTGAGCGCAACGACACCTACTTCCGCGGACGCCCCGGGCTGAGCACCCTTGAGTTCCGCGTCATCGAGGACAAAAGCGCCATGGCCTCCGCGCTGCGCTCCGGAACCGTCGACATGGCGATCTTCGACGACTCCGTCACCGCCAAGACGGCCACGTCCAGCTCGGTGAAGGTCACCGATGTCGACCAGCTCGACTACCACGCGCTCCAACTGCGCGCCGACGCCGCCGTCTTCAAGGACACCGACGTGCGTCTCGCCGTCCAGTGCGCCATCGACCGGGAGCAGGTCGTCAAGACCGCTGCCCTCGGCCAGGGCAAGGTCGTCGGCCCGATCACCTCCCCCGCCTACGCCTCCTCGCCGGACGCCCGTCCCTGCCCCGACCATGACCTCGCCGCCGCCAAGAAGCACCTCTCCGCAGCCGGCAAGTCCAAGGTGTCCTTCACCGCGATCGTCCCGCAGGGCCTGTACTCCAGCGCCGCCGACGAGGCCCAGAACATCCAGGCCCAGCTCGCCGAGGCCGGCATCACGATGAAGATCGAGACCCTGGACTCCAGCGCCTACGTCGACCGCTGGCTGGCCGGCGACTTCGACGCCGCCATCGCCCTCAACGGCACCGGCAGCGACCCGGCCACCTCGTACACCCGCTACTTCACCTCGGACGGCAACTTCAACAAGCTGGCCGGCTACCGTTCCGCCGGCCTCGACAAGCTGTTCGCCCAGGGCATCGAGACCTCCGACATCGCCGCACGCAAGGAGATCTACGGCAAGATCGCCAAGGAGTTGGAGGACAACGCGGTCTGGATCTGGCTCTACAGCGGCCGCAGCTACATCGCCACGAACACCCGGGTGACCGGCTTCGAAGCGATCACCGACGCCGGTCTGCAGAGCCTTTGGAAGACGAAGGTTTCCTGATGCGGACCCTGTCCTATCTCGCCGGTCACCCCGTCCTGCGCAGGGTCGGGGAGGCCGTCCTGACCCTGCTGGGCGTCTCGGTCCTGACGTTCGTCCTGCTGCGGGTGCTGCCCGGTGACCAGATCACCGCCTCCTACGGCATCGACGCCGGTGAGCTCACCCCGGAACAGATCGCCCAGCTGCAGGCCTACTACGGGGTGGACAAGCCCCTGGTGGAACAGTTCTTCTCGTGGCTCGGCGGTGTCCTCACCGGCAACCTCGGTGTCTCCTCGAACGCGGGACAGAGCGTCGCGGACCTGACATCGCAGGCCCTGCCCGTCACCGCGGAGCTGGCCGTCCTGGCGATTCTGCTGGCCCTCCTGATCGGCGTGCCCGCCGGCCTCCTCGCCGCCTCCCGTCCCGGCGCCCTGCGCGACACCACCGCGCAGACCTTCAGCCTGCTTTCGCTGTCCGCGCCGGTGTTCCTCACCAGCACGGTGCTGGCCACCGTGCTGGCCAACAGCTTCGGCTGGAACCCCAACGGACTGAAATACGCGCGGCTCGCCGAGGACCCGCTGCTCAACCTCCAGCAGATGCTGCTGCCGGCCCTGGTCCTGGGGGTGAGCATCGCCTCGCCGATCATGCAGACCACCCGGACCGCGATCCTCGACATCCGCGGCGAGGACTTCATCCGCACCGCACGAGCCAAAGGCGTACCCGAACGCCTGCTCCAGACCCGGCACGTGCTGCGCAACGCCCTGATCCCCATCGTGACGATGAGCGGCCTCCAGTTCGGGTTCCTGCTGGGTGGAGCCGTCGTCGTGGAACAGATCTTCTCCCTGCCGGGGATCGGCCGCCAGGTCCTCATCGGCATGGGACAGAAGGAGTACTCCGTGGTACAGAGCACGGTGCTGGTCATCGCCGTTCTGTTTGTGCTGGTCAACCTGCTGACCGACCTCGTCTACCGGCTGGTCGACCCCAGGGTGTGGTCGCGATGACGACGGCCACGCTCGCTCCCGCCCCCGTGGAGGAGACGGCCAAGCGCGAGCACGTGTTCAAAACGCTGCTGCGCAATCGGTCCAGCCTGATCGGTGGCGTCCTCACCCTGATCGTCCTGCTCACCGCCGGCGTGGGCGTGCTCGGTCTGCTCCCCCACGACCCGACCACCCAGGACGTCGCCGCGGCCCTCCAGAGCCCCAGCGGCTCCCACTGGCTCGGCACCGACCAGTTCGGGCGCGACGTGTTCGCCCGGGTCGCCTCGGGCCTGGGCAGCTCGCTGCTGGTCGCGAGCGTCTCGGTCGCCATCTCCGGCGTCCTCGGCATCATGCTCGGCGTCCTCGCCGGCTTCTTCGGCGGGGTGACCGACCGGATCATCGGCGTGGTGACGAACATCCTGTTCGCCTTCCCGTCGCTGCTCCTGGCGCTCGCCCTGGCCGCCACGCTCGACCGGAGCTGGCAGACCGTGTCCCTGGCCATCGCCGTGGTCTACCTGCCGATCTTCATCCGCGTTGCCCGCGGCCCGGTGCTCACCCTGCGCTCCGCCGACTACGTGACCGCCGCCGCGGCCCTCGGACAGCGCAGGACGGCCACCCTCTTCCAGCACATCCTGCCGAACATCCGAAGCATCATCCTCGTCCAGGTGGCCCTCACCATGTCCTGGGCGATCCTCACCGAAGCAGCGCTGAGCTTCCTCGGCTTCGGCACCCCGCCCCCCGCAGCGTCACTGGGAGTCATGGTCTACGACGCCCGCGCGCTGAGCAGCATCGCGCCCTGGCTCCTGGCCGGCCCCGGTCTCGCCCTGGTCGTCATCGTCCTCGGTCTCAACATGCTCAGCGCCGGCCTCCGTGACGTCCTCGACCCCCGCTCCGGAGACCGCCGATGAGCTCCGCCGAACCGGACTCCACCACCCTCGACTCCCTGCTCACCGAGCGCATGGACGGCATCGGCGTCATGCTCGACGCCCTGCCCACCAGCGACCTCGTCCACCTGATGAACGACGGCGACGCGGAGATCGCGGGAGCCGTGCGCAGGCAGTCCGCCGCCATCACGGCCGTCATCGACGCGGCCTGCCCCCGCATGGCCGGAGGAGGACGCCTCGTATACGTCGGTGCGGGCACTTCCGGACGCCTCGGCATCCTCGACGCCTCCGAGATCCCGCCCACCTTCGGCGTGCCCCCCGGCCGGGTCGTCGGCGTCATCGCGGGCGGCTCGCGCGCCATCACCGACGCCGTCGAAGCGGCCGAGGACAACGCCGAACAGGGCCGCGCCGACATCGACGCCCTCGGCGTCGGCCCCTTCGACACCGTCGTCGGCATCGCCTCCAGCGGCCGTACGCCCTATGTCCTGGGAGCCGTCGAACGTGCCGCCGAGCACGGCTGCCTGACCGTGGGCCTCTCCTGCAACGCGGGCGCCCCGCTCTCCGCAGTCGTGGAACACCCGCTGGAGGTCGTCATCGGCCAGGAGATCGTGCGCGGGTCCACCCGGCTGCGCGCGGGCACCGCCACCAAGATGGTGCTCAACATGATCTCCACGCTCGCCATGGTCCGCCTCGGCAAGACCTACGGCAGCCTCATGGTCGACGTACAGGCCACCAACGAGAAGCTGCGCCACCGCGCAGTCCGGATTGTTGTCACCGCCACCGGCACCGACGAAGACACCGCCCATCGGGCCCTGGCCGAGGCCGACTGGAAGGCGAAGACCGCCATCGCCATGATCGCCCTCGACTGCGACCCGGGCACCGCGAACGCAGCGCTGACCGCCGCCGCCGGCCGGCTCGGCGCCATCCTGGAGGACCACTGATGCGTGTACTGGGCATGATCTCCGGCACCTCCCACGACGGCATCGACGTGGCCGTCGTGGACTTCCGGCAGGACGGCACCACCCTGCACGGAACCGTCACCCACCACGACACCGTGCCCTACTCGGAGCAGCTCCGCGCCGACCTCGTCGACGCTCTGCCCCCCGGCCGGGTGACTGCGGCCGACATCTGCGCCCTGGACACCCGGATCGGCCAGGCCTTCGCCGACGCCGCCCGCACGGCGCTCGCCGCAGCCCCGGCCGACGTGGTGTGCACCCACGGCCAGACCGTCTACCACTGGGTGGAAGGCACCACCGCGCTGGGCACCCTCCAGCTCGGACAGCCCGCCTGGATCGCCGAGGCCACCGGGCTGCCGGTCGTCTCCGACCTGCGCAGCGCCGACATCGCCGCCGGCGGCCAGGGCGCCCCCCTGGTCCCGGCCCTCGACCGCATGCTCCTGGCCGCCGAGACCGAGCGCGGCCTGGCCGCCGGCGCCCTGAACCTCGGCGGCATCTCCAACATCACGGTGCTCGCACCCGGCGCCGAGCCCGTCGCCTGGGACATCGGCCCGGCCAACGCCCTCATCGACGCGGCCGTCGCGGCCGACCCCGCGCATCCCGACAGCTTCGACCGCGACGGCCTCCTCGCCGCCTCCGGCCGGATCGACCACCCCCTCCTCGCGGCCCTGCTCGACGAGCCGTACTACGACCTCGCACCCCCCAAGAGCTCCGGCAAGGAGATCTTCCACGCCGGGTACGTCGACGAGGTGCTGCGCCGCACCGGCGCCCGCCCCGCCCTGAACGACCTGGTCGCCACCCTGACCGAGCTGACCGTCGAGACGGTCGCCCGCACGGTCGAGGAGGCCGGGCTCGACGTCCTCTACGCGTCCGGCGGGGGAGTGCGCAACCCGGTCCTCCTCAAAGGGATCACGGACCGGCTGCCGCAGATCCGCTTCCACACCACGGACGCCCTCGCCGCCCCCTCCGACGCCAAGGAGGCCATCGCCTTCGCGCTGCTCGGCTGGAAGACGCTGCACGGCCTGCCCGGCAACGTCCCCAGCTGCACCGGCGCCGACGCCGAACGCGTCCTGGGCCGCCTCACGCCCGGCACCGCGCCCCTGACCCTCCCGGCCACCCCGGCGGTACGGCCCCGCATCCTGGTCCTGGGAGGGGCCGGCGCATGAGGCAGTACCTCACCTCCGTCGCCGAGGGGATCCGCCGCAGCGGCGGTGCGGGCGAGGGCCCGCCCGCCGGGGTGTGCCTCGGTGTGCTCACCCCCGCCACCGACACCGTCCTGGCCGCCGCCGGGTGGGCCGCGCTCCCCACCAAAACCGCCCCCGGCGAGCGCCTGACCACCTCGGCCCTCTTCGACCTGGCCTCGGTCAGCAAGATCGCGGGCACCACCGCCCTGGCCATGCGACTGACGGCGGCAGGGCTGCTCGACCTCGACGAGCCCGTCCACCGCCACCTCACCGGATTCCGGGGCGGCGACAAAGATCTCGTCACGGCCGCCGACCTGCTCGCCCATCGCGGAGGCCTCACGCCATGGTGGCCGCTGTACTGCGCCGCCACCAACCGTGAGCAGGCCCTCGACCTCGCCGAGGGCCTGCCGCTGCGCCACCCCCGAGGCGAGCGGCGCCTCTACTCCGACGTCGGCTTCCAGCTCCTGGGCCGTCTCATCGAGCGCATCACCGGGACCGGTATCGCCGAGGCCTACCAAAAGTGGGTGGCCGCGCCCCTCGGCCTGACCCGCACCGGCTACGGGCCCGTCGATCCCACCCGGGCGGTGGTCTGCGCCGACGGCGACCAGATCGAGTACGCCATGATCGCCGATGGCGTCCCCTATCCCGTGCCCTTCACCCCGGCCGACTTCACCGGCTGGCGCACCACGGCGGTCCGTGGCCACGCTGCCGACGGCAATACCCACCATGCCCTCGGTGGCACGGCCGGCCACGCCGGGCTCTTCGCCCCGGTCGAGGAGATGCTCCGGCTGGGGGCCGCGCTCGCCCGGGACGAGGAGTTCGTGCCGGCCGCCGTGCGGGCCCGGTTCACCGCCGCCGCCTCGCCCGACGACCCCTCCCAGGGCCTGGGCTTCCGCCGGTTCGAACTGACCACCCCGAAAGGCCCGGTCCCCATGATCGGCCACGACGGATTCACCGGCACCCACCTCTCCGCCGCGACCGACCGTTCCCTGGTCGTCGCGATGGCCGCCACCCGGCTGCACGGCGCCACCGGCGCCCGCGCCGACCTCCTCTCCGTCGCGGACCTGGCCCACGACGCCCGCCAGGGCATCGTCCAGGCCCTCGACCTGGAGGCCGCGCTCCCCGCACCGTCCCGGTCCGCCGGCTTCGGCACCACCCCGCAGGCTCAGGAGTCACCATGAAAGCCACCCATGCCGCCCCGACCGCGGGCATCGACAACGCAGGCACCAACCCCAAGCTCCGCATCCGCGACCTCTCCGTGGTCTTCCGCACCGCGGGCGGCGACTTCACCGCCGTCGACGGGGTCGACCTCGACCTCGCGGCAGGCGAGACCGTCGCCGTGGTCGGCGCCTCGGGGTCGGGCAAGTCCACCCTGGCCGCCTGCGTCAACCGGCTGCTGGCGGAGAACGGACGGATCGCGGGCGGCACCATACACCTGGAAGACTTCGACATCACCGCAGCCTCCGACCGGGCCATGCGGCAGGTGCGCGGAGCCCGCGTCGGCATGGTGCCGCAGGACCCGATGACCAACCTCAACCCGGTCCTCAGCGTCGGCGCGCAGATCGTCGAGGCGCTCGAAGTGCACGGCCGGGCCCAGGGCGAGGCCGCTCGCAAGGAAGCCACCCAGCTCCTCGAAAGGGTCGGCATCACCGACGCCGCGGCCCGCTTCAAGCAGTACCCGCACGAATTCTCCGGCGGCATGCGCCAGCGCGTGCTCATCGCCATGGCCCTCGCCTGCCGCCCCGACGTCCTCATCGCCGACGAACCCACCTCGGCCCTCGACGTCACCGTGCAGCGCGTCGTGCTCGACCAGATGGCCGCCCTGACCCGCGAACTCGGTACCGCCGTCCTTCTCATCACCCACGACCTGGCCATGGCCGCCGAGCGTGCCGACCGCATCGTCGTCATGCACAACGGCCGCCTCGTCGAGAGCGGCCCGTCCACGACCGTCATCGCCGACCCGCAGGACCCCTACACCAAGCGGCTCCTCGCGGCGGCCCCCGGCATGGCCCGCCCCAAGATCGAGCCGGTGCCCGCCGACCCGGACCGTCAGGAGCTCCCGCCGGTGCTGGAACTGCGCGACATCACCAAGGAGTTCAGGCTCCGCGGCCGACGCGAGCCCTTGCGCGCCGTGGACGGCGTCAGCCTCAGTGTTCAGGCCGGGCGCACCGTGGCCATCGTCGGCGAGTCCGGATCCGGCAAGTCCACCACCGCCCGCATCGCGCTGCGCCTGGAGGAGTCCGACACCGGCGAGGCCCGCTTCGACGGCTCGGACATCACCCGCCTCAAGGGCCGCCGCCTGCTGCCCTTCCGCAACGCCGTCCAGCCGGTCTTCCAGAACCCCTACGCCTCGCTCGACCCCCGCCACACCATCAAGCGGATCGTTGCCGAACCGCTGCGTGTGCACGGCATCGGCGACCGCCGCGCCGACCACCGGGCACGGGTGGTCGAACTCCTCGACCAGGTCGCCCTGCCCGCCTCCGTGGCCGACCGCTACCCCCACGAACTCTCCGGCGGCCAGCGACAGCGCGTCGCCATCGCCCGCGCCCTCGCGCTCAAGCCCCGTCTGATCGTCATGGACGAGGCGGTCTCCGCGCTGGACGTGCTCGTACAGGAGCAGATCCTGGACCTGATGGTCGACCTCCAGCGCGAACTGGGCCTCGGCTACCTGTTCATCAGCCACGACCTCGACGTGGTCCGCCTCGTCTCCCACCACGTCCTGGTGATGCGCAAGGGCCGTGTCGTCGAGGAAGGCACCCCGGAAGCCATCTTCGACCACCCCACCCACCCGTACACCCGCGAACTCATCGACGCCATCCCCGGAAAGAGCATGCCCGTGTGACCGCATCCCGCGTCCTGGCCGTCCCCAACTCGCCGACCAGCAGCCTCGCACGGCTGCTGCCTCGGCTCCGGGGGGCTGAGGGTCGTGGAGACGGACAGTGTCGACGCCCAGCCGGCCGGCCCGTACCCGCACATCATGGCCTTGGCCCTGATGACCGCTTCGATCTTGTCCTTGGTGGTCAGCAGCGATTCTGTGCCGACCAGCCGGGCTTCTTCGAGGCCGAGGAAACGATCGTCACGCATCGGAGGAAGACGCCCGTGGGCCAGGCCGGTTCGCGTCACAGTGACGGTTCCTACGAGCTGGTGCGTGATCGCGGTGGAGACTCAGGGAGTCTGGGCTGGGGTTTGTGTCAGCCGGTGGTGTTGCGGTCGGAGACGAGGTCGAAGGACTCAAGGTCAGCCTCGCCGGCGCCGAGGACAAGATCGCCCAGATCGAAGCCCAGCAAGAGAAAAGCAGTCCCCCGTCCTCCTGGGCATACCCCGCCTCTCCCAACTCACCGCTCGCGCCAGCGAAGCCACCAAGTAGCCGCCACTGGAGCTTCAGGCGCCCTTGCTCAAGGGCGCCCCGGTCGCCGGATCAACTCTTCAGGTACCCTCCCTGCCGCCTTCACCTGCTGGAAGAAGCTTGCTCAAATCATTGTTCGGGACACGGTCCTGTTGACTCATCGCGGTGACGAGGGTGGAGGAGATGTGGGCCAGGTCGGGGTCTGCAGCGATGAAGAACGTTTCGACTCCGGCCAGTTCGTGGTTCATGCGGGCCATCGGCATTTCGTAGTCCAGGTCGGAAACACCGCGGACTCCGCGGATGACGACGTCGATTCCGACTCGGCGGCAGTAGTCGACCAGCAGACCGTCGGTGTGGGAGTCGACCGTGACGTTACTCAAGTCAGTTGCTGCCGCGCGGAGCCGGTCCAGCCGTTCCGTGATGGAGAAGCGGCCGGTCTTGTTCGAATTGAACATCACGCACACGACGACCTCGTCGAACAGGAGGGCAGCGCGCCGAAGTACGTCCTGGTGCCCTTGAGTGACCGGGTCGAAGGATCCTGGGAAGAGGGCTCGCATGATCGGAAAGAGTAACAAGCGGCCGGCCCCGACGCCGCCCCGCCATCGTGCCCGGTGACTGCGGCTACGACCACGACAAGTACCGCCGCCCGGTCCGGGACCTCGGTGTGGAACCGCTCGTCGCCCGCCGGGGCACCGAGCACGGATCCGGGCTCGGCAGCCAACGCTGGGTCGTGGAAAGCGCCTTCGCCCGCCTGCGCTGGTTCCGCCGCCTGCGCATCCGCCGGGAGATCCGCGACGACATCCACGAAGCGTTTCTGAGCCCGGGGTGCGCACTCATCCGCTGGCGCCGCCTTTCACGGCCGACTCGGGACACTCCTGCCCAGTAGCCATTCCCGGACGCTCGGGGAACTGTCCAGGAGTCGGCCGACCTCCATGCCCTCGTCCCGTGAGGTCACCCTCGGCAGCGGGGCGAAGTCATCGGGCACAACGTCCAACAGGCTCAGCACGCGGTCTCCCGCACGCAGAGTGATCAACAGCTCGCACCGCAGGTGAGGTGGAACGTCCGGGCGGTGGGACAGGCTGTGCCACAACACCGGCCACAGGTAGTGGGTGCCCTCAGTCGCCGCATTGGCTCGCACACACGCCGGCTCCAACCGCTGGCTCAAACCGAGGTCCCACGCCCGCTCCTCCAGCCTGAACAGCGAGGCCGCATCGAGGGCCTTCAACTCCCGGGGCACCGGCCGGCGGCGGCCTCTCCGTCACCCGGCGCCGGCCCGAGCGGCAGGACGGGCAGGCGTGGTGCCAGACCGTCGTCACGAGCGCCGTCATCTGCCGGCGCACCACATACAGGGGCTGGCCGTCGACGAGCCGCGCAAGGCCGGTCGTGAAGTGGACGCCGAGGTGCCGGCGCACGTCTCCCCGGCCCGCAGTTCGTCCGTCACGCACCCGCACAACCGTCGTCCCACGGGATTGCCGCCTGCCATGCGTGCGGTGAGCTCGGGGGCCACCACACCGGACAACGGGTGAATGGACACTTACCGCCTCGGGAACACGGGAGTGGGTCAAATCGCCCAGTGTTCCGAACTGCTGACCACCCTGTCCCGGAGCTTCAAGACCCCCGGCAAAGCCCATCGGGACCGTTGACACCGTGAAACAGCCCGAGTAGCGTCACTGATCACCGGCTGATAATACGTATTATCAGCGATGGGTTCAGTAGCCTCCGGAGGAGTTCCCCGTGCCAAGGATCACGCAGCGTGACATCGCCCGCCTCGCAGGCGTAAGCCAGGCGGTGGTCTCGCTCGTGCTGAACAACAGGACCGACGCGACGACCCGCATCGCCCCCGAGACCCGGCAGCGCGTCCTCGACGTGATCCGGGAGACCGGGTACGCGGCCGACCCGGTGGCCCGTCGAATGGTGCGTCAGCACAACCAGATCCTCGGCGTATTCACCTACGAATCGGTGTTCCCGAGCACCAGTGCCGACTTCTACTACCCGTTCCTGCGTGGCATCGAGGAGTGCGCCGAGCAGCTCAGGTGCGACCTGCTGCTGTTCACCAGCGCTCCGGTCACCGACGGGCGGCGCAAGGTGTTCCACGAGAACAACCGGCTGCGGATCGCCGACGGCTGCCTCCTGCTCGGCCGGGACATACCGCACGACGAGCTGGCCCGGCTGAATCGCGAGAACTACCCGTTCGTGGCAGTCGGCCGACGCGACGACGCGGGGGGCCCGGTGCCCTGCGTGGGCGCGGACTACGTCGCCGCCACCCGGAAGCTGGTCGAGCGGGCCCGGCAGCTCGGGCACCGGGAGTTCGCCTACGTCGGGGCGGGGGAGGGAGCGGAGTCCGCCGAGGACCGGATGAACGGGTTCCGCGCCGGTACTCAAGGGAGCGGCCGGCACGAGCGGACAGCCGGCCGGTCCGCGGGGGAGATCCTGGACGCGCTGCTCGCCGCCGGGGTGACCACCGCCGTGGTCGAGGGCCACGACGACGGGGTCGCGCTGATCCGGGCGGCCCGGGAGCGCGGCGTCGACGTGCCCGGTGCCCTGTCGGTCGTGGTGACCGGCGTACCGGCCGAGTCGGCGGACCCCGACATCGCGTGCACCGGCTTCCGCATTCCGCGCCGGGAGATGGGCTGGCAGTCGGTGGAACTCCTCGCCGCCTTGCTGGAGGACGAGCCAACCACCACGCTCCAGCGGCTTCTGCCGTGCCACTTCGTCGAGGGGCAGACCCTCGGCGAACCGAGAAAGGACCGTTCTTGACTGAGATACGCAGCGATGTGCTGGTGGTCGGCGGAGGGCTGGGCGGCGTCGCCGCGGCACTCGCCGCGGCCCGCGCCGGCCGGACCGTGGTGCTGACCGAGGAGTTCGACTGGCTCGGCGGGCAGCTCACCAGCCAGGCAGTGCCGCCGGACGAGCATTCCTGGGTGGAGCAGTTCGGCGTCACGGCCGGCTACCGGGCCCTGCGCGACGGCATTCGCGACTACTACCGCCGGCACTACCCGCTCACCGAACGGGCCAGGGCCCGCCTCGACCTGAACCCTGGCGGGGGCTGGGTGAGCAAGCTCTGCCACGAACCGCGGGTTGCGATGGCGGTCATCTCGGCGATGCTCGCGCCCCACCGCGCCGGCGGGCGGCTCACCGTCCTCCAGCCGTACCGGCCGACCGCCGCCGAGACCGACGGCGACCGGGTGACCGCGGTGACCCTGACCCACCGCGACACCGGCGAGAGGGTCCACGCCACAGCCGCCTACGTGCTGGACGCCACCGAGACCGGCGAGCTGCTGCCGCTCACCGGCACCGAGTACGTCACCGGCTTCGAGTCCGCCGCCGATACCGGCGAGCCGAGCGCCCCGCAGGTCGCCCAGCCACTGAACATGCAGGCCGTATCGGTGTGTTTCGCGATGGACCACGTCGACGGCGACCACACCATCGACAAGCCCGCGGACTACGACTTCTGGCGGTCCTACCAGCCCGACGTCTGGGGTGGGCGGCTGTTGTCCTGGGGGTACCCGCACCCCAGGACGCTGGAGCGCGTCGAGCACGACTTCAGCCCCAACCCCGGCGACGACCCGCTGGCGGTCACCGCCGACCAGCGGGTCAATCCTGGCAACGCCAACCTGTGGACATTCCGTCGGATCGCCGCCCGAGGCACCTTCACCGACGGCGCCTACCCCAGCGACATCACCCTGGTCAACTGGCCGATGATCGACTACTTGGAGGGCCCGGTCCTCGACGTCCCCGACGCCGCCGACCACCTGCGCCGGGCCAGGGAGCTGAGCTTCGCCTTCCTGTACTGGATGCAGACCGAGGCGCCCCGCCCGGACGGCGGCACCGGATTCCCGGGGCTGCGGCTGCGCGGCGACATCACCGGGGGCACCGACGGCCTGGCCCAGGCCCCGTACATCCGCGAGGCGCGCCGGATCAGGGCCGACTACACCGTCGTCGAGCAGGACCTCTCGCTCGCCGTCCGCGGGGAGCGGGGCGCCGTGCGGTACCCGGACACCGTCGGCCTCGGCATGTACCGGATCGACCTGCACCCCTCGACGGGCGGCGACAACTACATCGACGTCGGCTGCAGCCCGTTCGAGATCCCGCTGGGCGCACTTCTCCCGCAGAGGGTCGAGAACCTCCTGCCCGCCGGCAAGAACATCGGCACCACCCACATCACCAACGGCGCCTACCGGGTCCACCCGGTCGAATGGAACATCGGGGAGGCCGCCGGCGCGCTCGCCGCCTTCTGCCTCACTCACGGCACCCGCCCCCGCGCGGTCCGGGAGACCCCCGAGCTGCTCTCGGCCTTCCAGGACCAGCTCACCGCGGCCGGCGTCGAGCTGCGCTGGCCCGACATCACGGGCTACTAGGCCTCCATGCACCACCGAGGGAGAACACCATGTTGATACGAAGAGGGCTGGCCACGGTCGCCGCTGCGATGTCCGCAACGCTCGTCCTGGCCGCGTGCAGTGGAGACGGCTCGGGGGACGACAGCGGTCCGGTGACCCTGCGGATGACGGTCTGGACATCCAACAAGCCGCACCTGAAGCTCTTCGACGAGATCGCCGCCGCGTACAAGAAGAACCACCCCGAGATCAAGGACATCAAGTTCGACCCGCTGCCGTTCGACACCTACAGCACGGCGCTCACCACCCAGATGACCGGCGGCAACGCCCCCGACCTCGCGTGGGTCTTCGAGACGGACGCGGCCGACTTCGTCAGCTCCGGGGCCCTGGTCCCGCTCGACGACACCCTGAAGCAGACCAGCGGTTACCAGTACGACGACCTGCTCCCGAGCACCACCAAGCTCTGGAAGAGCGACGACAAGCTGTACGCGTACCCGTTCTCCACCTCGCCGTTCGGTGTCTTCGTCAACCGCGACCTGCTGAAGAAGGCCGGCCAGAAGACGCCGGACCAGCTCATCGAGGCGGGCAAGTGGGACTGGCCGACCGTGCTCGCCGAGGGCTCCGAGGTGCACCGCTCCACCGGCAAGGCCGGCATGGTGATCCGTGACTTCGAGTACAAGGACTGGAGCAACCTGGCCACCTTCTGGGGCGGCTGGAAGGCCGAGCCCTGGAGTGCCGACGGCAAGACCTGCACCTTCAACAGCAAGCCGATGGTCGACGCGATGACCGCCCTGCACAAGGGGATCTTCGAGGACAAGGCGATGCCGGGCCCCGGCGAGTCCGCCGACTTCTTCACCGGCGACGCGGCGATGACCGTCACCCAGATCAGCCGGGCGTCGCTGCTGGAGGGTGCCAAGTTCCAATGGGACCTGGTGCCGCTGCCGGCCGGGCCGAGCGGCGACTACTCGGTGATCGGCCAGGCAGGCATCGGCGTGGTCAAGCAGGGCGGCCACACCAAGGAGGCCAAGGACTTCCTCGCCTATTTCACCAACCCGCAGAACTCCGCCAAGCTCGCCGCCTACTTCCCGCCTCCCCGGGCTTCCCAGCTCACCGCGGAGAACCTGGCCAAGACCAACCCGCTGCTGAAGAACGACCAGCTCGACAGCGTGGTGGTCAGCGGCGTCAAGAAGGGTGTGGTCAAGCCGGGCCATGCCGGCCAGGCCGAACTCGCCCAGCGGGTCCGCGCCGGACTGGACCCGCTGTGGAAGCCGAACGCCGACGTCAAGGGCGTTCTCGGCGACCTGTGCGGAAACATCTCCCAGCTGCTGGAGAAGTGACCATGTCCGTCTCCCCGCGAACAGCGGTTGCGGACCCGCCCAAGAGCGGGTCCGCAACCGCGGGGCAGCCGACGCGACGTCCGTTCTGGACCCGGCGCCGACGCGACCAGCTCGCCGGTCTCGCGTTCGTCTCCCCCCAACTCCTCGGCAGCGTCGTGTTCGTGCTGCTGCCCATCGCCCTGGTCGTCCGGTTCAGCCTGCACGAGTGGAACGTGCTGGCCGGCGACTTCCACTACACCGGCGGCGACAACTACACCAAGCTGCTGGACGACGCCAACCTGCCCCAGGTGCTGAAGTCCACGGCCCTGTTCTCGGTCGGCCTGGTGGTGCTCAACCTCTGCCTGGCCCTCTTGCTCGCCGTCCTGCTCAACCAGAAGCTGCGCGGGATGACGGTGTTCCGCACGCTGTTCTTCTCTCCCGTCGTGGTATCGCTGGTCGCCTGGACCATCGTGTGGGGCTTCCTGCTCCAGGCGGACGGCGGCATCAACGCCCTGCTGCGCACCGTCGGCATCGACGGACCCAACTGGCTGCGCGGCGAGGGCTCCGCCATGTTCTCGGTCATCGTCGTGCAGGTGTTCAAGAACGTCGGCCTGAACATGGTGCTGTTCCTGGCCGCGCTCCAGGGCGTGCCCAAGGAGCTGTACGAGGCGGCACGGGTCGACGGTGCGGGCGCGTGGACCCGGTTCAGGTCCATCACCCTGCCGCTGATCAGCCCGACGATCCTGCTGACGTCGGTGATCACCATTGTGGGTTCGCTCCAGGTGTTCGCGCAGATCGCGGTGCTCACCCAGGGCGGCCCGAAGCTGTCCACCACCGTGCTCGTCTACTACCTCTATCAGCAGGCCTTCCAGTTCCATCACTTCGGCTATGGCGCAACCCTGTCCATCCTGCTGCTGCTGATCGTGCTGGCGCTCACCGTGTTCCAGTGGCAGTTGCGTAAGAGGTGGGTCTTCTATGAATCGTAAAATCCCGCTGCGCGCCCGAGTCGCCCTGTACGGCCTGCTCTGCGTGCTCGCGATCCCCTTCGTCTTCCCGACCTGGTGGATGGTGACGTCGTCGTTCAAACCCATCAGCGACATCTTCTCCTACCCGCCACAGCTCATACCGACCAACCCGACGGTTTCGGCCTACCGGGAGGTCTTCGACGGGCGCCCGTTCGTCCAGCAGTACGTCAACAGCGTCTACATCGCCGCGCTGGTGACGGTGGGGACGATGATCGTGTCCTCGCTCGCCGGGTACGCCTTCGCCCGCATCAAGTTCCGCGGCCAGAACGTGCTGTTCCTGGTGGTACTGGTGGGCCTGCTCATCCCGAGCGAGGTCACCATCGTCCCGCTCTTCCAGATGTTCAACGACCTCGGCCTGATCAACACCCACTGGCCGCTGATCCTGGTGCCGATCTTCGGCGCGCCGAGCGTCCTGGCCACGTTCATCATGCGGCAGTTCTTCATCAGCCTGCCCCATGAACTGGAGGAGGCCGCCCGGATCGACGGCATCGGCTACTTCGGCACGTTCTGGCGGATCGCCCTGCCGCTGGCCAGGCCGGCGCTCGGCGCCGTCGGGATCTTCACCTTCCTGCAGAGCTGGAACCTCTACCTGGAACCGGTGGTGTACCTCTCCTCGCCGGAGAAGTTCACCCTGCCGCAGGCACTCACCCAGTACATGGACTCCTACGGCGGGCCCATGTGGAACGTCCAGCTCGCCGCGGCGTCGCTGACCGCGATCCCTGTGCTGGTTGTGTTCGTCATCGCCCAGAAGCAGTTCATCGAGGGCCTCGCCCATACGGGGCTGAAGTGAACGCCACACTCGGCATCGACATCGGCGGCACCAAGACGCTGGCCGCCCTCGTCGGACCCGACGGCGCCGTGCTCGACCAGGCGCGAGCCGACACCCCGGCCGCGCAGGGCCCGGACGCGGTGCTGCGGACCGCCGCCGACCTGGCCCGGCGACTCGGCGGCACCGGTCCGGTCGGCGTCGGCGCCGCGGGCGTCATCGATCCGGCCACCGGCGTCGTCCGGTACGCCACCGACTCCCTGCCCGGCTGGGCCGGCACCCCGGTGGCGGAGGCGCTGGCCCAGCGCATCGGCCGGCCCGTCGTGGTGGACAACGACGTCAACGCCGCCGCCCTCGGCGAGAGCTGGGCCGGGGCCGCCCGCGGTCACGCGCATGTGCTGCTGGTCGCGGTCGGCACCGGCCTCGGCGGCGGCCTGGTCCGCGACGGCGCCGTCGACCACGGGGCGCGCGGCGGCGCCGGAGAGATGGCCCATCTTCCGGCGCCGGACGCCGACGAGCTGACCTGCGGCTGCGGGCGCACCGGACACCTGGAGGGCGTGGCCTCCGGCACCGGGCTCGCCCGCGCCTACCGGCTGCGCACCGGGGCGGACGTCACCGGCCGTGAGGTCGCCGCCCGCTGCGCCGCCGGCGACGCAGCCGCCGCGGAGGTCCTCGCCACCGCCGGCCACGCCCTCGGCCGGACCCTCGCCGGCCTGGTGGCGCTGCTCGACCCGCAGACGGTGGTGCTGGCCGGAGGCGCCAGTGAAGCACTGCTGCCGCACACCCGCAGCGCCTACGCCGCCGAGCGACTACCGGTCCACGCCGACGTGAGGCTGGTCCCGGCCGCGCTCGGTGCCGCAGCGGTCGCCGTCGGCGCGGCCAGGGCGGCGATGATCCGGCGGGCCACGCGCCTGCCGACCGATTCCGGGCCGACCGGCACCAGCAGCCGACCCTCGTCGGTCACCTTCCCGCACACCACCGAGACGGAGCCCCAGTGAACGTTCTCGACACCCTCCGCGGCGGCCTGGTGGTCTCCTGCCAGCCGCTGCCGGACGAACCCGCCGACCCGATGCGCGACGCATCCGTGCAGGCAAGGGTCGCCGCCGCCGCGGTCCTCGGCGGCGCGGCAGGCATCCGTGCCAACGCCCCCGACCACATCGCCGCCGTGCGGGCGGCCGTGGACGTGCCGGTCATCGGCCTGTGGAAGGACGGCCCCGGACCGGTGACGATCACGCCGACCAGCAGGCACGCCCGAGCCGTTGCGCAGGCCGGGGCGCACCTGGTCGCCATCGACGCCACCGACCGGCCGCGGCCCGAGCCGTTCGCGGCCGTCGTCGCCGCCGTGCACGCCGCCGGCGCCCTCGTCCTGGCGGACGTGTCCACCGAGGCGGAGGGACACGCCGCAGCCGACGCAGGCGCCGACGCCGTCGCCACCACGCTCTCCGGCTACACCCCGCACGCCCCGAAGACCCCGGGGCCCGACCTCGGCCTGCTGGAACGCCTGGCCACGCGGCTGGCCGTGCCGGTGCTCGCCGAGGGCCGCTACCGCACCCCGGACGACCTGCGACGTGCCTACGCCGCAGGGGCACACGCCGTGGTGGTGGGCAACGCCATCACCTCACCCCTGTACCTGACCAGGGAGTTGGCCCGGACAGCTCCTGCTCACGCCGACGCGAACGGAGAGCACCCCTGATGAGAAGACGTACAGTCCTTACCGCCGCAGCCGCCGTCCTGGCCGCCCCGCTGGTGGGCCTCACCCCGCAGGCCGCCACCGCGGCCTCACGTCCGAGCCGCCGGATCGCCCTCGTCCCTCTCGACGACCGGCCCGTCAACGTCTACTGCCCGACCATGACCGCCGCCGTCGCCGGCGTCGACCTCGCACTGCCGCCGCGCAAGGCCCTCGGCCGGTTCTTCCAGCCCGGGGACGGCGCGGCCGTCGCCCGCTGGCTGGGCTCGGTCGGCGCCGACGAGTACGTGATCTCGGTGAGCATGCTCGCCTACGGCGGCCTGATCGCCTCCCGCACCGGCACGCCCACCCTGGAGTCGGCGCGGGCCAACGTCGCGGCGATCCCTGCGCTGCGGGCCGCCCGGCCGGGCGCGCAGATCGTGGTCCACGACACCATCCAGCGCCTCGCGCTGACCCCCGGCAATCCCGACCTCGAACAGTACGTGGCTTTGCTGGTCGAGTGGGCCAAGCTGTACGACCAGGTGGAGAACCTCGGCCAGGAAGAGCTGCGGCCCCGGCTCGAGGCGGTCCGGGCCGCCATCCCGGACGCGGTGGTCGACGACTACCTGACGGCGCGGGCCCGCAACCATGAGGTCAACCGGCAGATGGTCGAGTGGGTCGCCGACGGCACCATCAGCCATCTGGTGCTCTCCGAGGACGACACTGCCCCGGTGGGCCTGGCCCGCGCCGAACGCGTCGAGCTCGAGAAGCTGGTCGATCAACTGGGGGTCGGCCGGCGGGTCGAGGTCTTCCCCGGCGCGGACGAGGTGGACGCCCTGCTGGTCGCCCGGCTGATCGCCGCGGGCACCGCGCCCACCTACCGGGTGGAGTACGCCGGGATCTCCGGCGAGCAGTGGACGGCGGACCTTGAGGGCATCCCGTTCGCGGAGAACATCCGCCGGCACGTGAAGTCCGTCGGCGGCACCGTCGTCAACGGCCGCGCCGACCTGGTGCTCATGGTCAACACCCCTTCGGCGAGCGAGAGTCGGCGGGCGGCCGACCTCGCCGTGTTCGCCCGCCGGGCCGCCGGGCTGACGGCGGCCGGGGAGTCGGTCGTCGTGGTGGACCCGGTCTTCGTCAACCGCGCCGACCACGACCTGGTGGCCGAGTTGGAACAGCGGGTCGACCTGGCCGCGCTGCTGTCGTACTCCGGCTGGAACACCGGCGGCAATGCCCTCGGTCTGGCCCTGGCCCATGCCACCGCCCGCTGGGCGTTCCTGCGCCGCTCGACCAGCGGACTGGGGGTACCGGCGCTGACCGGGCCGGGCCGGGCGCACGCGGAGTACCTGCTCTACCGGTTCGTCAAGGACGACCACTGGAAGAACGTCACCCAGAAGGCCGCCTACGCGGAGGCCAGGTCCAAGGGGTGGAACCCTTTGAACCTGACGGCTGAGCAGAAATCGTTCTTCGACGGCTGGGTCCAAGACCGCCTCGCCCCGGTGACCCGCCAGTACTTCACCGACCACTTCGCCGGCCACCACCTCCTCCTCGGCCGCCGCGGCGCGACCACCCGCACCGCCGAGCTCGCCGACGTCAGTGACATCCACATCGAACTGCCCTGGGACCGCCTCTTCGAGGTGACCCTCGAACCCCGCCTCACCCTGGCCTGAGAGGAGAACGAACGATGCAGCACAACCCCCGTCGCCGCAGCATCCTTCTCGCCGGCGCCGTCGGCCTCGCCGGTGCCGCCCACCTCACCTCCACCGCCGCCGCGGCCCCCGCCCGCACCGCCCCCGTCACACCGCCCGCGCCCGCGCTCATCCCCAGGCCCCGCTCGCTGCAGATGACCGGCGGCCGGCCGTTCGAGATCACCGCCGACACCGCCGTCGTGGTGCGCCACCGGGCCCACGAGGCCCGCCGCACGGCCGAGTACCTCGCCACCTGGCTGCGCCGGGCCACGGGCTATGCCGTCCCGGTGGTTACCTCCGGCGCCGCCCCGCAGGCCATCACCCTGGCCGCCGACGACGAGACCGCCTCTGCCGAGGGTTACCGCCTCGACGTCACCCACGGCGGCGTCCACCTGCGCGCTGCCGAGCCGGCCGGCCTCTTCCACGCGACGCAGACCCTGCGCCAGTTGCTTCCCGCCGCAGCGGAGTCCGCCACCCCGCACGCCGGTCCGTGGACCATCTCCCCCCTGCACATCGACGACGCCCCGAGGTTCCCATGGCGCGGGGCGATGCTTGACGTGGCCCGGCACTTCTTCACCGTCGACGAGGTGAAGAGCTACATCGACATCCTCGCTCTGTACAAGATCAACCGCCTCCACCTGCACCTCAGCGACAGCCAAGGCTGGCGCCTGGAGATCAAGAGCTGGCCCCGCCTGGCCACCTACGGCGGCTCCACCGAGGTCGGCGGCGGCCCCGGCGGCTACTTCACCCAACGGGAGTACGCCGACATCGTCCGCCACGCCGCGGAACGCCACATCATGGTGATCCCCGAGATCGACATGCCCGCCCACGTCAACGCGGCCCAGGCCAGCTACGCCGAACTCACCTGCGACGGCGTGGCACCGCCGCTCTACACAGGCGAGAAAGGCATCCCCAACTCGCTGTGCATCGACAAGGACCTCACCTACCGGTTCATCGGCGACGTACTCGGCGAACTCGCCGACCTCACCCCCGGCCCCTACCTGCACATCGGCGGCGACGAGGCGCTGGTGACCAAACCCGAGGACTACCGCTTCTTCATCAGCCGCGCCCAGCAGACCGTGTACGGCCTCGGCAAGCAGATGGTCGGCTGGGAGGAGGTCGGCCTCGCCGACATCGCCCCCAGCACCGTCGTCCAGTTCTGGGCCAACGCCGCAAAGGCACAGGGCGCGCTGGCACAGGGCGCCAAGCTCGTCCTCTCGCCCAGCAAGAAGGCGTACTTCGACATGAAGTACGACGCCGACACGCCGTACGGGCACGACTGGGCCGGCTACACCGACGTCCAGGACGGCTACACCTGGGACCCGGCCACCTACATCCCCGGCGTCGCCGAGAACCAGGTGCACGGCGCCGAGTCCGCGCTGTGGACGGAGCGGGTGGCGACGTTCGAGGAGGTGCAGTACATGACGCTGCCGCGGCTCCCCGGCATCGCGGAGATCGGATGGTCGCCGGTCGACGGGCGGGGATGGGAGGAATACCGGGTACGGCTTGCCACGCACGCGCCGCGGTGGTCCGGGCTCGGGTGGCGATACCACCGATCGGTGGAGGTGCCGTGGGGGGTGACCCGGTGACCGGGGATCGCTGCTGTATGTCGCCGCGGTCAACGATCTGATCCCCCGCCCTGCGGGGCAAGCAGTACGGCCACCGGACGGGTGAAGGCGGGAGTGGTCGTGACAGGCAGGGCCCTGTGCCGTTGGTTGAGGTGTTCGACGTCTCAGCTGGCTGGCTCAGGAGCCCTGTTGGTGCCCTGTCCTGCCGCACTTGACCTCCCGCACGCACTCGTTGAGCGCGTCACGATGCTCATCGTCATCCGTGAGGGTGACCGCCGCTGCAAACTCCGTCCCTCGCGGCGGGCCCCGATGACGCTCGCGTACCTGCGCCGGCATGACACCCTCACCCAACTCGCGGTCGGTTTCCGGGTGTCGGTCGGCACCGCTCACGCCTACGTGATCCGGCTCTCCTACACAAAATTCCACGCGTACGGCGAGGTTCTGACCGTCAAGGACCAGCTCGAGGACAGTGCCCAGGTCGTGGTCGACGTGCGGGTGTACGACACGAAACTGAATCTGCGGGACACCGACAAGTTCACCTGCCCCACAGAGTGCAAGTACGACCTCGGGACGCCTGACGGCTCCGGCGACATCCCTGAGGGATGGGTCGTGAAGTTCCGGGTGGGAACGGACACGATGCCGTACCGAACCGACTGGATCAACGGATCCGCGTAGCTGCCCGCCGGGAGTGAGTCGGCAACCGACGTGTTCCTCGACTCGCTCCCGCTCAGCTGTCGTTTCGTGGGGGTGTAGTCGAGGTACGGGGAGCGGTGTGTGCTTGGGGAGATCCGGGATTGGGCGAGACCGTGTGAGCGCGGGTTTGCGGGGGCGCAGGCCTGCTGGTCCGGAGTTGTCTCTTCTTCGGCGAGAACACCTCGACGTTCCTCAGGCAGCGCCGACGGCTAAAGGCCAGGGCGTGTTCTCCCTTGGTGGTGCGGGGGTTGAGCCGGTGGATCTCGTCCACACGCACGCTCCGCAGCTTGCCCGGCGTCCTCGGACACTCGACCAGCCCAGGGCACAAAGCCACTCAAAACCCGGGGGCGAAAACAGGCACTGTACCCACGGGGCTCGGGTCGAAGTGTGCCCGGTTCTGGCCGAGGTCCCGGTGACGTGCCCTGCTGAGTGGACGGCAGGCAAACACATCGGGCCCTGGGACTGTTGGCTCAGAACGAGTCGCCATGCCAGTGGGTTGCTCCCGTGGCCTGCAGCGTGGCGCGTATCGCCTCCGGCGGGGCAAGGAGCGGGCGGGCCATACCCACCGCCTGCGTCCGCTCCCGGGCCTGGTCCTGGGCGAGAAGCCGGGGCAGGGCAGCGCGGACGGCCGGGTCCTCGGGGAGGTGGGCCCGGCCGACTGCGGCGCCCGCCGCACGGCCCCGGCGGGCCACCGCAGCGAGCAACTCACCGAGGGCCGCCGGTGCGGCTTCCGTCACCGCGCACTCGCGGACCTCGACGGCCTCGCCGATGTGCTGGGTCACGGTGTAGCCGACCGCCGTCCCCCCGTTGTCCTCGGCGACGAGCCATTCGGCGCCGGGGCCGTACCAGGCGGGCACGCGGTGGATCCAGTCGTCGGCCGTCCGCACTGCGGTGAGTGGGCGTGCGGCGTTGAATCCGGCGTGCAGTTCTGCCAACCGCGGGGCGTCGGCCGGGGTGGCGGCACGGATGCGGAAGCGGGGCTCGGGTGGGCCGACAGCGGTGAGCGGGCCCTCGGTCCAGGAGGTGTGGAAGCCGGTCCAGCCCGAGCGCTCGTAGACCCCGGGAGTGGCCGTGAACAGCAGGGACCATGTGCAGGACTCGGCGGTCATGGCCTCGGCGGCCATGGTGAGCAGTCGGCGAATCAGGCCGCGACCCCGTGCCTCGGGGCGGGTGGCGACATTGCCGATACCGCCCACCCGTTCGACCCGGCCGTGGGCGTCGCGGAGCTGTCGCGGCACGTAGCAGACGACGGCGTCGACCGTGTCACCGCGCGCGGCCACGAAGGTCCGCCGGTGGCGGTCGGGGTCCAGGGCGTGCAGCGCCGGGAGGTGCGGGGCGTCGAAGCAGAGCGCCCATAGCGCGTGCACGGCTGCCTCGTCGGCCGGGGCGAGGGTGCGCAAGGTGTGTGTCATGGCGTCAAGTTTCCTTCTGTGCTGACCCGGTCACCAACGGGTGACGGAGCTGAGCGTCGTACGCCGCGTACGCGGCGGGGCAGATGAAGCGCATCCGGTGCATCTGTTCGGCGAGCCTTCCGCCGTCCACGACGGTCCGGACCCCGTTGGTGTACGCCCCGGCGTCCGAGGCGAGCAGCAGCGCGCCCACGTTTTCGTCGGGCACCGAGTAGCAGCCAAGCGGAATACGCTCCCGGTAGGCCGTCTCGAACGCATCGCGGTCGAAGGGGAAACGCCGTCGATCGGGGTCCGGACCGTGCCGAGTGCGAGGGTGTCGGCGGTGATGCCGTGCGGTGCGAGTTCGACGGCGAGGGCTGAGCGCCGCATCGACGACACCGGGCCACGGCGTACAGATACCGTGGCCCGGTGTCCGAGCGTGGGTGTCACCTACGCCTGGTCTGCTGAAGGCTCACCGCGTCGACGTATCCGGTCATGAGGTTCCACGCGGACGAGTACAGCGAGACGCGGACCGACGCCGTACCGGGCGGAGCCGTACCACTGGCCTGCGCATCGATCCAGCGCCGCTGGTCCGCGCTGTGCAGCGGTGCGCTCGTCATCCGGCCGACCGGCTGGCCGGCCCTGTCGAGGAAGCTCAGCAGCAGCACCGAATCGTCGGTGCTTCCGTCCTCGATGTATACCTTGGCACGGGCCCGGTAGAACGCCCCCGCAGCAGCCGGCACCGGCTCACTGGTCAGCTCCGCCGACGCCTCGGGGCCGCTCCGGGCCGCATCGACGATCTTCATGCTGCGTCTGCCGGTGTACGCCCGCTCCTGGGAGAGGGTGAACAGACTGCCACCGCCCTGCCACCCCGGGACGGCGCCGTCGTCCAGCGACGCCACCTCGAAGCCGGCGTTGCCGACGGCCACGGCGCCGGGCAGGCCGCGGCGCACCGGGATCATCCGCAGCCGGGACGCCGCCGTCTTGCCGAGGAAGTAGATGTTCTCGTGGCCGTCGGCGTCCCGGGCCAGGGTCATGAAGGCGACCTCCTCGTCGTAGTCGCCGAGTGTCACGTGGTCCATGGTCTTGGGGTCTACAACGGTGAGCTTGCCGGCCAGGGTGGTGTACAGCAGGCCGTCGGCGCCCCGGCGGAGGTAGACCGGCCGCCACATGCCGTAGTTCTTCACCTCGGGGTAGACGTTCTTGTACTTGACGACCTGGAGGGTGTCCGGGTCCATCGCGAACAGGAATCCGTCGGCCGCGCCCCACAGCAGGCCGTCGCGGCCGAAGCCGAGACCGCTGATCATCTTCGGGCTGTCGAGGCCGGGGAGGTCGAGAGCGAACTCCTTGACCTTGCGTTCGCCGGCGACCTCCCAGACGAACATCTTGGCCTCGGACTCAGTGGCGTCGGTCCCCAGACCGCCGTGGACGGTGGTGGAGCCGTAGATCCGTCCGCCGCGCTGGGCGAGCCCGGCGACGCTCTGGTTGTGGACGATGTCGGGGTAGGTCTTCTTCTCCCCGGTGTCGGGGTCGTAGATGGTCAGCGCACCGCCGAGCTTTCCGTAGTCGGGGATGGAGCCGATGAGCAGCTTGCCGTCGTGGGCCTTCATCACGTACGGCCGGTCCTGTCCGGAGCCGAGACGGAACTTCTCGGAGACGGCCGGGGTCGCCGCGTCCAGCTTCGCCGAGGAGATGATGCCTCCGGGGTAGATGCCGAAGTACATCGTGTCGCCCAGGCCCACCATGCCCTCGGCCTGGCCCATCGGGAAGCGGGTGGTGCGGCCGGTGCGCGGGTCGAATCGGGACCCGGTGCCGCCGGGGTAGCCGCTCATGAACAGCGTGCCGTCCGGCGCCGCCTCCAGGTTGTGCAGCGGGTTCGGCGCGCCCCGCACAACCGAGGGCAGCGCCTTGCTCCGCCGTGACGCGATGTCGAAAGCGGTGATCCTGCCGCCCGACTGCAGGGTGACGAGCGAGGTCCCGGGGAGGTCCGGATCATTGAGCGGTATCCAGGCGGCACCGCGCAGCGAGGTACCGAAGGCGATTCCGGTCGAGCGGGACTCCAGCGTCGCCGTGTCGATCTCGTACAGCTCGCGGTTGTTGGTGACGTACACCTTTCCGTCCCGCGCCTGAAGCTGGTTGAAGGAGAAGACCCCCGCGTCGGAAGGCGTGTTCTTGCCGACGGACTTGTCGCTCCACTTGCCGGCGTCGAGGTCGTAGAAGAGCAGCTTCATCTGCGGGTCGGCGAACTTGACGAACAGCCAGCCGTCGACGACCGCCATGTCGTAGGCGAAGGGCACCTCCTGGGGCTCCACTTCGAGGAGCGCCGGGACCTGGTCGGAGATCTTCGTCTTCGTACCGGTGGCGGCGTCGAGCCGGATGACGTCACCGACGGAGCCCACGCCCGCGTAGACGGATCCGTCGTGGTAGGCGATGGAGCGCACGTACTGCTGGCCGGGCACCATCTGCCCGTAGTCGTGGAAGTCCTTGCTCTGCGGGTCGTATCTGAACACCTTGCCGTTGGGGAAGGTGCCGATCCAGACATTGCCCTCCGGGTCCGTGGTCATCGACCACAGCGACTTCTCGCCCGGAACGGTGCCGAGCTTGCGCACTTCCTTGTCGGCCGGACTGTAGCTCCACAGCTCTCCCGTCTGGCCGCCGGTGATGGCGGCGATGTAGACGGTGCCGTCGGGGCCGATCGCATGCCGCCAGGACTGCTGCACGCCGGGCAGCGTGAATGAGCGCAGCAGCCGGTTGTCCCGGATGTCGATGACGTTGAAGATCGCGTTCTCGGCGGAGACCGTCGCGTACATCGTGGGCCGGCTGTCCTCCGTGCCCACCACGGCGTCGTTGATGGAGACCGTTTCCTGCTGGACGCCGAGGTCGGCCTCGGGGCCGAACCACGTCCGGTCCAGTGCCGATTTACTGGTGCCGCCACCTCCCCGGGCCGCGGCCAAGGGTGCAGGACCCGTGACCAGAACGGTCAGGGCGAGCAGCAGGATGAGGAGTGCTCTAGGGCGTTTTCGGGGCACCGTGGTCCCTCCAAGTTATGAGAGTCTTCCAAATAAGTGGGCGTTTTGTTCGCGAGCTTGAGCGACATCGGCGTCCTTCTGACGCTTGACCATCGCAATATTTTCGTGGACTCTCTGATTAATCCCTATGGCCGAAACGACGTCAAGAGGAGTACATGGACGCATCCCGACCCGCCGGCGGTGACTTGGCGCAGCTGCGTCGGCTCAACGCGTTCGGCGCGCTGCGGGCGCTGAGAAGTGCCGGCGCGCCGGTGACGCTGACCGAGCTGGCCACGCTCACCGGTCTCTCCCGCGCCTCGGCGGAGGACCTCGCCACCGAGCTGACCGACCAGGGGTGGGCGGCCGAAGTCCCGCCCGCGCCCGGCGCGGTGGGGCGGCCGGCCCGCCGTTACCGCTTCCGGGCCGAGTCCGGTTACGTCTTCGGGCTGGACATCGGCGCCCACAGCGTCCTCGCCGTGCTCGCCGACCTCTGCGGCACGGTCGTCACCACGGCCCGCCGAACGGTGCCGCCGGACATCCGGCGCGCCGACCGGCTTGCCGTCATCGGCGACGTGATGACCGAGTGCCTGGACGACGCGGGAATCGACGCCCACCAGATCTGGACGATCAGCGCCGGCACCACCGGCGTCGTCGGCCCGGAGGGAGACGTCGTACTCGCGGGAGCGGCCGCCGACTGGACCGGTGTACGGCTCGCCGAGCACCTGGACGAACGCTGCGCCGGGGCGGTCCTGGTGGACAACGACACCCGGCTGGCCGCACTCGCCGAGCAACGCCACGGTGCGGCACGGGACATCGAGGACGCCGTCTACATCCACGCAGGTCTCGGCCTCAGCGCGGCGCTGATCATCGGCGGCCGGGTGCACCGGGGATACGGCGGCGCGGCGGGCGAGATCGGCAGCTTCCCCGTCACCCCCTGGGCGACCGCCGCCACCCGCCTGGCGTGTTGTCCCGCCGTCCCGTCCGACGTATCCCCGCGGAACGCCGCCGCCCATGTGCTGGCCGCCGCCCGCCGGGGCGACCCCGTCGCCGTGCGCGCCGTCGACCGTTACGCCAGCGACGTGGCCCTCGGCCTCGCGGCCATGGTGCTGACCATCGACCCGCAACGGGTCGTGCTGGGCGGGGGACTGGCCCAGTCCGCCGACGTCCTGCTTCCCCGCCTCCGTAACCGTCTGGAGCCGCTGTGCATCCGGGTCCCCGATCTCCAGCCCTCCTCGCTCGGCGACGACCGGGTCGCGCTCGGTGCGATCTGCCGAGCCGTCGAGCACGTCGAGACGACGTATCTCGCGCACAACCGGCGGCCCACGGCGGCGCGCCCGTGAACGGCCGTTCCGGACCCCCGTCATCGACCCGGACAGCCCGTGTTCCGGATCGCAGAGACCACTGCGCGGTCCGCCTTCCGGCTTTCAGGCGGCCCCGGTAAGCGCCGTATGCATCGGCAGCCGGCCCCTGTCAGTCCTCCGCACCCGATAACCGTTGACGGCTCCGCGTCCAGACATCGCCGCGGGAGACGCCTCCCGACCCGACCGTACGCCTTGTCCGTCGCGTGCCTCTCCTTCACCTCCAGGGAGCTCTTGGGAATGTCCATGCACCTTCCGATATCCGATCGGCCCGTCCGCGTGGCTCTCGTCGGCGCCGGCAACCGCGGTCTGACGTACGCCGAGTGGATCAAGGCGCACCCCGAGCGCGCCGAGCTCGTCGCCGTCGCCGACCCGCG
>NZ_JBSFFY010000054.1:0-46752 GCF_053596315.1 Streptomyces sp. NPDC001732
GCGGACGCTGACCCGCAGATCCTTGGCGATCACCGGGCTCGCCTCGCCCTGGGCGAACCTCTCGGCCGCCTTGAGCCGTAACTCCTCGCGGAAGTGCTGCCGTTCGGCGGTCAGCCCGCCCCCTTGTGGATACCGCATGCTCCGGTGATACCGCACGGACGACCAGCCGTCAGCCCCTACGACTCCACGAGTTCAACCTCAGTAACGAAGTACTACTAGTCGTCGTCGGCCGAGACCTCCGTCGGCGTCCCGGCGGTGACCGCGGCGGTGCCTCGGCCGGGTGAGCGCCGTGGCTGCGGTGGTCCGGCGCCCGGCGTTCTTGGGGCCGACCTCCGCGAAGGCGGCGGGGCGTTACGGCTGGCCGGGCACTGTCACGTTGGCTGACCGGTTGGGATGATCTTCTGGTTGGTCGTGCCGGGAGGGGTGGTCCGTGGACAGCGCGCCGCCGTCGTACAGGGGGCACCGGTACCCGGTGGAGAGCATCGCGCACTGTGTGTGGCTGTACTTCCGCTTCCCGCCGTCGTTCCGCGAGGTTGTCGTTCCGGGAGGTCGAGGAGCTGATGCTCGAGCGCGGTGTGCTCGTCTCCCACGAGACCGTCCGCCGCCGGTGTGCGAAGTTCGGGCAGGCCTGCGCCAACGGCCTGCGCCGCCGACGTGTGCAGCCGGGCGACAAGGGGCACCTGGACGAGGTCTTCCTCAGGATCAACGGAGAGCAGACGTACCTGTGGCGTGCAGTCGACCAGGACGGCAACGTGCTGGACATCCTGGTCCAGAACCGGCGGGACACCGCTGCGGCAAGGCGGTTCTTCCGCACACTGCTCAAGACGACCCGCACGGTGCCCAGGGTGGTCGTCACCGACAAGCTCCGCTCTACGGCGCGGCCCACCGCGAGGTGATGCCCTCCGTCGAGCACCGTGCCCACAAGGGCCTGAACAACCGGGCCGAGAACAGCCACCAGCCCACCCGACAGCGCGAACGCGCCATGAAAGGCTTCCGCTCCGCCGGCAGAGCCCAGCAGTTCCTGGCCGCGTTCAGCGGCATCCCACCCCACTTCCGACCCCGCCGCCACCTGATGACCGCCCCCGAATACCGCACCGAGATGACCACCCGCTTCGCCATCCGGGACCAGGCCACCGCCGCCGCCGGCCAGCCCGCCAAAGCCTGAGCACGGAGCCGGAACCCGGCCCCACCAAGCCCGACGCGCCGTCAGAGGCACACGCAGCCAACAACGTGACAATGCCAGGCTCGACCCGTCCGCGGACGGGCGGGGCTCGGCGTCGCACGGCCGCCAGGAATCTTTCCGGAGCCGGGCGTAGCGTGAAACGACGGAATCATGACCTGGACCAGAGTGGTGCGCTGCGGCGAGCGGTCCTGATCATGCCTGCCGGGTTTGGCAGGTGCTGAGAGATGAAAGGTCACTCATGCCTCGATCCATGCGCGCGCTCGTGGCCGGCGAGGTCGGCGAGCCTGCCGATGTCCTGCGGCTGGAATCCCGGCCTGTTCCCACGCCCGGAGCCGGCCAGGCGTTGATCCGTGTGAAGGCGACTCCGGTTCATGCCAGTGATCTGCACGTGCTGCGTGACCGCTACGGTTTCTCCCCCGAGTTCCCCGCTGTCGGTGGTCACATGGAATGTGTGGGCCGAATCGAGGCACTGGGCCCGG
Organism: Streptomyces sp. NPDC001732; assembly: GCF_053596315.1. Classification (NCBI taxonomy): domain Bacteria; kingdom Bacillati; phylum Actinomycetota; class Actinomycetes; order Kitasatosporales; family Streptomycetaceae; genus Streptomyces; species Streptomyces sp. NPDC001732. The sequence goes on from NZ_JBSFFY010000054.1 coordinate 1,663, forward strand.
GTACCGAGGGGCTGAAGGCCGGTCAGCGCGTGGTGGTCGCTGCGGTACCGGCGGTACCCGGGCCCCAGGCGGCCGGTACTTGGCAGGAATACCTTGTTGCCGATACGCGAAGGCTGCTGCCGGTCCCCGACCGTCTGAGCGACTCCAGCGCCTGTCAACTTGCCGTCAATCCGCTGACCGCGCTGCTTCTCGTGACGCGCGAACTCGACGTACAGCCGGGCGAATGGCTGTTGCAGACGGCCGCGGGCTCCACCGTCGGCCGGCTCGTCATTCAGCTGGCCGGGCATTTGGGGATTCGCACGATCAATGTCGTGCGGCGACGTGCTGCCGTCGAGGAGATCAAAGCGCTCGGTGGTGAAGAGGTCATCTGCACGCAGGACGAGGACCTGTTGCAGCGTGTGGCTGAGACAGCAGGACCGGCCGGTGTGCGCAAGGCCATCGATTGCGTTGCGGGTCCCTTGGGCGCTCAGGTGTTCCAGGCATTGGCTCCGGGAGGAGAGGTCGTGGTCTATGGCGCGCTGTCCACCCATCGGCAGACCGACCCGGCAGCACTGACGATACCGCTGCACGCACGCTCGGTGATCTACGAGACCAAAGCATTGCGTGGCTTCTGGCTGAACCGCTGGTTCGGCACTGCCTCACCCGAGGATGTGCTGCACATGCTGTCCCAGGTCCGCAGTCTCGTCATTGGTGAAGTGCTGAGCATCCCAGTGGGCCGGCCATTCCCGCTCGAACGCTTCGCTGAAGCCATCGCGCTCGCCGAAACACCCGCCCGTGACGCCAAGCCACTCTTCGTCTTCGAAGACGGCCGGGACGAAGACGACAGGTAGGAAGCGGAAGGCCGATCGCCCTTGATTGTCAGGTATTCACCACAAAATGCCTGCATCAACTCGTTCGGCTAGCGTGATGACGGCAGTCAGTGTTCACATCCCTGTGTGACCGAGCCCGCAGCCGACTGGCTCCCGCCACACGGCTCCGCGGTCGGACGAGACCGCGGCGCGGCCCCAGCGAACACCGGCTCCACAGCGGTCAGCGGTGCCGGGATTCCCGCGGTCGCCGCGTCCGGCCCCCACCCAGCGAAAGGATCCTGTGAGCATGTCTTCCGTGACCACAAAGGACGGCACTTCGATCTTCTACAAGGATTGGGGCAACGGCCAGCCGGTCGTGTTCAGCCACGGCTGGCCGTTGAACGGCGACGCATGGGATCCGCAGGCCAAGCTGGTGGCCGACAACGGCTTCCGGGCCATCGTGCACGACCGGCGCGGGCACGGGCGCTCTTCACAGACGTGGAACGGCAACGACCTCGACACCTACGCAGACGACCTGGCCGAAGTGATCGAGAAGCTCGACCTGCGCGACATCATCCTCGTCGGTCACTCCACCGGCGGCGGCGAGGTGACCCGCTACATCGGCAAGCACGGCACCGGCCGGGTTGCCAAGGCCGTCCTGCTCGGCGCGATCCCTCCGCTGATGCTGAAGACCGACGCCAACCCCGAGGGCCTGCCCCTCGAGGTGTTCGACGAGATCCGCCAAGGCGTCGCCACCGACCGATCGCAGTTCTACGAAGACCTCAGCGCGCCCTTCTACGGCGCCAACCGACCCGGTTCCCAGGTGTCGCAGGGCACCCGCGACGCGTTCTGGCTGTGGTCGATGCAGGCAGGCATCAAAGGCGCCTACGACTGCGTCAAAGCGTTCTCCGAGACCGACCTGACGGAGGACCTGAAGCGCTTCGACATTCCGACCTGGATCGTGCACGGCAGCGACGACCAGATCGTCCCGATCGTGGCCGCCGGTGAGAAGTCGTCGAAGATCGTCAAGGGCGCGAAGTTCACAGTGTACGAAGGGGCCCCGCACGGACTGTCGATGGTAGCCCCCTTCAAGGACACGTTCGACGCCGACCTGCTGGCCTTCCTTCGCAGTTGACCGACGGGCCAGCGGTGGCCGATCGCGCGTGGGGCCCGCCCCGGGTGCGCCCCACTTGGCCCCTGTCGCCCTGGCCTGCGCGGCCTCGGGAATCACGCCTCGATGTCGACGACGACTCTGCTGGTGGTCGTGCAGGTCTCCACTGCCGTGTGAGCGTCGATGACGGTGCTCAGCGTGAAATGGCGGGGATCAAGGACGGGCTGAGCGACTCGCTATCAGCGAGGGCAGCGACTTCCCGCAGGATAGCCGTGGTGCTCGTGGCCACGGCCGGTGAGCATGGGCAGCAGGGTGAAGATCCTCGAGGAGGTGGCGCCGCGGAAGGAGAGCCGGGCGATGCTGTGCGTGTCCCAGCCCAGGGCCCTGACTCTTCACCCTGTCCGGCGCCACCGCGTGACTACCAGGTGGTGACGAACCCGCCGTCGATCGTGACGTCGGAGCCGGTGACATTGCCTGTCCGGTCGCTCGCCAGCACCAGTACCATGTCCGCAACCTCGGCCGGTTTCGAGAACCGGCCGGTCACCGCCATCCCTGCGGCCTGCGCGGTCACCTCCTCCGGCGCCATTCCTGTCGCCTGCGACACGGCGGCTGCGATGCCTTCACCGGCCAGCCACAGATCGGTCTCGACGGGCCCGGGACTGACCGTGTTGACACGGATCCCGCGGCCGCCCACCTCCTTGGACACGCCCTTGGAGAAGTTCGCCAGGGCGGCCTTGGCGGCGCAGTAGTCGATCACGCCCGGGTCGGGGTAAACGGCGTTGACGGAGCAGATGTTGACGATCGAGCCGCTGCCCCTGGCCAGCATCAGCGGCAGAACCTCCCGCGTGACACGCACCGCGGTGAACAGATTGAGGTTCATCGTCTTCCGCCACTGCTCGTCCGTGACGCTGAGGAACCCGCCCGGCCGCGCCGACGCCGAGCCCACGTTGTTCACGAGTACGTCGATCCGGTCCCCGGCCGCGGCGACGAGCCGCCCGGCGCCCTCGGCCTCGGCGAGATCCACCTGCACCAGACGTACGTTCCCGCCCTGGACCAACGCATCGAGCCCGTCGGAGGAGTGCCGCGCGCCGGCCACCACCTGCACGCCCTCTGCGGCAAGGGCCTTCACGACCGCGAGCCCGATTCCCCGGCTAGCGCCAGTGACCACGGCCACGCGGCCCTCCAGCCCAAGATCCATCGTGCTGTCTCCTCCGTACGCGCGGCTGGTGCCGCCTGCGCGGGTGATCCGGTACGAAGGTCATCGGCCCTGTCGCGCACGTGCTTGAATCGACATGAATCTCGATACAGGGACTCCGTGCTCCTGGACTATCAAGATCCAAGTCTCTCCGGTGTCCAAAATCCGGGGTCAACACCCACCGTGCAGCTGACCCAACGCGTCCTCCCGCTCACCTACCCCTCCGGGCTTGAGGTACAGCACCGTCCGAGTGAACCCGTGACAGTGTCGTCCGCCCTGGCCCGCCCATCGGCCGGATGATGGGCGGGCATGGCCCATGGCGGGCCACGCTTCGCGCCCCGCAGTGGCGACGCATATTCAGGGTGGCACCCGCACCCAGCGAGGAAGGCGGGCTGTGATGAGTGATTCGGATCCGGGCACCGCGGGGCGGAGCCAGGACGAGATGGCCCAGCTCTTGACGATCGAGTTGAACGTCAACGATCAGGTGCGACGGCTTGAGGTGGACCCACGGACCTCGCTGCTCGACGCGCTGCGCGAACACCTGCGCCTGAGCGGGACCAAGAAAGGGTGTGATCACGGGCAGTGCGGCGCCTGCACGGTGCTGATCAACGGCCGACGCGTCAACTCTTGTTTGACGCTCGCCGTGATGCATGAGGACGACGAGATCGTGACGATCGAAGGCCTGGGCGATCCCGATGATCTGCACCCCATGCAACGTGCCTTCGTCGAGCGTGACGGCTTCCAATGCGGCTACTGCACTCCCGGCCAAATCTGTTCGGCTGTCGGCATGCTCGCCGAGGTGGAGGCAGGCTGGCCCAGCCACGCCACCGCTGACGTGACCTCGCCGCGGATCGCGTTGACCGATGAGGAGATCCGCGAGCGGATGAGCGGCAACATCTGCCGGTGCGCCGCCTATCCGAACATCGTCGCGGCCATCCGTGGCATCGCGGTGGGAGGCCCGGAATGAGATCCTTCACGTACGAGCGAGCGACCGATGCACAGGCCGCCGTCGCTGCGGTGTCCAGAACCGGCGCGAAGTTCATCAGCGGCGGCACCAACCTGCTCGACCTGATGAAGCTCGACATCGAGAAGCCCAGCCACCTGGTCGACATCAGCCGGCTTCCGTTGCGGGACATCGAGGAGCTCCCGGAAAGCGGACTGCACATCGGGGCCCAGGCGGCGAATTCCGATGTGGCCGCCGATGCCCGAGTGCGTACTCGCTACCCGGTGCTGTCGGAGGCACTGGTGGCCGGAGCCTCGGGCCAACTGCGCAACAAGGCGTCCACCGGGGGAAATCTGTTGCAGCGCACTCGCTGCCCCTACTTCTACGACAGAGCGGCGGGCTGCAACAAACGGGATCCCGGTTCCGGATGCTCGGCGATCGGCGGGTTCAACCGGATTCACGCCGTTCTCGGTGTTAGCGACTCCTGCATCGCCACCCACCCCTCGGACATGGCCGTCGCGATGACCGTGCTGGAGGCGGAGATCGAGATGCTCGACGCCGACGGGTCGGTACGCCGCGTCGCCATCGCAGACTTCTACCGGCTGCCGGGCGATACGCCGCACATCGAGACCGTGCTGGGTCCTCGCGAGATGATCACGAGCGTGCTCCTTCCCCCGCCCCTGTCGGGCCGGCAGATCTACCGCAAGGTGCGAGACCGGGCTTCGTACGAGTTCGCGCTGGTCTCCGTGGCGGCTGTCGTCTCGACCGATCAGGGAGTGATCAGTGAGGCGCGGGTGGCTTTCGGCGGTGTGGCGCACAAGCCCTGGCGGTCCATCGAGGCGGAGGCCGCGTTGACCGGCCGTCCCGCCACGATGGTCACCTATTGCGCCGCCGCCGAGGCTGCGATGCGCGACGCCGTGGGGCAGGGGCACAACGACTTCAAGATCGAGCTGGCCAAACGCACGCTGTGCCGCACGCTGGCGCAAGCGGCTCAGGCAAGCTGAGGAGACGAGATGATCGGGCAAGCACTCAACCGCGTCGACGGCCCGTTGAAGGTCTCCGGCCGGGCCATATACGCCTACGAGCAGTGGGGGGCCGGCCAGCCTCTCTACGGGTTCATCGTCGGCGCAACGATCGGCAAAGGCCGCATCACCCGGATCGACACCGAGAGCGCCGAACGCGCACCTGGCGTACGTATGGTGATGACCCATCACAATTCCCCCGCCCAGGGTGCCCGTGACGAGTCCGTTCGGTTCGAATACTGGCGCGCCCAGCCGGTGCTGACCGGCCCCGACATCCACTATTACGGCGAGCCGGTGGCACTCGTCGTCGCCACGGCCCTCGAACAGGCCCGAGCGGCGGCCGATCTGGTTGAAGTCAGATACACCGACGGGCGCGGACGTTTCAACTTTGCCGAGCAGGAAGACGAGGTGTACATCCCGAAAGTGGTCAACGCCGGTATCCCCACCGACACGGCGGTCGGCGATTTCGATGCCGGGTTCGACAGCGCGGCGGTGAAGGTCGACCAGCAGTACACGACGCCGTACGAGTTCTCGATGCCGATGGAACCGCACGCGTGTCTGGTGGAACCGCGCGACGAGGACCTGGTCGTCTACGTCAGCTGCCAGATCGTCGACGCGGCGCGGGCCTCGGTCGCCGCCACGCTTCGGATCGACCCGGAGCGGGTCCACATCGTCACCCCCTTCGTCGGCGGGGGATTCGGCTCCAAGCTGGGCATCCATTCCGAGACGATCCTGGCGGCGCTCGCCGCTCGCGAGTTGCGTCAACCGGTCAAGGTCGCGATGACCAGGCAGCAGATCTTCCAACTTGTCGGCAACCGGCCGACATCCAGCCAGCGGGTTCGACTGGGCGCGGAGCAGGACGGACGGCTGACCGCGATCGCCCATGACGTCACCATGCACACCAACCCCGACGTGGAGTACGCCGAGCAGACCGCCGCCACGACCCGCAGCCTCTACGCCGCACCCCACCGGTTGACCAGCCACAGGCTTGCGCCGCTGGACCTGCCGCCTGGGACGGACGTACGCGCGCCGGGGGAAGCGCCGGGCATGCTGGCGGTCGAGTCGGCGATGGACGAGCTGGCCCACGCGCTTGGGAAGGACCCGGTCGAGCTGCGGATCCTCAACGAGCCCACTATCGATCCCGAGCGAGACGTACCGTACAGCGACCGGCACCTGGTCGAGTGCCTGCGCGAAGGCGCGCGCCGGTTCGGCTGGGAGCACCGCCCCGCCACCCCGGCGAGTATGCGCGACGGGCGGTGGTTGGTCGGCTACGGCATGTCGGCCGCCATCCGCGGGCACTTCCAAGGGCTGGCAGCAGCGCGGGTGCGGTTGGAGGCTGACGGCACCGCCGTCGTCCAGACGGACATGACCGATCTCGGCACGGGCACGTACACCGTCCTGACTCAAGTCGCGTCCGACGGGCTCGGACTGCCGCCCGATCGGGTGCGGATCGAGCTCGGGCGTTCCGAGTTTCCCACCAGCTGGGGATCCGGCGGCTCGTGGGGCGCCGCCAGCTCAAGCAATGCGGTGCATGGCGCGTGTATGGCCCTGCGAGAGCAGCTCCTGGCCGCGGCGCGCGGCGACACGCGCTCTCCGCTGCACGGCCTGGACCCGGCAGACGCCGTGTTCTCGGACGGCAACGTGGTTGTCGGCAGAGCGTCCGAGTTGCTGAGCGAGATCGTCGCACGCAACCATCCGAAAGGGCTCGAGGCGGAGGGCGGTACCCGCTTCATGGGCGATGATCCGAACTACTCGGACTACTCGATCAACACCTACGGGGCCCATTTCGCTGAAGTGGGGGTCGACGCGGACACCGCCGAGATCCGTCTGCGGCGGATGCTCGGCGTGTTCTCGGTGGGCCGCGTGCTCAACGCGAAGACGGCCCGTTCCCAGCTGATCGGCGGCATGATCTGGGGAGCCGGCGCGGCCCTCGAAGAAGAGGCCGTGGTCGACCTGCGATCCGGCGCCTTCGTCAACCGGGACTTCGCGCAATACCTGGTGCCGGTCCACGCCGATGTCCCCGACGTCGACGCCGTCGTCCTTGACGGGTACGACGACAAGGCCAACGTCCTGGGCGCGAAGGGCGTCGGCGAGCTGGGCATCTGCGGGGCCGGTGCATCGGTCGCCAACGCGGTGTTCAACGCCACCGGCGTGCGCGTGCGCGACTTCCCCATCACCATCGAGAAGGTGCTGCCCGATCTACCACTGATGGATAACTGAATCCGCGACAACGGTGCCTGTTCGCAAAAACGCCCGATCGCTCGGGCTGAACCGCACCTTCTCCTTTCCGAGTTGGCGCTCCCGCACTTACAGGTGGTGGCGTAGGGCGAGGATCTCCACGTCCTTTTCCCGATCGTTCATCGGTAGCGGGCGCTTGGGCATGACGAACGCGTTCGCCATGCCCAAGTAGGCCAGTCGCAGCAGCACGATTGGTCATCATGTCGCGTTGATTGATAGCCGCGCCACGGCGCAGACTCGACCGATCGCGCTCGACATCCCGTACATCCCGTACACTGGCTCCGACGAGTGCTTCCTTTCACGTTACATGGTGCCCGCGGCGCGCGTGGGTCCGGCGGGGAACCAATGCGCGGCAGCAGGGGAATTCGTGTACGCCACTGCTCACAGAGACTCGAGGCGGATCCCACGCTGTTTTCGGTGACGGCGGCCCGACCCTCTACGTTACCAACCGCCAGTGCCAGCAGCGGTCTTGATATCGAAGACGGCTTGTGCACCACTCTCCGGAGGATCTCGCGACCAGTCTGATCTCGCATACGGCTCCCGGCAACTCAGAGCACGCAATCCATCAAGAGTGAATTGCGTGCCAAACTCCTGTATCTGAGCGCCAGTGATTCATCGGAATACCGGGCCACGCGAAGAATTGACTGCATCGACCCAGCTGGGCTCAGGGTGCCCCGCTGTGGACGAGGTAACCGACATGGGATGCGACTTGTTGCGGGCAAGGCGCTCAAGGCTCCTGCCGGGGTCGGCGCACGTCGGGATCAGGTGCCGGTCCCGCGTCCCATTCACCAGGCCTATGAACGCTCGTACATGCCAAGAATTGCTGTAAGAAAGCCGAAGCCACCGCCGATCTTGATCAGTGTGTTGGACTCATTGAACTCGCCGACCCCGAGTGCGGGTCCCAGCCGCCCACTGAAACGTGCTGGTCAGCAAGGATTTTTCAATCAGTCACGAATCTCGACGAGAGTCTGGATTGGCACAAGAAGGTGTTCAAGGTCGAAGAAATCGACTACAAGTTCGCCCACCGCTACCGAGAGAACACCGGGAATAACCACAAAGGGTTTCTAGAATCCCGGACCGGGCTGGACCACATTACTTTCCTGATCGACGAGGCACTCAGAACCTGGAAGCCTGGATGGCGCGACTGGAAAATCTGAGAATTAAGCACACGTCGATCCGCCTACTCGGCCACGATATTCCGGAATCCGGACTGCATTTAGTTCAAATTTGCGTCTTAGGCTACGGGAATGAATTGTGCGGACCTGCGGTTGCCGCGCCTGTCAGCCCGAGGTAGCTTCAGTAGGAGTGAATTCTTCCCGGTCCGAAATTGCGAGGAGGAGTAGTCGTGGGTCGAGTTTTGTTTGTGATGACTGGTGCAAGCTACTGGACGTTCGAGAACGGTCATCGCCATCCGACAGGGTACTGGGCCGAGGAATTCGTCGCACCCTACAGCATCTTTACGGATGCCGGATACCAGGTCACGGTGGCGACCCCGGGCGCTGTTATCCCCGTCGTGGACACCATGAGCCTGCAGCCCCGTTACGCGGGAGGCGAGGAGAACATGCTCAAGGAGACCGCGGTCATCGAGTCTGCCGAGGAGCTCCGTCACCCCATCGCCATCAAGGACGCGCGGCTCGAAGACTACGACGCGGTCTACTACCCCGGAGGCCACGGCCCCATGGAGGACCTCGCGTTCGACGCGGACTCCGCCGTACTGCTCCGCAAGGCACTCGCTTCGGGCAAGCCCCTCGCCATCGTCTGCCACGCACCGGCCGCCATCCTCGCGACCCGCGACGAGAACGGGAACACACCCTTCGCGGGCCGCGGCGTGACGGGCTTCTGCAACGAGGAAGAAGAAGGCGTCGGCTTCGCCAAGGACGCGAAGTGGCTGCTGGAGGACGAGCTGAAGAAGCTCCCCACCAACTACTCCCGTGGTCCCGCCTGGGAGTCGTACCTCGTATCGGACGGCAACCTGCACACGGGGCAGAACCCCGCGTCCTCCGGGCCGCTGGCACAGGAAGTACTCAAGGTCCTTTCCTGAGCCTGACCGGTGACCGGCGGCACCGAGCTCCCAGATCAGACGCCCCTGGCCCGACCTGCGACGCGGCGCCAGCCGTCGGGAGCCGTACCCTTCACTGGGCGAGTACCCCACGCTCCAACAGCGACGGCCTGTCAAGCGGGCAGGACACCCGCTGCCGCACGGCCAACGACGGCGGAATCGAATGCGCGCCAAGCGCAGAGAAGCGAAAATCGTGATCCGCAGCACGGTGGAACGCGGACCATCACGACTTCCGCGTCGGAGGCTGCTTTCGGGTTCACGCCGCCGACCGGACACGGCAGTCGCGGCGGCCGCTGCCGACTCCTTCCGCACGATCCTCACGGTTCCAAGCCACCGAAATGGCGAAGTTCACCTTCTACGCCGAGGAAGTGGAAGCACATGACCGTCTCTGGAATCCTCATATCAGGCAAGGGCAGACTGGCCCTCACCGTGGCGGTCCTCTCCGCCCTGACCGTGGTACCGACCCACGCCGCAGACGATCTCGGCAGGGCCCTGGCGGGCCAGAAGCCGACCGTGGTGCTCGTGCACGGCGCATTCGCCGACGGGTCCAGCTGGAACGCAGTGGTGCAGCGACTGCAGCAGGACGGCTACCAGGTCATCGCCCCGCCCAACACGCTGCGCGGCATACCCCAGGACTCGACCTACCTGAACAGTCTCCTCAAAACCATCAAGGAACCGATCGTCCTCGTCGGACACTCCTACGCCGGCGAAGTCATCTCACAGGCAGCCACCGGCGTCGACAACGTCAAAGCGCTCGTGTACATCAACGCGATCATGCCGGACAAGGGAGAGTCCTTCGCCAGCCTCTCCGGCAAGTTCCCCGCCGCCCCGCTCACCAAAGCGCTGAAACAGGTCCCGTTCCGCAACGGAGACGGCACCACGGGCACCGACGTGTACATCCAGCCCGCCAAACTCCACGCCGCCTTCGCGCAGGACCTCTCCCAGCAGCAGGCGTCCGTCATGGCATCGACACAGCGCCCGATCGCGCAGTCGGCCTTCACCGACAAGCTCACCGCGGCGGCCTGGCGGGACAAGCCCGTCTACGTGCTCGTCGGCAAACAGGACAGGGCCATCAACCCGAACCTCGAACGGTACGAGGCCAAACGCGCACACGCACGCAAGACGGTGGAGATCAACTCCTCACACGTGTCCCTGGTCTCCCACCCCCAAGCTGTCACGGATCTCATCCTCAGCGCGGCCCACGACTCCGGGAACCAGTAGACGAACAGGCATGACCTGCCACAGCCGCGGGTTGTGGTTCTGCGCCGCGGCGGGACTGTAAAACGTTCGGCCCTGTCTCACATTCGGTGGTGACGGAGCGTCGTGCCGTGTCGTTGACATTCGCGTGATGGATGTCAACGAGCTTGTCCAGATGGTGTTTTCGGGCCTGTTCCCGCTGGTCATAGACGACGTGGTCGACGAGGGTGAGCGGATCGTGGTGCGGGCGCGAACGCCGCAGGACATGGCGCCGTGTCCGGTGTGCGGGGTGTTGTCGGGGCGGGTGCACGGCTATCAGTGGCGGACTGTGGCTGACGTTCCGGTCGACGAGCGGCGGGTGGTGGTCCGTGTGCGGGTGCGGCGTCTGGTGTGCCCCACCCGCGGCTGCCGACATACCTTCCGCGAGCAGGTGCCAGGAGTCCTGGACCGATACCAACGGCGCACCACCCGCCTGACCAGGCAGGTCAAGGCCGTGGTGAAGGAGTTAGTGGGCCGGGCGGGGGCACGCTTGCTGGCGATACTCGCGGCGGGCGTCTCGCGTCACACGGCTCTGCGTACCCTGTTGCGCATCCCGCTGCACGCAGGGCGGACGCCCCGCGTGATCGGCGTCGACGATTTCGCTCTGCGCCGGCGGCACCGCTACGCCACCGTGATCATCGATGCCGAGACGCATGAGCGGATCGACGTGCTGCCCGACCGCACGGCCGACACCCTGGAGGCGTGGCTACGCGAACATCCGGGCATCGAGGTCGTATGCCGCGACGGCTCCGCGACCTACGCCGAGGCCATCCGCCGCGCCCTGCCCCGTGCGACGCAGGTCAGTGATCGGTGGCATCTGTGGCACAACCTGTGCGAAGCCGTCTTGAGCGAGGTCAAGGCGCACAGCACCTGCTGGGCCACCGTACTGGACGCGCCTATCTACGACGGACCCCGCGCCCAGACCACCCTGGAACGCTGGCACCAGGTCCACGGTCTGCTCGACCAGGGCGTGGGCCTGCTCGAATGCGCCCGCCGCCTGGAACTGGCCCTGAACACCGTCAAACGCTATGCCCGCGCCGACCGGCCCGAGCGCATGCTCCGCGTCCCCAAGTACCGCGCCAGCCTCGTCGATCCCTACCGCGAGCACCTGCGCAAACGCCGGGCCGAGGACCCTGGCGTCCCCGTCAAGCACCTCTTCGAAGAGATCAAGGCCCTCGGCTACGAGGGCTGCCTCAACCTCCTCCACAAGTACATCAACCAAGGCCGCGCGGACGCCGACCGCAGCCACATCTCCCCACGCCGCCTCGCCCGGATGCTCCTCACCAGGCCCGACAACCTCAAGACCGAACATCACGACCTCCTGGCACGGCTCACCGACGCCTGCCCCGCGATGACCCAACTGGCCGCCCACATCGTGGACTTCGCACAGCTCCTGACGTCTCGCGAAGAAAACGCCGACGGGCTCTCGCGCTGGATCGTCCAGGTCCGCGGCGCCGATCTGCCCCACCTGCACGCCTTCACCCGGGGCCTGGACCGAGACCGGGACGCAGTGATCGCCGCGCTCACGCTTCCGTACAGCAACGGCCCCACCGAGGGCGTCAGCACCAAGACCAAGCGGATCGCGCGCCAGATGCACGGACGAGCAGGCTTCACCCTTCTTCGCCACCGCATCCTCCTCGGATAGCGGCACGCTCCGTCACCACCGAATGTGAGACAGGGCCGCTCGTTTGACAGACCCGAACAACGCGTCGACAAGAAGCCGATGCTCAACGACCTACGAGACTCCGGCGCGCTCGAGGACAACGCGGACGTCGTCATCCTGATCCATCGTGAAGACGCCTACGAAAAAGACTCCCCCCGCGCCGGCGAAGCCGACCTGATCGTGGCGAAGCACCGCGACGGCCCTACCGCCACCATTACCGTCGCCTTCCAGGGCCACTACTCACGCTTCGTCGATATGGCCCAGACCTGACGCAGCCCTTTTGTAGGTTCTCAAATCCCGTGTCATTTTCTCAGTCGCCGTGTCATCTGGATGTCAGGCCGTGAGAACGCCCAGGTCAACGGCTTGCAGCCTGCCGGGCCAGCAGAGGAAATGACACGGGTCTGAGAACGCCAGCGGATGACACGGCGTGAGGCGCCAGACAGAACCGCAGGTCACAGCGCCGCCGCATGACACGGAGCCTGAGAACCTACAAGCCCTTTGTAGGGTCCAGGATTTCGCGGCACAGTCTCAACTGCAATGGCACCAGGTTGGCACTTGTGCCATCTACCTGAGATCCGCAGGTTTTCTGTCGCACCGAAGCTGACGAATTCTCACCGGATCTCATCCGTGTTGTCGGATCCTCACCGCTCCGCATTCCGGGCGTTCGCGGCAGGACCCGGTCACAGCCGTGCAGCCGTGCGGACCAGGCCGGCCAGGGCGAGGGAGCGGCTGTGCGCGGGCCAGGCGATGTGGGTCACGACGGGAGGTGCGTCGGTCAAGGGGACGGCCGTGTGCTCGGCCCACAGCCAGGAGCGGGCGGAGTCGGGGACGACCGCCACGGTGCGTCCGAGAGCGATCAGCTGAGCCAGTTGCGTCTGGTTGTGGATCTCGGGGCCCGGGCCGGGTGCGTAGGTGCCGTGAGTAGGCCAGCGGGCGAGCGGCAGATCCGGGACATCCCTGACATCGGTCAGGGACAAGGTCTCGCGGGCGGCGAGCGGGTGCCCGGCAGGCAGGATGGCGACCTGCCCTTCGGTCGTCAGCGTCTCGCTGTCGAACCCCGCGAGGGAGTTCCACGGCGCGTGCATGAGTGCGACATCGGCACGTCCGTCGCGCAGTAGCTCTTCCTGCTCGCACAGACCGCACAGCAGCACCTCGATCTCGGCACTGCCGGGCTCGGCCGCGTAGGCGTCGAGAAGCTTCCGCAGCAGTTCGTGCGACGCGGCGGCCTTCACCGCAAGGACCAGCCGACCGTGGGGGCCGCCAGGGCTGTCGGCACCTCCCGCGCGCCGGGTGCGGCGAGCGGCGGCAGCGGTCGCGTCGAGGGCCGCCCGGCCCTCGTGCAGCAGCACTTCTCCGGCACCGGTCAGGCGGACACCGCGGCGGTTGCGCTGCAGCAGGCGGACCCCGAGGCGCCGCTCGAGCTGCTGGATCGCCCGCGACAGCGGCGGCTGGGCCATGCCGAGGCGCTCGGCGGCGCGTCCGAAGTGCAGTTCTTCGGCGACAGCCACGAAGTACCTCAACTCGCGGGTCTCCAGGGTGTCCACGGCCGCAGCATACGCGGTGATACCCGGCAGGTATGACAGGGCACCGTAACGGTGTTGGCCGCGCCACTCGTCCGCGAGCCAACATCATCAGCATGAGCGAAACGATGATCGCGCTGGTGACCGGCGCGAACAAGGGCATCGGGTACGAGATCGCGGCCGGGCTGGGCAGCCTCGGGTACCGCGTGGGCGTGGGAGCCCGCGACGCGGCCCGGCGCGAAACCGCCGTCGGGGAGCTGCGCGCCGTCGGCGTGGACGCGTTCGGGGTACCGCTGGATGTGACCGACGACCAGAGCGTCACTGATGCCGCGGAACTGATCGAACGGCTGGCCGGGCGTCTGGACGCCCTGGTCAACAATGCCGGCATCTCGGGCGAGATGGGCCCGGGGTGGGTGCAGGACCCGACCTCGCTCGACCTGGAGGTGCTCCGCACGGTCGTGGACACCAACGTCATGGGTGTCGTCCGGGTCACCAACGCGATGCTGCCGCTGTTGCGGCGCTCGGCCTCGCCACGCATCGTCAACGTTTCCAGCAGCGTCGGTTCCCTGGCCCGGCAATCGGACCCGGACATCGAGATCGGCCCGATCATGGCGGCCTACGCGCCGTCGAAGTCGTTCCTCAACGCCCTCACCGTGCAGTACGCCCGGCAGTTCGCCGGTACGAACATCCTGATCAACGCCGCCTGCCCGGGCCTGGTCGCGACCGACTTCACAGGCTTCCAAGGGCCCCGCACTCCTGAACAGGGCGCGACCACGGCGATCCGGCTCGCCACGCTGCCCAACGGCGGCCCGACCGGTTCGTTCTTCGAGAACGACGGCGTCGTCCCCTGGTGATCACGAACTCGCCGTGGATTCCGCAGAAACCAGATGCGCTGAGAGTCCCAAGCCGAGCGTTCTCATCGAACCTGGCAACCCCGCAGCTCAGCACAAGATCCACAGACAAGCCCAACACGACAGGACAGCAGGTCAAGCCCGTCATTTGTTCGGGTGACTCCACACGATGTCGGCACTGCCGCGGATACCGCGCTGAGCACCAGCCCGGCGGCGGCCCTCACACGACTGCCACGCCTGCGACTACCGGGCGACAAGGTTGTAGAGCATCTCCCGTGGACATCAGCATCCGTCGATCTGCTGAGGTCTGCGACTCCATGGCGATCGTCCGCTGACAAATACTCCAGGGAGTGGCGGGTCTCAAGTGAGGAGGGTGGTGATGGCCGCGGTCACTGTGGTGGCGAGGGTGATGACGGCGGCAAAGGCGGTGGCGGCGCGGGTGAGAGCCGTGGGGTAGGTGGCGCCGTCGAGCCGGGCGAGTTTGGCCGCGGCGGCTGCGGTCAGCAGTGCGACGATGATGACGAGTGCGGTGGTGAGGAGAAGGACAGCGATAGTCACGGCAAGCTCCTGATGGCGGTGGTGGGTTGACGTGATCGAAAGTCGCGGAATCGGCGTGCGTCATGGTTCGCCAGGACAAAGATGAACACTGGCGAACACACCACCAGGGGGGGCAGAGGCGTGCAGGAGGATTTGGATGGCCAGGTCTTGGCGCGGGCCGAGCTGCGTAGCCGCCTGGCCGACGCACTGGCCACGGCTGGGATGAACAAGACGCAGCTCGCCACCCGGGCGGAACTGGGGCGCACGACGGTGTCGGCGGCGCTCTCGCCCCGGGGGGATGTTCCGTCCGCGCAGACCGTGGCCGCGCTGGCCCGTGTGCTGAAGCTGCCCGTGAACGAGCTGCTTGAGTTGCAGCGGCTCGCGACCGGGGCACCGGGGGCGGACAGTTGTGCGGGGCGGGGGCCGGGCAGGCCGATCAGGGCGTGGGAGCCGCACGATCTGGAGGTGCACCCTGCCGGGCCCGGCAGAATCCCTGCGGATACCGGCGCTTTGGCAGGTCGAGTGCTACCCGGGTACGTACCCAGAGAGCATGACCGGATGCTGGGCATCGTAGTGCAGAATGCGGCGGCCGGCCGGAGCGGAATGGTCGTGCTGGTCAGCGGCTCCTCAACCGGGAAGACAAGGGCGTGCTGGGAGGCCGTTCAACCGCTCGCATCGCTGGGGTGGCGGCTGTGGCACCCTTTCGACCCGACCCGCACACAAGCAGTGCTCAAGGAGCTGCACCGTGTCGGGCCGCAGACAGTGGTGTGGCTGAACGAGGCCCAGCACTACCTCGGCGACTCCAATGTCGGTGAACAGATCACCGCCGCGGTGCACCAGCTCCTCACCGACACCGGGCGAGGCCCGGTGCTCGTACTGGGCACGCTCTGGCCCGAATACGCCCACCAGTACACCGTCCTGCGCATACCAGGCGAGCCCGACCCGCACAGCCGGGTCCGGGAACTCCTCGCCGGGCGGACCCTGGCTGTCCCCGACAGCTTCGACGCCGCCGCGCTGGCCGCCGCGACCGCGCTCGCCGAAGCCGGCGACCATCTCCTCGCCGACGCCCTCGCCCGGGCCGGTGACGGACGAGTGGCCCAGGACCTGGCCGGGGCCCCGGAACTCCTGCGCCGCTATCAGCAGGCCACCCCTCCCGCCCGAGCGCTCCTGGACGCCGCGATCGACGCACGCCGCCTCGGCGTCAGCCTCCACCTCCCCCAGACCTTCCTGACCGACGCCGCGATCGACTACCTCACCGACGCTGACTACAACCAGCTCACCGACGACTGGGCCGAGCGCGCCTTCGCCGAACTCGCCCGGCCCGTCCACGGCAAACAAGCCCCCCTCCGCCACGCCACCCCCCGTCCTCCCAGGCGCCCGCCCACACCGGCCAAGAGCACCGCAAGCACGCCGACAGGTCCGGGTCCGGTGTTCCGTCTGGCCGACTACCTCGAACAGCATGGCCGCCGCGCTCGAAGACGGCTCTGCCCGCCCGCGTCCTTCTGGCACGCCGCCCACACCCACCTCACCCACCCCGACGACCTAACCAACCTCGCCGAAGCCGCTGAAGACCGTCACCGCCTCCAATGGGCCCACCACCTGCTTCATCGTGCCGCCGAGCACGGCAGCACGCGCGCCCTGATCCGCCTGGCGAGACAGCAGCAGGAAAAAGCCGGCGACTGGGACGGCACTGAAGTCCTTTACCGCCAGGCTGTCGGCCTTGGCGACACCAGCGCCCTCGAGGGCTGGCCGGACTTCCTGGTCAAACAGGAAAGGGCGCGCATTTTGGAGGGCGCCGGAGACCAAGAGGCCGCCGTTGCTATCTGGGACGAGCTGGCCGAGAGAGGGTTCGTGGACGCCTACAACCGCATTGGGCAGCGGCATGAGGAGGACGGACGCCGGGCTGACGCCGAGCGCTTCTACCGGCTGGGCGCCGAAGCCGGCGATCCGGACGCCATGCAGAGCCTGGTGTTCCTGCTGGCCGAGGACAGGCATTTCAAGGAAGCCGCCGAATGGACCGAACGCATCGCGGCAATCGGCGACATCTACGCGTACCCCCGGCTTGCCTACCGCTATGAGGCGGCGGGCGACCTGACCAACGCCAAGGTCTACTTCCAGAAGGCCGTCGACGCCGGGCTGATCGATGACTACGGCGACCTTGTCCGCCTTCATCTTCAGGAAGGTGACGACGAGGAGGCCATGCGGATCCATAAGGAAGGCGTCGAGGCAGGCTGGACTCGAGTGCCCATGCTGGTCGCCGAGGACGCAGGCGACCACGCCCAGGCTGATGAGCACGCCTTCACTGCGGTCGACCACGGAACAGTGCAGCCGCTTCGAGAGCTGATCTTCCGGCGGCTTCGGCAGGACAGCGCTCATGCCGGGCCCCTTGCCCGTAAAGCGATCGACGCGGGCCTCGCCCGGATCGTCCTCGGCATCGGGGGCGACAGTGACTCGGAGCATCCCCAGGCCAACGCCGTGCTCCAGGAGGTCCTTTCGGACGCTGACGAAATCAACGCCCCTGACCCAGAACTGTGGTGACCGATCCCGGCACTGGTTGGCAGCCTGCGCAGGGCGCCAGCCGACGAGCCGTCTGACGAACAATATCGGGAGTGGGCAGAGCGGATGGCTGCAGAAGACATCCACAAGGAAATGCCCATTGCTTGAGACACGGGCACGCCGGCACGGGCCAAGACAGCCCAGAAACGCGCTGGTCAGGTCTGCGCTCGATGACACGAGCCGCGAGATCCTACACCATTTGTGGGATCTCAGATCCCGTGTCGGAATCTCACGGTCGATGTCGGATGGAAGTCGGATCCGATATCGACCGCGATACGCCCCAGTGTCCTGTCGCGTTGAAGCTGTCGGATTCTCACTCGTTCTCGTTCGCGCTGGCGGATTCTCATTGCGTCGCGTTCTTAGCGGCGAGGTTTGCCTCGTTCATGCGGTTTGATCTCACTTCTCTGGTCTCGTTCTCGCTGTACCCGTCACGGTCGCTTTCGGCAGGTATGCGGAGCCGGGAGTGGCGATGGACCTGGATCTGGTCGATGTCGAGTGGGCTGACAGGGAGGGCGGTGGGCTGAGGGAATCCGTGCTGGAGGCGGTGTCTCGGGTCCCGTTCGAGTCTGTACTTCCGGTCCGGCGGTTCGCGTCGTATCGCGGGCAGCGGCCTCCCCGCCCTGCCCCGCACCGGCCAAGGCCTCGGCCACGGAAGCAAGAGCGTAGGCGCGGGTGTCGGGGTCGGTGATGCCCCGGGCGGCTGCGGCAGCTTCGTCGACAAGGGCAGCGGCATCCCCGCCCTGCGCCGCACCGACCAAGGCCTCAGCCACGGAAGTCAGAGCGTGGGCGCGGGTGTCGGGGTCGGTGATGCCCTGGGCGGTTTCGGTGACGAGGCTGGCCGTTTCGGGCTTGTTCTGGGCGATTATATAAATCTGCGCGAGAAGCCATGGAACTGAGCCTTTTCCATCGTGATCAGGCGGCGAGTTCGAGTGCGACGACGGCACGGACGACGGCGGTGATCCGGGTGGTGCTGCAGCGGAGCTTCCTCAGGAGGCGCCAGCATTTGAGGGTGGCCATAGCGCGTTCGCCGGGGCTGCGGATCTTGGCGTGATCGCGGTTGTGAAGGCGACGCCAGCCGCGCAGGTTCTTGCCCCGGAACGGGACGCGGACAGCAGGGCCTGCGCCCTGATACGCCCTGTCAGCCCAGCACTTGACGTCGTCAGCGGCGAGAGCGGCGGGAATGCCGTGGGTCCGGGCCGCGGTCAGATCGTGCACGGCTCCGGGTAGCACGTCCGAGGCCCAGATCAGGCGGCCGGCTGGATCCGCGAGGACCTGCACGTTCATCCCGTGGTGCTTCTTCTTCCCCGAGTAGTACGGGCGGTCGGCGGCGATGCGGTCGATCGGCAGTACGGTGCCGTCGAGGATCACGTACGCCTTCTTCCGCACTGTCAATCCCCTCGAACTGTGGAGATCTTCTAAGCGGCCAGCTCCATGGCGGAGTCGGTCCGGTGGTCGTGCTCGTAGTCGATCGGACTCTGATATCCACACACGCTGTGTGGTCGCCGGGTGTTGTAGAAGCCGGTGATCCAGGTTGCGATCCGCAGCCGGGCCTCGGTGCGGGTGGCGAACGTGTGCCGGTGGACGTACTCGACCTTGAGCACGCTGTTGAACGCCTCGCTGACGGCGTTGTCGAAACACGACCCGACGCGGCCCATGGACTGGGTCACGCCCAGGCGCCGACAGGCCCACCGGAAGCGCCGGGACTGATATTCGCTGCCCCTGTCGCTGTGGAAGATCACGCCCTTCACATCGCCGCCCCGGGCGGCCGCGGCCATGTTCAAGGACGCGACGACCAGCTCCGCGTCGTGACGCCCGCCCCTCGCGTAGCCGAGCAGTCGGGGCGAGAACAAGTCGATGACGGTGGCCAGGTAGAGCTTGCCCTCACCGGTGACGATCTCCGTGATGTCGCCGCACCACACCTGGTCCCGAGCGTCCGCGGTGAAGTCCCGCCGCACGAAGTCCGGGGCCGCCGGCCGCTTGCCGGGCCGGGTCAGTCCGCGTCGGCGGCGGACCTTGCGCCCCGCCAGCCCGAGTTCGGCCATCAGACGGGCGACGGTGTTCACCGAGACGCGCCAGCCCGCCCGGACCAGGAGGAGCCAGACCTTCGGGGAACCGTAGGTGCCGCCGGAGTCCTCGAAGATCTGCCGGACCACGTCGGCCAGCTGGCCGCGCCGGACCTCCCGCACGGTGGCGGGCCTGTCGCGCCACTTGTAGAACCAGGACTCCGACACCCCAAGAGCCCTGCAGGCCAGACGGTGCGGGACGCGGTACTTGGCCCTCTGGTTACCGATGAACACCGCCAGGGCGGCCGGGTCCGTCCCGGTCACTTCACCCAGAGGACCATGCATCGCTTGAGGACATCACGCTCCATCTCCAGCTCGCGTATCCGCTTGTCCTTCTCACCCATCTCCCGCCGCAGCCGCTCCAGCTCGGCGCGCTCGGCCTCCCGCATCCGCCCGCCCGGTGCAGGCTCGGCCGGCCGGTCCGACGACGCCGACCCGTTGCGCCGCCACCGCGACACCCAACTGTGCAGCGTGCCCGAGTGCACGCCGAGCTCCTCGGCCACCTCCGGGATCGGCCTGCCCGTCCCGATCACTATGCGTACAGCACCCTCTCGAAACTCAGGCGTGTACGTCCGTTGCTTGGACCCCATGAACCCCAACCTCCCCTGCAATCACGGACTCCACGCTACGAGGGGAGGGACAGGGTCATTGGGTCGCCGGGCCGTGGAGGTCCCCTCAACGTTCGCCCCGTCGTTTGCGGCAACGCTGACTGAATTCCGCGCGCGGCCGGGACCGTGCGTCTGTACACGTCGAGTCACGCGTCCAGCTGTGCGCGAATGAGCGTGTCGAGTCGCTGCCATGCCGGGGACGAGGCCCGGACCGTGCTTTGGATGAGAGCGGGAATCTCGGAGGCTGCGTCCAACTCGGGCAGTTCGTCGGGTCCGTAGCGTTCCCGGGTCGCATCGGCGATCCGGCGGGCCAGGTCGTCGATGCGGGGATCGTCGGCTTTCAGGTCGTGCGCGTGGTCATAGCTGAGGAAGAGCTGCCGCAGTACCGGGTCGGCCAGGGTCTCGGCTTGGTCGTGAAACAGTGTGATCGCGCGGTCCGGGTGGGTGGCGAACACGAGGATCCACAGGTCGCGTTGCAGGTCCACCCACCGAGGTGTGAATCCCCAGCGGGCCAGCTGCTTCAGATGGGCATCGACCTCGGTGGGCAGCGGTGCCAGATGCCCTGCGGCAAGCTGGTGCAGGCGCCCCTGTGTTGCCCGCAGGCCACGGATACGGGCGGTGAGCTCGTCGTCGATCTCGCGCAGCGCCTGCCGGAATTCCTCGTCGGTCGCTGATCTCAGGTCCCGGATACGGGCCAGGGGGACACCGGCTTCGGCGAGTGTCCGGATCTTGATCAGGTCGATGGCATCGTTCGCACCGTACCGCCGGTAGCCGGACGCATCGCGGTCGGGCTCGGGGAGCAGCCCCTTGTCGTGATACACGCGAATGGTCTTGATCGACACTCCGACGTACCTGGCCAGCTGCCCGATGGTGATCACCCGGCCATAGTTCCACTTGACCCTTCCCCTGGGGCAGGGTTGCAGCATGGCGTCATGACGAACATGAATTTCGATCGGGAGACCCTGCGCGAGCTGGCCGATGAGGGGAATGAGACCGCTTTGGACCGGCTGGCCGGCCTCGCCGACACAACTGGCGACTACGAGGAGCTGAGCGAGCTGTTGGACGAAGGGTCCAGGCACGCCGGGTTCCTGCTCACTCGGCGCGCGGCCGCGACCGGCGATCTGCGCGAGCTGCAACGGATCGCCGACGCCGGGTACGACGAGGCCGGGAACGAGTTGGACCGGCTGCTGAAGGCACCCGTTGACGGGCATCGGGATTGAGGTCCGCATTCCTTATCCAGGTGGGCGTCCTGGCCGCAGCCGACCTCGGCGCCGCCATCCGGCAACAACTGCGGGAGGTGCGCGCCCCCGTCGTTGCAGACGCCTCGGCTACCACAGCAAAACCACCACTCGGCTCCGCAACGAGATCGGCCGGACATGGAGCCGATACGCCCCGGGGGCCACACACGGTCACCAGAAGGCTGGCCCCTCGGGGAACTGACGATAGTTGAATACGAGAGCCCCCCAGTAGGCCGTGGTAGCAGCGGGGAATTGACATCACTGATGCGTCAATCATCATGATTTTGATGTTGGTCCTGGTGCGCCTTGCGATGCGAAGCTGAAGCCCCCGGTGATCTGGCGTGTAGCGAGAGGCAGTCTTCATGGACACCTTCAAGACGAAGAACGGTTCGGCCCAGGGCTTTCGGGCCTCTGCCGACATCGTCGCCGTCCTTGGCATCCCGTACGCCGCCCCGCCGTTCGGCGCCAACCGGTTCCTGGAACCTCTCCCGGCACCGGCGTGGACCGGAGTGCGGGATTGCACGGAATTCGGGCCCATCGCCCCGCAGTCGGCGCAGTTGCCCGGCGCACCCGTGTGGTCTCCCGACGACGAGGACATCCTCACCGTCAACGTCTGGACTCCGGCCCCGGATGGCGGCCGCCTGCCCGTCCTGGTCTGGATCCATGGTGGTGCCTACACCTTCGGGTCCTCAGCCCAACCCGACTTCGACGGCACCGCGCTGGCCCGCGCCGGTCTGGTCGTGGTCACTCTCAACTACCGGCTCGGCTTCGAGGGCTTCGGTCACATCCCGGCCGGCGAAGCAACCACCTACCCGGACAACCGGGGCCTGCTCGACCAGGTCGCCGCCCTGCGCTGGGTTCGTGAGAACATTGCCGCCTTCGGTGGCGATCCGGACAACGTCACGGTCGCCGGCCAGTCCTCCGGGGCCGCATCGGTTGCCTGCCTGATGGTGATGGATCGCGCCCGTGGCCTGTTCCACCGTGCCATCGCCCACAGCGCCGCCAGCCCTTGCTACACGCTCGAAATCGCTGCGGCAACCACTCGCGAGGTCGCTGCGGCGGCGGGCTGCCCCGCCACACCCGAGGGCCTGACATCTGTGACTCCCCAGGCCCTGATCACCGCCTCCGACCAGGTGATCGACGACTACCGGCATGACTCGGCCTCCGGATCCCGCCACTACGACCCCTCGCTCTACGCCCCAGTCCTTGACGGCGATGTCCTGACCACCGACCCCCTCACGGGGATGGCCGCCGGCGCGACTCTGGGAGTGGACCTGCTGGTCTGCCACACCACGGAGGAGTACTGGTTGCTCGACGCCGTCGGCAGCAGTGCCAAGATCACCACCGATGAACAGCTTGCTCTCTTCGCTGAAGACTTCGGCCTTCCTGACGGCCTGGTGGCCGGCTATCGCGCCGCGATGCCCCATGCCCCGGTGCTCGACGTCTACCTCGCCGTCTTCGGTGATCTGCTGTTCGGCGAGTACAGCAACCGACTCGCCGAGCTTCATGCCCAAGCCGGCGGCCGGGCGTTCCTGTCGCGTTTCGATCGTCGGCGCACCGGCCCGCACGGGGTCGTACGGGCCTGGCACTGTGCGGACATCCCGTTCGCCTTCGGCAACCTGGACAGCGACTGCCTGGCATTCCTCATCGGCGGCGCACCCACCTCCGCAGACCATGGACTGGCACGTCGCATGGTGCGTGCGTGGTCCGATTTCGCTTCCACCGGAAACCCGGGCTGGCCATCGGTCAACAACTCCACGGCCCAGGCCAAAATATGGAGCACCGACGATGACCCCACCGACGACAGGCCCGCCGTGGTCCGTGCTCTTTGGGCCGGGGCCGACTTCCCGGTCCTTCGTCCGTGAACCGGGGGCGCGCCCTGCGCCAGTTCAGCGTCGAACAAAGCCTCATCGGCGACACGGTGGGAGCCGACGGCGCCGCCTCCCTCCTCCACCACGGAACCGGCTCCGCCGGGCGACGCATGCTCACCGAGCCCGCGGACTGATGGCGTGCCGTTGCGGCTCGTGTCCCGTGAATCCGCCTGGACCCAGCTCTCTCTTCTGATACCTCCCCCGCCTGGCGAGCCCAAACGGCTCATCTCCCCCGGCCTCACTCGGCCACCGCGCCGGGCAACGCCGAACGCGCTCAGGTCAGGCCCGCTACGTCCGACCCGCGCGACAGGACAGGGCCCGCGCCTGGAGCGGGTCCTGCCTTGTCCGGCGCCGGGTCCCGGCAACGCCGGCGCGCACTGAAATCTTTCATGAGCGCCGGTCCGGACCCGATGACGTCGGAAACCTAAAGGTCCGGCGTCGCGTCCGGGGTCGCGTGCACTGTCCCGGCATATCGCCGGACGAAGCCGGTGTCACCATCAGCCGTGACAGTCATGTCATACCGCCCGCCCTCCGTGGGCCAGGTCAAGGGGACCTTCTCGCGTGGGCCTACCAGCCGAGTGAGTGCCACGCCGCCGGGGTCGTTCGGGGTGACGGTGAAGCGCGCTGCCGTCCCACCCTCATTGGCCAGCAGCAACGCGACCGACGCGTTCTCCGGCTTGCTGCCCTGCAGGACCGCTGTCACCTGAGGCGCGGCAGCCTCGTTCTGATCGACCGCGGCAACGGTCCCTGCGAAGCGGCAGACGAATCCGTCTGCGCCGTGGACGGTGAAGTCGTAGCGACCGCCGGTGCGTACGGCGTCCCATTCATAGGTGGCGGTGCTCCGCGGCGCGACGGTGAGCGGTGTTCCGGCGAACGGCCTGACGATGTTGGGGAACACTGTGAAGTGGAAGGCCGCGCTTCCCTCGTTGGTGAGGGTGCAGGTGACCTTGCCGGTGGCGCGGTCCAGCGCGACGTCGGCCCATGGGCGGTAGGGCAGCGGCCTCTGTGGGCGAGGACCGCCGGGTTCCTGCGTCGGCATGTCCTGTGTGCCTGGGGCCGGAAGCCGCACGGGCGGCAGTTCCTGCGCTGCGTCGGCCTGCTCCATCAGTGCGCGGGTGTCGGGGAGCGTGGGGATCGAGTAGTCGGGCCGGGTGAAATCGAAGCAGCTGGTGAGGTCTCCGCAAACGGCGCGGCGCCACTGCGAGATGTTGGGTTCTCGCACGCCGGTGACGAGCTCCAGGAAGCGCAGCACGGAGGTGTGGTCGAAGACCTGGGAGTTGACCCAGCCGCCGCGCGACCACGGGGATATCACCCATAGCGGCACGCGGTTGCCCAGCCCGATCGGCTGCCCGTCCACGAACTCCTCGGGGGTGCCCGCGGGTGGGAAGGGCGGCACGACGTGGTCGAAGTAGCCGTCGTTCTCGTCGTACATCACGAGGAAGACGGTGTGCCGCCACACCTCGGGGTTGGCGAACACCGACTGAAGGGCGGTGTTGACCCAGTGCGCGCCGTAGGCGGGGCTGGCGGTCGGGTGCTCGCAGAACAGGTACGGCGAGACCAGCCATGACACCGTCGGCAACGTACCGTCCTTGCAGTGCGCATCGAAGGCCGCAAGGTCCCACTTCGTCATCGCGTTGATGTAGCGCGGGTCGTCCTTGTCGAAGGCATGGAACTGGCTGAAGTACTCAAGAGCATTGTCCTCATAGTTGCCGTCACGCTCGTCGAGTCCGGGCGTGTGGTAGACGCGCCAGGAGACGTCAGCCGCCGACAGGCGCTCCGCGTACGTTGTCCAGTCGCATACCGGGCTCTCGGGCAGCGGAGTGTTGTCGATCCACGGCCCGGTGGTGCCGTCGCGCCCCGGGCCGACCGTGCCGGTCCACAGGTAGAGGCGGTTGGGGCTGGTGGGTCCGGCCAGGGAACAGAAGTACCCGTCGCAGAGGGTGAACGCGTCGGCGAGCGCGTACTGGTAAGGGATGTCCTCACGGGTCAGATAGCCCATGCTCTGCTCACCCTTGGCGGAGGTCCAGCGGTTCATCGCGCCGTTGTTGATGGCGTCGTGTCCGGACTCCCAGTCGTGGGGCAGGCCGTCGGCGTTCTGCGCGTTGAACTTCGTGGAGTCCATCCGGTAGGGCAGCAGGACGCCGCCGTCGGTGCGGGACAGGGCGGGTTGGCGAAAGACGCTGTCGCCGTTCGGGAACGTCAGTGCTTGACGGTCATCGAACCCGCGCACGCCGTTCAGCGTGCCGAAGTAGTGGTCGAAACTTCGGTTTTCCTGCATGAGGACCACGACGTGGCGGATGTCGTCCATGGTGTCAATTCCCCTTCGTGGCAGTGGGCAGGGACGCGAGCAGACGCAGATCTGCCCCCTCCAAAGAGTCGATGACCATCCGCCCCGCCACGGAGGGGATCGGTACGGTGGAGGGAACGGCCAGCACGGCGCACCCGGCGGCCTCGGCCGCGGCGACACCCGTGGGCGTGTCCTCGACGACCACGCAGGCGCCCGGATCAACGCCGAGGGCGGCGGCCGCCGCGAGGTAGGGATCGGGCGCCGGCTTGGTGCGGGCGGTGTCCTCGACGGCGAAGGTCAAGGTGAACCGCTCTTCGCCCAGGGCCTTGCGGACGAGGTCGACGACATGGCGCGGTGACGCGGAGACGATCGCCGTGGGGACCTCGGCTGCGACCAGTTCGTCCAGCAGGCGCAGTACGCCCGGACGGGGGACGACGTCCTGGGCGACCAGAGCGGCGAACGCCGCGTCCAGGTCGGTGGCAAGCACGCCGGGGCCGGGGGCCGTAGGGCCGCCGGTGCGGTGGAGGTGAGCCGCGGTGTGCGCCGCCGGGCGGCCGAGCACGTGAGGCGTGTCGGCATCGGTCAGGGGCCGCCCGATCGCGTCTGCGATCTGCTGCACTGCGGCCCACCACAGCCGCTCCGTGTCGACGAGCGTGCCGTCCATGTCGAACAGCACGGCAGCGGGACGGCCGGCGGTGGGGTTGCGGTGGTTCATGGATGTTTCTCCGGTGCGTGGCGATCGGGTGGAAGTGGAGGCTCTTCGCATCGAATGCCGGCAGGGTCGGCGGGGCGGGTCCGAGACGAAGGTGGCGTCGGGTGGCAGAGGTGGCTGGAGGCGTCGGCTTCCATTGCGGTGGCCGTGCTGGAGACGTCAGCGTCCATCGCCGCGGCCGTGCTGCAGGTGTCAGCTTCCATCGCCGCGGCCGTCTGGCTGGCGGTGGCGATCCACCAACACCGGCCGGTCGGGAAGCGTCAGCGTCACCGTCGCACCGACGGGGAGTCCGGCCGTCGAGTGAGTCGGCACATCTGCCATCACCTCGGTGCCTTCGGCCAGGCGTACGGTCAGCCGGGTCGTCGCGCCCAGGAAGGCTGCGCCCACGATCCGGGAAGTGCCATCGCCGTCCGTCGTGACCCCGACTGCTTCAGGGCGTACCAGTACGTCCAGTTCGCCGCTTTCGCCGTCGGCTCCGGCCAAGCCCGGTAGCATCCCGCGCACCGGCAGCGTGCGGCCGAACGCGCATACAGTCCCGCCGTCCGCCCCCGGCCTGGCCGGTATACGGCTCATCACTCCCACGAACTCGGCGACGAACGTGGTCGCGGGGTGTTCGTACAGCTCTGCGGGCGGTGCGCACTGCTCCAGTCTTCCGGCGCGCATCACCGCGACCCGGTCGGCCATGGACAGGGCCTCTTCCTGATCATGCGTCACAAACAGTGTGGTGATGCCCAGTTGCTGCTGGAGACGACGAATCTCCTCGCGCAGTGACTGCCGTACCTGTGCGTCGAGCGCCGACAGCGGCTCGTCGAGCAGCAGGACGCGTGGCCGCAGGGCCAGAGCCCGGGCCAGCGCGATGCGCTGCTGCTGACCACCGGAGAGCTGGCGCGGGTAGCGGGCGGCGTGGTGCGCCAGCCCCACCAGTTCCAGGAGTTCCGCGGCGCGAGTCCGCCGCGCGGCTTTGCCCGTCCCGCTCATCCGCAGCCCGAAGGCGACGTTGTCGAGGGCGTTCATGTGCGGAAAGAGGCTGTACGACTGGAACACCATGCCCGCGTCACGGCGATGTGCGGGAACACGCGTGATGTCTTCGCCGTCCACCAGTACCTTGCCCGCGTCAGGTCGTTCGAAGCCGGCGACCGTGCGCAGTGCGGTGGTCTTGCCGCAGCCGGACGGGCCGAGCAGTGCCAGGAGTTCGCCGGGGCGGACGTCCAGGTCCAGTCCGTCCAGTGCCGTCGTGGTGCCGAAGGTGCGGCGCAGCCCCCGGAACTCCACGGTGGAGCCGGCTCGGGTCGGGCCGACGGTGGTCGGATCGGTGAGAAGGTCGGTCATGAGGTCTCCTTGGGGAGGCGCGTGCGTCCGGTGGCGCTGATCGCCAGCAGCAGAACCCAGGTGCCGAGGAGGCCGACCATCGACACGGCCACCGACATCTGGGCCTGCGCGCCGCTGATGGCGACGATCCATACGGCGAACGGCTGGTAGCCGAGAACCGCTGCGACGGTGTACTCGCCGAGCACGAGTGCCAGGGTCAGGAACGCTGTGTTGAGCAGTGCCCCGCGAAGGTTGGGCAGCACCACGTGGGCGAGGGTGCGCGGCCATGAGGCCCCGCAGGACCGTGCGGCCTCGACGAGTACGCGCAGGTCGACGGCCGACAGCCCTGTGCCGAGCGTGCGGTATGCCAGCGGCAGCGCCATCAACGAATAGGCGAACACCAGGACGAGCGGGAATTCCGGGGCCTGGAGCGCAACCATGAGCTGGAAAAGGGGTGTGCCGGCGAAGTGGTCGGGCCCCCAGCGCAGCACCGTGCTGATCCCCGCGACCAGGGCGACGGCGGGCACGACCAACGGCAGCATGCACACGATCTCAACGAGCACGCGCAGACGAGGAGCGGCCAGCCGCACCGTGACCAAGGCCGGTACGAGCAGACCGAGAACGAGCGCGATGGTGGCTGTGGCCAGTTTCAGGGTCAGGGTGAGACTGGCTGTGAAGCCGTCGGCGTTGAAAATGCCGGTGTAGGCGTCGAAGCCGACAGTCTGGCGGGGGCCGCCGATTCCGACGCTGAAGCTGATGGCGCATGCGATCGGGACGAGGAAGTACACACCAGTGAGCAGCAGCACGGCACCCCGCCCGTATCCGGTTCGGTTCAAGCGAGCCATCGCGCGCTCCTACGCTGCAAGGGCACCTGAATGGCCATGACGAGCCCTGCGACCAGCACCATGTCGACACCGAGCGCCAAGGCGACGTTGCCCTCGCCGACCAGGACGTTGCCGGAGAGCGCGTCCGCGATCTGCATGGTGACCAGTGGTACCGAGCTGCCGACCATCGCGGCGGCGGTGGCGTAGGCACTGAACGCGGTGCCGAACAGCAAGACGTAGCCACCGAGCAGCGATGGCATGAGAATCGGCAGGGCGACGTGCGTCCAGTACCTGAAGGAACTGGCGCCGTTGTTGTGGGCAGCCTCACGCCAGTGCCGCCGCAGCCCCTCCAGAGCGGGGGCCAGTGTGAGCACCATGAGCGGAATCAGGAAGTAGAGGTAGACGAGGGTCAGGCCCCAGAAGCCGTACAAATTCCAGCCGAGTCCGAGGAGATCGAAGCGGGTGGTCAGCACCCCGGCGTTGCCGAGTGTCGCCACGAATGCGAAGGCGAGGGGCACACCGCCGAAATTCGCCAGTACGCCCGCGCCCGCAAGGATCGCCTCGCGCAGCGCGCGGAATCGTGAGGTCACGACCGCGTGGGCGATCGGCAGACTGACGACTGTGGCGATCAGCGCGGAGACGGCTGAGAGCTTGATGCTTCCGATGAGCGCGGTCAAGTAGGAGCCCTGCAGCGAGGCGCTCATGTTGGCGCCGGTGAAGTGGGCCCCGCCGGGCGCGGTATCGGGCGTGGTGAAGGCGCCGAACACCATTGTCCCGGCGGGCAGTCCGAACGCCACCGCGGCGAAGACGAGCAGCGGAACGGCGCCCAGCCAGCCTGCCGAGCGCGGAAGGCGCAACCGTCGGGCGGAACCGATCCGGGTAGGCGTTCTGCCGCCGGAGGGGCGAGTGGGGTTGTCGCCTGCGGCGACCGTCTGAAGGGCACTCATCCGTTGACGACCCGGCCCCAGCCCTGGACGACGGCCTGCTTGGCCGTGCTGAGCTGATTCTCCGTCGGGAACGCCGTCGTGCCTTCGGGTGCCTGCGGAAGCTTGTCAGCGATGGTGGTGTCGAGCGTGCCGGCCTTCTGCATCGCGGGCATGAGCACGGGGCGGGCGTGGCCCTTGAGCCACAGGTTCTGGCCTTCGGGGCTGTAGAGGAACTCCTGCCACAGGCGGGCGGCGGCCGGGTGCGGTGCCCACTTCACAATGGCCTGGGAGTAGTACTCGGCGTACGCGCCGACGGTGGGGACGCTCACCTTCCAGTCGACGCCCTTGGCGCGGAACGCGTCGGCGTAACCGGCGTTGAGGTAGTCCCAGTCGATGCTGATGGGAGTCTCTCCCTTCTGGATGGTCGCAGGGGTCGACTCGACGGGGTTGAAGTTGCCGGCCTTGTTCAGTCGGGTGAAGAAGTCCAGGCCGGGTTCGATGTCGTCGAAGGAACCGTGGTTGGCGAGCGCCGCCGCGTACACGGCGCCGAAGGCGGATCCGGACTTCGTCGGGTTCCCGGTCAGCGCGACCTTGCCCTTGTACTGCGGATCGAGCAGGTCGGCGAAGGTCTTCGGGCACTTCTTGACCCGGGTCGCATCACACCCGATCGAGACGTATCCGCCGAAGTCGTTGTACCAGCGGGCCTGAGCGTCTTTCTGGGCCTTCGGAATCTGGTCGAAGGCGGAGACGCGGTACGGCGCCAGCAGGTTCTGCCCGGCCGCACTGATGGCGAAGGCCCTGCCCACGTCGATGACGTCCGGGGAGCGGTCCTGGCCCTTGCGGGAGGCGGCCGCATTGATCTCGTCCTGGCTGGAGGCGTCGGGGTTCTCGACCTCGACCTCGATGCCGTACTTCTTCTCGAAGGTGTCGATGATCTGGCCGTAGTTCGCCCAGTCACGAGGAAGGGCGATGGCGTTCAACTTGCCCTCCTTCTTCGCGGCTGCGACGAGGGCATCCATGCCGCCGAAGTCCTTTGCCGAGGTGGCGGTCGCAGCCTTGCTTCCGCTGCCTCCTGCACCATCTGCACTGGTCAGGCCGCATGCGCTGAGTCCCAGCGCGGCCGCAGCAAGGGCGCAGGCAAGGCTCAGGGAGCGAGCGTGGTGCAGTCTCACTGAAGTCTCCTAGGTGAGTAAGTTGGCTGTACAACTTCACTCATTACCTAGGGGCTCGGTGTACGGAAGATGAACGCCGACGAACGCGCGGAGGAGCCTCTCGGGAAGAGATCGCGGACCGTTCAACGGGGGGGCCTGGCCGGTGAGCCAGGCTCGGAGAGCGGATAGGGTCATCTCAGAGCGTCGAGGGGCGACTGAGGAAAGGGAGAGCGGGATGGCAGTCGCGGGGGGCGGTACCACCGGAGCCCGGTACCGACGGTTGGCGGCCGACCTGCGCGAGGCCATAGCTGACGGAGCCTACGGGTCGGACGGTCGGCTGCCCAGTGAGGAGCGGCTCGCCCAGCAGTACGGTGTGTCACGCGGCACCGTCCGTCAGGCGCTGGCCGTGCTGCGCGCCAACGGCCTGGTGACTTCCCGGCGAGGCACGCGTCGCGTCGTTCTCGGCACGGCGCGGACGCAGAGTTTCTACGAACTGCTGAGCTTCACCCGCTGGGCGCGCTCGCTCGGAGAAGAACCGGGCGGCCGCACGATCGACATCGAACGCCGTCCCGCGGAACCGTTGGAATGCGAGCAACTCAGCCTCGGGCCCGGGGAACTGATCTACCGGGTACTCCGGCTGCGCACGTTGTCGCGCGTTCCGGTCATGATCGAGCGGACGATCTATCCCGAGCGCATTGGCCTCCTGATCGAACGCCTGGATCCCCACGCGATCTCACACACCGATCCGCTGGCGCAGGAAGGAGCGGTGTTCGCGGACACGGAACACACCATTGACCTCGTCTACGCCGACGCCGACGATGCGCGCCTGCTCGGCTGTGCCCCGGATGGGCCGCTGATGCGGGAGCGGCGACGAGCCACGGATCAGGCGGGCAGACCGTTGATGTGGTCGGACGACCGCTTTCTGCCGGGCACGGTTGCCTTCACGGTGCACAATTCAGTGGCGACGACGGCACTGTCGCGCCGACGCGGCTGACTGATCGTTCCGGAATGATCAGCGTGCCGGCCGCGACCGAGCGGACCGGCCGTAGAAGGTCACCCGACAGGCTTTGAGCCGAGTTCCGGCACCCCCGGCCGAGGCGCCGCTGCGGTCGTGCGGCCGGTTCAGCACTTCTCAGAATCTCGGCGGTGTCTCCGACCAGACACAGACCGCCGGGGTTGTGCCCGGGTTGTGGTACCGGTGCGGAGTGGCGGAGTCGAAGCTGACACAGTCACCGGGCTGCAACCGGTAGTGCACACCGTCGATCCAGTAGTCCAGCTCTCCCTCCAGAAGGAGGCCGACTTCCTCTCCGGCATGGGTGTGTGGGTTGTCGCCGGAGGCTGCTCCCGGAGCCACCTCCAGCATCATCATCTCAAGTCGTCCCATGGGGCTGGGGTTCAAGAGCGTATAGGTGATGCCCTGCACACCCGCGCGGGTGAGTTCGACGCGTTCGTGAGGACGCGTGAGCACCCGTCGTTCACGGTCGACCGCATGAAAGAGCTGGCTGAGGGTCGTGCCGAGGGCGTCGACAATCGTGCGCAAGGTGTTGATCGTGGGACTGTTCACCTCCCGCTCCACGTTGCTGAGGTAGCTGCGGGACAAGCCCGTCTCCTCTGCGAGCCGCTCCAGAGTGAGGCCTCGCCGCAGGCGTTCCCGGCGCAGGTGCTGGCCGATGCCGCCATCGGGCGAGGACGTTGGCGGAGTCGGCCGAAGATCGTCAGCAGGCACGTTACAGATCCCTTCATCCAGTAAACAGAACATGGATCCACTATATTGTGCAGCCGAGCGTCAGGGCGCACGACGATTTCATCCGAAAGAACACATTTCGCCTGCTTGCTCCTGGCTTCACCATCCGGTGACGGGAGGCTCCGCAGGGCATGCGTTCGGCGGGCTCCGCAGAGGAGTGCTCGCCCGGCGAATGGAAACCCGGAGGACTGATGGACCACGACGACACGGCACCCACCGTATGCGGAGTGCCGGAGATGCCCCAGCTTCGGATTGACGTACGGGCACTGGAACACAATGTGCGCCTCATGGCGAACTGGTGCCGTGATCGGGCCGTGGAACTGTGCCCGCACATCAAGACCACGATGACGCGCCCCATCGTCGAGCGGCAGATGGCAGCGGGGGCGTGGGGTGTCACCGTCGCCACGGCAAGGCAGTGCGGCATAGCGCTCGGCTGGGGGGTACGGCGCGTCATCATCGCCAACGAGGTGATCCACCACTGCGACCTCGTCCTCTTGCGGCGGTGGCTCGATGAAACACCAGGGCTCGAGCTGTACTGCTTCGTGGACTCGATGGTCGGGGTGGACCTGGCACGACAGGTCATGGAGGGAGCCCGTAACCCCCTGCGCGTCCTCATAGACGTGGGCACGCAAGGAGGACGGACCGGGACGCGGGAGTCCGCCGCGGCGTACGCTCTCGCCACGGCATGCCAGGCATCACCGGGAATCCTCTTGGCAGGTGTCGCGGGCTACGAGGGCATTCGGCCGAATCGCCGGGACGCACTCACGATCGCAGACGTCGACGCACACTGCCGGGATGCAGTCTCGCTCTTCCGCAGTCTTGCACCTCTGTTCGAAATCGCGCTGCCCATCCTCAGTATGGGCGGCTCCGCCTTCCCCGACCGGGTTGTCGATGCGCTTTCGGATCTCGCGGGGCCGTCCGGTTTCCCGCCGATGGTGCCCGTGCTGCGATCGGGCTGCTACGTCACACACGACCACGGCACGTACGCCCACGTATCACCGCTGCCGGAACTGCGCCCGGCACTGACCGTCCGGGCGGTCGTACTGTCTGCGCCGGAACCGGGACAGGTCGTCGTCGGCGCCGGGAAACGCGAACTGCCCTACGACGCCGGACTGCCCGTCCTCATCGGCTCCCACGACGCACAAGGTGCGCCGCGGCCGGGCGCGCGGGCCACCGCGGCGCACATCTACGACCACCACCTGGTCCTCACCGACGCCCACGGCCTTAACGTGGGCGACCAGGTCGACCTCGGAATCTCACACCCCTGCTCCGCCTTCGACCGGTGGCCCGACATCAACGTGGTCGACGGCGAAGGCCGCATACAGGACGTGTGGCACCCCCGATTCCGCTGAGTGATGGCCTGACCGTCACCGCGGCAGTCGGCCCCGTGGCTGAGGAGCGTGGAATGAGCAGGATGCGGGCGACGACCTGCAGGGTCGGACAACACAGCAGGCTGTGCTTGCGTGGCGTCGGCTTCCTGCGCGATCTCCCTGCGGCTGCTCCTGTTTGTTGCCGTGATCGGGGCGAGCCGGCAGGCCGGGATCCGCAAGCTCGCAGGGTTCAGTCCGAGGAATCCAGTACCAGCAGGCCGAGCCGAGCAGTCCCCCCGACGGCCACGGCTCGTGGGCGCGGTGCACGAGGGGTGGACTGTTCGGTGACAGGTGGTGGCTCATGATCGGTCTGCAGCGCATTCTCGACACCGTCGGGTCGGCCGTGCTGTCAGCGGTGTGCGTTCCCGAGGACACATCGGTCCCAGTGGGCGACGTGGTGATCGCGGAACCGGACGGTGAACTGGAGTTGCGTGCGGGCGATCTCGTTCTGGGCGTGAACGTGATCGACCGGCAGGCAGTCCTGCGGCTGGTGTCGCGGTGTGCCCGGCGGTCCGCGGGCGCGGTGTTCCTCAAAACCCCGGCGGCGGCCGACGCGGAGGTGATCGCGGCGGCAAGCGCCGCAGGCGTCGCGCTGGTGCAGGTCTCGCAGCAGGCAGGCTGGACGCAGGTGGTGTCGCTGCTGCGCGCAGCACTCGACAGCAAGGGGCTCGCGGAGCCCGCCGCAGACCTGGGCGCGGCCGAGGCCGGAGACCTGTTCGGTGTGGCCGACGCGATCTCCGGCATCATCGACGCCCCCGTCACCATCGAGGACCACAACTCCCGCGTACTGGCCTACTCGACCCGCCAGGAGCGCGGCGACGAGGCACGGGTGGCAACCATCATGGGCCGGCATGTCCCAGAGGAGGTGAACGCGCACTTCCGGCGGCAGGGAGTCTTCCGCCGGATCGCCCAGGACACCAGACCGATCTACGTTCCCGCCGTCATGGAGGGGACCAAGCCCCGGCTCGTGCTACCGGTCCACGCCGGAGGGGACGTCCTCGGCTCGATCTGGGCGATCGTGTCGGGTCCGGTCCCGGACGACCGGGCAGCGGCGCTGTCGGACGCCGCCGACGCCGTGGCGCTGCACCTGCTGCGTCGGCGCGCGGAGGCCGACCGGGAGCGCCTCGCCCTGACGGACCTGGTGGCACGAGTCCTGCACGGGAAGGACGGAGCCGCCGACGCGGCCCGCCTCCTCGGCCTGACGGCCGGCCCATGGCGCGTGATCGCCGTGGGCGTGCAGTGCGAGGACACCGACGAGGCCGAGAGGAAGCGCCTGACGGTACGCGAACGGCTCTCCCGGTTCCCCGGATCGCGCCTGCGTTCGCCCGCCGCCGTGATCGGCGACGTCGTCTACGGCATCGTCCACGCCGAGGTGGTGGGTTCCGCCTCCGGAAGCCGTTGTGGGTGGCTGCGCACACTCGGCGACACGGCCGGCCGGGCGACGCCACTGGTCGCCGTGGGCGGGCTCGCCACCACGATTCACCAACTGGCCGCCTCCCGGGAGCAGGCCGACGACACCCTCGGGCTGCTCGCGGCGGGCCTGGTCACGGGCACCGAGGCCGTCCACGACGATGTGTGGGCCAAGGCAGTCCTCCGGCGAGTGGCGATGGCAGCCTCGGCTGCCCGGGTCATGGGCACCGGACCACTGCGGCAACTGGTCGACCACGATCACGAGTGCGGCACGAGCTATGTGCCGACGCTGGAGACGTGGCTGGAGGAGATGGGCGACCCAAGGGCCACCGCCGCCCGGCTGCACATCCACCCGAACACACTCCGCCACCGGATGCGCCGACTGCAGGACACCGTGGATCTGCGGCTCGACTGCCCCGAGGTCCGTTCCGCGCTGCTGCTGCAGCTCACCGCCCGTCGGTACGGACCGGACGGTGCCCCGCGTCCCGAGGCACGATACGGCGCTTGACGCAGTCCGTCAGGACCCCACTTCCATTCGGGCGAGTCAGCGATCCCCCGCCCCCGTTGTTCCAGCAGCACTCCCCGCCGTCGCAGGACGGTGCCGTCCACACGATGACGGCGTGTTCCCCTCGTCGCCACCATGGCTCCACCCGCAACTCAGCCGGGCATCGGTGAAATTCCATGGGAGGACAACGGCGTGACGATCGGCATTCCCCACGAGGTCGGCGACCGCGCGGACCCTGAGCAGGAGCACACGCCGCTCGCACAAGCGCGGATCGATCTCGCGGCCGTGCGCGCCAACACGGCCAGGCTGCACGATGCGGCAGGCGCCGCCGAAGTGATGGCCGTGGTCAAGGCCGACGGTTACGGACACGGCATGGTGCCCTGCGCCCGAGCAGCACTGGCCGGCGGCGCCACGTGGATCGGCGTCGCGCGCCTGCACGAGGCGTTGGCGCTGCGCGCGGCCGGCATCGGCAGCCGGATCCTGGCCTGGCTGCTGACTCCCGGTGACGACTGGATCTCAGCCGTGGCCTCGGGGATCGACCTGTCGGCCGGCGCCACGTGGGCCGTGGAGGCGGCGGCCCGTGCCGCTGATACCGCAGGCCGGCCCGCCCTGCTGCACCTGGAGATCGACACCGGTCTCGGGCGCGGAGGCGCCTCCTGCGCCGACTGGCCCGAGGTGCTGGACGCCGCGGCGCGCGCCGAGGCATCCGGGCATGTCCGGGTCGTCGGTGTGTGGTCCCACCTCACCGATGCCGACTCCCCCGGCCACCCCGAGTCCGACAAGCAACTGGAGACCTTCCGCGAGGCAGTCGCGCTGGCGCGCAAGGCCGGGCTGCGCCCTGAGGTCGTGCATCTGGCCAACTCGGCCGCCACGCTGGCCCTTCCACAGACCCACTTCGATCTTGTGCGCCCCGGCCTCGCGGTTTTCGGGCTCAGCCCGATACCCGAGTCGGCCGGTCCCACAGCCCTGGGGCTGCGTCCGGCGATGACGCTCACGGCACGGCTTGCCTCCGTCAAGCGCGTCCCCGCCGGGCACGGAGTCTCCTACGGCCACCGCTATCGCACATCCCGCGAGACGACTCTCGGCCTGGTTCCTCTCGGCTACGGCGACGGCGTACCCCGGCATGCCTCCGGTACCGGACCGGTGCTCGCCGCCGGCCGATGGCGCACGGTGGCAGGCACGGTCTGTATGGACCAGTTCGTCCTTGACCTCTGCGACGACACCGCGGCGGTCGGCGACGAGGTCGTCCTCTTCGGTCCCGGAGACCGCGGAGAGCCCGGCGCCGAGGACTGGGCACGTGCCGCCGGGACCCTCTCGCACGAGATCGTCACCCGCATCGGCGCCCGGGTGCCGCGCACGTACACCGACGGTTCGAGCCAGACCGAACGCTGACGTCACCACGTCACCGTTCCCCATCAGAAAGCACCTGCATGCCTCACCGACCCGTATCGCATTCTCCTCAGTCCCCTGTGCCAGAGGCCTCCGCCTCCTCGCCGCCGGGAGACCTGCATCGCGGCCTGCGACCCCGCCATATCCAGATGATCGCCATCGGCGGAACGATCGGCGTCGGCCTGTTCCTCGGCTCGGCCCAAGCACTCCACGAGGCCGGTCCAGGCCTGCTGGTCACCTACACCCTCGCGGGTCTGGCCGTCTTCTTCGTGATGCGCGCCCTGGGCGAACTGCTGGTGTACCGGCCCGTGTCCGGTTCGTTCGCGACCTACGCGGAGGAGTTCCTCGGCAACTGGGCCGGCTTCGCCACCGGCTGGAGCTACTGGTTGATGTGGGTCGTCACCGGTACCGCCGAGCTGACCGCCGCGGGCATCTACGTCCGCTACTGGTGGCCCGAAGTTCCCCAGTGGCTGCCGGGGCTCGTCGCCCTGGCCGTTCTGGGCCTGGTCAACCTCGCCGCAGTGCGCATGTTCGGCGAATTCGAGTTCTGGTTCGCGCTGATCAAAGTCCTGACCATTCTCGCGCTGCTGGTGATAGCGGCCGCCATCCTGGTCTTTGGATTCGGCCCCCTCGGCGACACCGCGTCGCTCAGCAACATCTGGACGCACGGTGGGTTTTTCCCGCACGGTACGGCAGGACCGCTGCTGGCCCTCCAGGTCGTCGTCTTCGCTTTCGTCGGTGTCGAGCTTCTCGGTGTCACCGCCGGCGAGAGCCAGGACCCCCAAAAGACTCTTCCCTCGGCCGTGCGGCGGGTGATCTGGCGGATCGCCCTGTTCTACCTCGGCGCGCTCATCGCCATCATGGCCCTGGTCCCGTGGAACCAACTCGACCCAGATACAAGCCCGTTCGTACTTGTCTTTGCCAAGATCGGCATCCCTGCGGCGGCCGGTGTCGTCAATGTGGTCGTCCTGACGGCGGCCCTGTCCTCCTGCAACAGCGGGATCTTCTCCACCGGCCGGATGCTGTTCACTCTGGCCGGGGACCGGCACGCACCGACCGTGTTCGTGAAGATCAACCGCCAGGGAGTGCCCGCTCCCGGAATCCTTGCCTCGATGGCCGTCATGCTCATCGGCGTTGCCGCCAACTATGTTGTTCCGGACAAGGCCTTCGCGTACATCACCAGCGTGGCCACCATCGCCGCCCTCTTCACCTGGGGCGTCATCGTCTGCGCCCACCTGCGGTTCCGGGCGGCCGTGCGCGCCGGGCGACTGCAACCGGTCACCTTCCGCATGCCGCTGGCGCCCGCTTCGAACTACTTCGTCCTCGTCTTTCTCGCCTTCGTGGCCGTCCTGCTCGCCTTTGACGCCGATCAGAGGATCGCGTGGTACGTGGCCCCGTGCTGGGCGGCGGTCCTCACAGTCGGCTACCGCATAGCCCGCCGCAGCCGACCGGCGGATACCAGCTCCCCCGGCCCGACCGTTCGCTGCCCGGCTCCTGACCGCGCGCCTCGGGAGGACAAGGCCTGAGAGCGCCCGCGCGGAGCGATGGTTCGTGGTTCAGGGCCACGGCCATCGCTCCATCCCTCCTGCGAGGGCGGGCCTTACCGGTTCGTCCCACATCGCCGCTGGTGTGCGTCGGAGTGGTGTGTGGTCGGCTTTCGATCGGCAATCCGGCTGGCGAAGTCGGCGAACCAACCCAGCATGCCGGGTGAGTGATCGCACCCGTTCTGCGCGGCTACCCTCCAAATGCCGTTGACGTCAGGGTGAGCGGGGCTGCCGTCGTACAAGGCCCCGCTGCCCAGCCCAGGCGGCTCATCCCGTGGCCCAGTCCCATGAACGCCCAGAACACAGAATAAGCAGTGGCGACACCTGAACCCGCGAGAATGATCACGCGGGTGGTTCGGCTGGCGGCAGGGGTGGTTGTTGTTTCCTCAGTTGCGTGGTGGGCTCCTTCGGCGGGAGGACATCGGTCGTCGGGTGTGAGCTCCAAGATGTGATCGTCGGCGGGTGGGTACCCGGCCACGGACCGGCTCAACGGTCTGCCTGGCGCGCTGCTGGTATGAGCAGTGTCGGCACCGGGTGGAGAGACACCGAGAACCACACAGCTGCTCCACGTCGCCGCGATCAGCGAGTGCTCG
This sequence comes from Streptomyces sp. NPDC001732, assembly GCF_053596315.1. NCBI lineage: Bacteria > Bacillati > Actinomycetota > Actinomycetes > Kitasatosporales > Streptomycetaceae > Streptomyces > Streptomyces sp. NPDC001732. The sequence continues at coordinate 40,925 of NZ_JBSFFY010000054.1, forward strand.
TTCGAACGCGGGCCGGGCGCAGTGGTTCTGCCGATGCGCCGCGAGGTCGGTTCGGGGCCGCCTCTGGGTTCCTGCACGGCGGCTTCCTCGATCTCCGCATGCGGAGGAGCGATCCATGTCTTCGCCGCACGCCATGAGGTCATCGCGTTCGACCCCCGCGAGTACGGCGGCTCAGACAACGCGACCGGCCCGTTCCGGCCCGCCGACGATGTCGCCGCGCTGCTGCGCGGCCTGGACGTACTCGTCGGGGTGTCGATGGGTGGGGCCACCGCCGTCGACTGCGCGCTGGAACACCCGGATCTGGTCCGCGAGGTCGTCGTCAGCAGTGTCGGCACCAGCGAGCCGTCTTCGAGGACCTGGGGGCGCCGGATTTCCTTTCGGCCCAGGCGCGGGCGCCGGCCACGGGTGACGTGGCCGGCTGGGTAGATGCGTTCCAGCGGTTCACCACCGGCCCGCACCGCGACCTGGCCGATATCGATGCCGACCCGATTCGACGGGAGCGGGAGATGGCACTCGGCACGCTCGGCAAGCACGCACCGGGCGCAGCGGACCATCGGGTACCCGTCACGGACACCTGGGAGCGCGCCCCGGATCGCCGTCCTCCTGTGTGCGATCAACGGTGCCCTGGACGCACCGGACCACCCCGCCGTGGCAGGCCGCCTGGCGGAACTCGTCCCCCGCGGGCACACTGCCACGGTGCCGTTGGCCGTGCACGACCCGGGCGCGGAGGACCCCGCCCGCTTCCACGCCGAACCGATGTCGTTCCTGGAGACCGTATGAGCAGTGCCCTTCTCGTGATGGACGTCCAGCGGGCCGTCGTGGACATCGCCGACGACGGCTCCGGCTACCTGCCGCGCCTACGCAGGGCGATCGATGGTGCACGGGCAGCAGGCATTCCCGTCATCTACGTGGTCATCGCGTTGCGTCCGGGCTTCCCGGAAGTCGACCCGCGCAACAGGGCACTCACCGCCGTCGCGCGAGCCGGGCTCCATGTCGAGGGCGACCCCGGCACCGAAATCCACCCCGAGGTCGCGCCCCTGCCGGGCGAGGTGGTGGTCACCAAGAGACGGGCGAGCGCGTTCTCGGGCAGCGACCTCGACGTGGTGCTCAGGGCACGTGGCATCGACAGCCTCGTCCTCACCGGCATCGCCACCAGCGCCGTGGTGCTGCACACCCTGTGCCAGGCCAACGACCTGGACTTCGGCCTCACCGTCCTCTCCGACGCCTGTCTGGACACCGACGCCGAGGTCCACCGGTTCCTCACCGAGAGGCTGTTCCCGCAGTGGGCGGACGTCGTCACCGCCGACGACTGGCTCAAGGCCACCACACCCCGTTACTGATTTCGGCGTTTCGGGGTCTGGATTTGTGTCGGGAGGGGTGACGCGGTCCGTCCGGGCTGGTACGCCGGAGGCATGCGGTATTCGGACGGGGGCGGGCTGACCGCCGAGCAGCGCAGGCGCCGGGAAGAGGTACGGATGCGGGCCGTTGACCTCTTCGATGGGGGCGTGTAAGTCCCTTGCATCGCCCGGGAGTTACGGGTGAGTGAGAAGTCGGTCTACCAGTGGCGCCGCACCTGGAGGACGGGCGGACGCGAGGCGCTGCGTTCCAGAGGCCCTTGCGGTTACGGCTGTCGGCTCGGCCCGTACCTGCGGGCCAAGCTCGCGATGTGGCTTGATGAGGGGCCGGCCGCGCACGGCTGGGCGGACGACCAGGTGTGGACCGCCGCGCGGGTACGCACGTTGATCGGGCGGAAGTTCCACCTCTCCTACAGCGTCTCCGGGGTCACTCGGCTGCTGCACCGCATGGGCTACAGCGTGCAGATGCCCGCCCGGCCCGCCGCCGAACGCGACGAGGGCGCGATCACCGCATGGCGGGAGGTGACCTGGCGGGAGGTAAGACCCTCCGGGCGGCGACCGGCGCGTTCATCTGCTTCGAGGACGAAGCGGGCGTGACCGGTCGGCCGCCCAAGGGCCGCACCTGGGGTCGGCGCGGCATCACTCCGAGGGTCAAGGTGTCCGGTCGCAGCCGGGGACGTCTCTCGGTGGCCGGTCTGCTGTGCTTCCGGCCGGGCCTGCCCGCCCGTCTGTGCTACCGGCTGCGTCGGCATACCGGCCGCAAGGGCGAGCGTCGCTCGCTGGGCGAGGCGGACTACGTACGCCTGTTGGATGGCGCCCACCAACTGCTCAAGGCCCCGCTGATCGTGGTGTGGGACCGGCTGAACACCCACATCTCCAAGACGATGAAGGCACTCGTGGCCGAGCGGGACTGGCTGACGGTGGTCCTGCTGCCCGGGTATGCGCCCGACCTCAACCCGGTCGAGGGCCTGTGGGCGCACATCAAGCGGAGCCTGGCCAACCTGGCCGCCCGCACCCTCAACGAGCTGGAGACTCTGCTCCGCAGGCGGCTCAAAGCACTGCAGTACCGGCACGGCATCCTCGGCGGATTCCTCGCCGGGACGGGCCTCGCTCTCGATAGACCGGACAGACCCTAATACGCCGAAGTCAGTAGCAGTCCATGCGAGGCATGGCAGAACCAGGACCGATGTCACCGCCGAGGGCGAGCACGGGGTATACCGCGCCTGTTCCACTCATCGCCCCCAAGCCGTCATCACCTCTGAGGTGGTGGCGGCTTCGTCCTGGGCGAAGCCGCCGACTTCATCGTGCGGAAGTCGAAGAACGCATCGGGTGTCGGCGGCCGCAACGCCGTCACCATTCGTCGCCGCCCCGAGCATGGGCGTCTCACCGAGCAGCGCCAGGAACGGCTTGACGGTGTTGTAGCGCAGCGCCAGCGCGTTGCGCATGCTGATCTCCGCCGAGTCGTCGTCCTCCGGGACCAGGCTCACCACCGTGGCCGCTGCACTGGACAGCACGGCCCGTGGCGCGATCTCCTCCAGCGCCCGCCACAACGCGGCCCGATCGGGATCGCAGCCGGTCTCCTCCAGCAGCTCCAGCTCCTCGATGACCACCTTCGAGATCCTGGCCGTGATCCTGGCCGCCTTCTCCAGCTGCGGCAGCGTGGACAGGCGTTCCTTGTCCGTGGCCCGCTTCGTCGTACTGATCAGCCGAGTGGCCATCAGGATCTCGAACAGGTCCATCGCGTCGTCGATCGCCTTGGCCTCCAGGTGCCGCATCACCGCGGTGAGCATCGCCGTGCGCTTCGGCTCCGAGGCCCGCTCCAGCTTCGCCGCCTTCGTGCCCAGCCCGTACCGGGCCAGCGCCGACAGCCGGTTCGGCGGGACCTTGTTCAGCTTCACCCGCCCCAGCCGGTACGCGGCGATCTCATCCACCCGCTGCAGCGCGTTCTTCATCGCGGTGCCCGTGGTCCGCGTCGGCGGCCGGCGCAGCTGCTCCAGGTACGAGTACCGCTTGCCCTCCGGCATCTTCAGCAGCCCGACCAGGTCCCCTGCCAGGGACGGGTCCGCCCGCCGGGCGGCCTTCGCGACCGTGGCGTGCAGCCGCTTCTCCGCGACCGCGCGGACCTCCGCCACCTGCCGCGCCAGTACCGAGACGCCCGGCAGCAGCATCCGGTTCCTGCGCAGCCAGCCCACCGCGTGATCGAACAGTGCCTTCGGCCCCTCCGCGTGCGCCGTCCACGCCCGCCCGTGCAGGAACGCTCGGAACTTCCGGCCCATCGCATGCTCCTCGTACGGGTGGTAGCCGTACGCGTCGCGGATCTCCCACGCGTGGTCGTACACCGTCTGCCGCCGCTCCGTGTACCGCTTCACACACGACGGGTCCTCGATCCGCAACTGCTCGGCCAGGTGCTCGACCACCGGCCACGACACCTCCAGCGGGTCCTCGCCCAGGAATGTCCCCACGTACCGCACTGTGCACATCTGGAGGGCGAAGCCAAGCTGGTGATGCTTCGTACGCCGCAGCGCGATCAGATCGCGATCGACGTCGTCCAGGAAGAAGAAGCGCTCCAGCTCCGGGCGCGTGGGCTCCTCAGCGAACTTGCCGTACGCCTCAGCCTGCTCATCAGATAAAAACTCCACCGGCATACGACGGACGTAACCACCCACATCAAGGAGCCGAGGATCTTTCAGCGAACACCCACACACAACAGATCGCTCGTGCTAGTGGATCACAGCGAGCCGACCATGATCAATCTCACCGATACTGGCTGCTCCGTTGGTCCCCACGGCCGTGTCCCAGGCTGGTGGCGTGCTGCTGGTCGAGACAGTCCGCAAGGCCGGGCTGGATCAGGCGATGTCGGCGGCGCTCGTGCCGTGGCGCAAGCCCAGGGCGGTGCACGACCCGGGCAAGGTCCTGCTGGATGTGGCTCTGGCGGTCGCGCTGGGCGGGGACTGCCTGGCGGACGTGGCCATGCTGCGGGCCGAGCCAGCTGTGTTCGGGCTGGTGGCGTCCGATCCGACCGTCTCGCGCCTGATCGACCCCCTCGCCGCGGCTGGGCCGAAGGCCCTCTCCGCAATACGGGCCGCGCGGGCCGAAGCGCCTGAGCACGTCTGGAATGTGGCCAAGAACGCGGCGCCCGACACGGGCGGGCAGGTGATCGTGGACTTGGACGGAGTGCTCGTGCTGGCCCACTCCGACAAGCAGGGCGCCACCGCGACCTGGAAGAAGACCTTCGGACATCACCCCCTGATGGGATTCGTCGACCACGGCAGTGGCGGAAGCGAGGAACCGGTCGCCGGCCTGCTGCGGACCGGGAACACGGGCAGTAACGCCGCCGCCGACCACATCACCACCGCCCAACAGGCCCTGGCCCAGCTCCCCAAGAAGTACCGGCGCGGACGGAAGATACTGATCCGTACCGACTCCGGCGGCGGCACCCACGAGTTCGTCGCCTGGCTCGCCCGGCGGGGCAGGTGGCTGTCGTATTAGGTCGGCATGACCATCACCGACGCCATCCACGAGGCCATCCTCAAGATCCCGCCCGCCGCGTGGACGGTGGCCGTCGAGCCGGACGGGGAGATCCGTGACGGCGCCTGGGCCGCAGAGCTCGACGGCGATGTCCTGGGCGGCTGGCCGAAGGGGATGCGGCTGATCGTCCGCAAGGAACGCCCGCACCCCGGAGCCCAGTTGCGTTTCACCGACGCCGACGGGCTGCGGCTCACCGCGTTCGCCACCAACACCACCGGCGTCCCGATCGCCGCACTCGAACTGCGGCACCGCCAGCGGGCACGTGCTGAGGACCGCATCCGCGCCGCCCGCGCCACCGGCCTGCGCAACCTGCCCCTGCACGACACCACGCAGAACCAGATCTGGCTGGAGATCGTCCAGATCGCCCTCGATCTCCTCGCGTGGATGCCCATGCTCGCTCTGACCGGCGAACCTCGCAGGTGGGAGCCCGGCCGTCTCCGGCTCCGCCTCTTCTCCGCCGCCGTCCAGATCGTCACGACCGCCCGCCGCCGGCACCTGAGATTCGCACGCCACTGGTCCTGGACCAACGTGATCGCAGATGCCTTCGCACGCCTCGAAGGTCTCCCGAACCCCGGCTGACCAGCACGTTCCCGTCCCTGCGAGCAGCACCAACCGCCCGGAGCCGTGGAACCCGGCGCCCACCCGACGCGACAGCCGGGCAATCAGCCTGCCCACAACCGCTCCGACAAGCCGAAACGGCCCGCCGGGCAAACCGACGGACCGTCACGAAACTTCGAGGTTACTGCGGTTGAACTCGTGGTGTCGTAGGGGGTGACGGCTGGTCGTCCGTGCGGTACCACCGGGGCATGCGGTATCCACAAGGGGGCGGGCTGACGGCCGAACGGCAGCAGTTCCGCGAGGAGTTACGGCTCCAGGCGGCCGAGCGGTTCGCCCGGGGCGAGGGCAGTACAGCGATTGCCAGGGATCTGCGGGTCAGTGTCCGCT
>NZ_JBSFFY010000055.1:0-46680 GCF_053596315.1 Streptomyces sp. NPDC001732
GCCGACAAGCACATGGAGGGCGTGCGCCTCACCCGCTGGCTGCTCTCCCCCGTCCCCACGTTCCGGCTGTGGCGCCGGATGAAACTGTGGGAACTCCGCTCCTACGACCAGGTCATCAAGCTCGAACAGGACCGGCTGATCTACCAGGCCCGCCTCCAGGCCCGCTTCGGCCGCAACTGGCGCCGCAAGTCGCCCGTCGAGGCCCTGATGCCGCTGCGCCTGGCGAAGTACGGGGTCCCGCTGGCCGACACCGCCCCGGCCGGCCTCGCCGCCGCGGGCATCGAACCGGCCCTGCTGCCCCCGGCCCCCACCCCGGCACCGGCCCAGGTCGCGGCGGGCGAGACCCAGCCCGAACTGCCCTCCGCCCCCGACCCACAGCACGAACAGGACGACCACCCCGCCGCCCCGGCCTCCGCCGAGGAAGCACACCGGCAGACCGCCGGCTCGACCGCCGCCTCACGGGCCGCAGATTCCCGACCACCGGACTACGCGCACGAGGAAGTACGCGGTTCGGCGCCGGGCGGTGCGAGGGCCGATCAGCGTCTCATCGACGCCTACCAGGCATGGGCTGCCACCTTCCCCTCCGAACCCACACACCAGCAGCTCGCGCTCTGGCTCCAGGAGCAGTACGGCATCGCCACCGCAGCCGGCGACCCTCTGTCCGACGAACAACTCCAGCCCCTGCTGCAGGTCCTAAAACAGCGCAGCACGCCCCAGCCCGGAGACAGGCCCAGCACTCCCCAGGAGGAGGAGACACCGAGCGAGGACACGTGGGACCACTACTTCTACGCCGCGTGGCTCGCCTGCGCGGAAGAGCAAGGCGTCTACCCCGACGCCGCAGTCCTCGCCGAGTACGTCTATCGGCGCGACGGCATCCTCGGATCCACCGGCCGGCCCGTCACCGCAGACGAACTGAAGGACTACGTCGCCCGGTTCCGGGAACGGCAGGGCGAGGCCGGGCCTGCCCCGGAACCCCAGCCAGCGGCAGCCGACCAGACCATCGAGACGGCCCCCGACAGCGACGGGGAGGAGAACCACGACGAGCTCCCGCCGGGCAGTTCCGGTGAGCCGGGGGAGCAGCCCGGTACACGAGCCGGTCAGCAGGATCAGCCGAGGGCGGCGGAGAGGAACCCCGTCCACGCGTCCGGCGGGGAGAGCGGCGGCCGTAACATCGTCCAGGTGCGGGTGCCGAAGGCCTGGGATGAGGACGAACCCGACGCGGGGGAGCAGGCCCCGGAGCCTCGTGAGAGCGAGGGGGAGCAGGAGACCGGGCAGGAGGACGGCTCTCATCTGACGGGCCCGGCGCGGGTGGAATTCCACTACAGGCAGTTGCCACCGGAGGAGCAGGAGCGCTCGGCGAAGGCCCTGGCCCCGGTCCTGGCGGAGCTCTGCGGGTACCGGGAGGGCACGGTGCGGAAGTACCTCGGGCAGATCAAGCGGACCACTGGCGTGTGACGTTCCACCGCGTGGAATGCGGGAGAGCTGCCCGGAGTGCTGCACGGGGGTGGGGCGGAATCCAAGAGTTCCACCCCACCCCCTTTTCGCTGTCCCACCCTCGCCTGGGTGCCCGGCGGTGTCGCTTTCTGCCGCTGAGGCAGCGGGCGCGCGGTCGGGGAGCGCCGGGACGAGGGCTGGCACTGAATCGGGGGTGGAACGCTGCGACCTGGGGTTTTTCCGGATGGGTCAGCGTTTGGGTCATACCCCGCTTGCGTCTTCTGTGCTGCTTGTTGCCGCTCATCGAGATGGTGAGCGGTGCCGCATGGAGGGGTCGGCCATCAGCGGAGGGCTGGCCGTTCCACGTGGGAGCAGCCGGTCGAAAAGCAGGACCGGCTCCGCCGCCGTGGCGGTGAGGACGGGGTGGAATTTTCCACGTTCAGATGGTCTTCCGGTCCGGGAGGCGACCAGATCGGTGGCCGGGTTTTCCACCCGGCCGCAGGCCTCGTCGGTGGGCAAGGGGCTGAGAGCAGGGGGAGCGCAACCACATATCTGGTTGCGCTGGGTGACGTCCCGTCGGCTGTGTCGGGTGCTTGTGCCGGTCCTGGGTGCGTGCTGGCCATCCAGTATGGAAGCTCGCAGAGGCGGCCGGTGACAGGAGGTCTGGCCTACTGGGCGGTTGGCCGGACCCGCATCCAGGGCGACGGTTACCGCGCCAGGGCGCGGGTGGTCGCCCGCTTTGCAACCAGGGGCAAACTTTCAGTGAAACTTGAAGTGCGGTGGCGGGTGTGCCACTCTCGCTCCATGAGCAAACCGGATTTTGCGGCGCTGCGGAAACGGGTCGAGAAGGCCGAGAAGACCGCCGCCGGCTACAGGGCCGAGTGGTACGAGGCTGCCATTGCCGAGGCCATGACCTCGACCGAGTACGGCCATGTCTCTGCCGTCGCCCGGGAGGCGGGCATCAATGTCCAGCATCTTCGTGACCTCATCGACAAGGCCCACCCTGGATGGTTGGCCCGAGCATCCGAGGAGCGCCAGGCCGCCAAGCCCAAGCGGAAGAAGCCGGCGTGACGTGACATGAGGGCAGCCCGGGCCTGACGCAGCCGCGCGTCAGCATGTGCGCAGCCATAGCGCTGGAAGACGCGCCGACCTGCGGCTTTTCTGACCGGGTCAGCATTTGGGTCAGCGCCCCGCTCCTCCCTTCACCGCCCGGACGCCGAAGGCCCTGCACTCCCTCTCGAGAGCGCAGGGCCTTCAACGTTCCACCACCCGGTTCGCCGGCACCCGTGCAGTCTCGGGTGCAGCGCTCCTCGGCCATCCCTGTGCGGAGGGAAGTTGCCGGTGCGGCCTGCTACAGCAGGCGGAGGACCTGTTCGGTTTCCTCGTCCATGGACGAGCCCAGTTCCAGGAGGAGTTCGTCCAGCTGCCGGATCGACGTTTCGAGCGCGGTTTCTTCGCCGAGCAGTGACAGCGCCCGGAACTTGTGGCGCCACAGGCACTCCATCTCCCGTGCGACGGTCAGGCCGTGGGTGGCGGCCCACAGGGCGCTGCGTGCGTCGCTGCGGGCGAGGTACCGCTCGGCGAGGTCGTCGGCCGCGTCCACGATCTCGGCGATCATCTCCTGGGCCAGGGGTTCCGCCCACGCGTACCGGCGGGAGGGGATGCCGGAGAACGGCCGCCCGTGCACGAGTTCCAGGGCCTGGCGCAGCAGCTGTTCCCCGTCCGGGCCGTCGGTGGCCCGGCCGGAACGGGCCAGTTGCTGGAACCGGTCCCAGTCGCAGTCCACCTCGGCCAGCCGGTAGAGCTTGTCGGGCTGGGTGCTCACGTGGGGGAAGTGCTTGTTGCCCTGCGGGTCGGCGCCCAGCCACCTGCGGACGTCTCCGAGGCGGGTGTTGCGGGTGTTGCGGGTGACGATCCCGCCGGGCGCGAGGACCTCGTCGAGCTGGTGGTGGTTGGCTCCGGGGTGGAGCACCAGCCAGGCGGTCATCTCCAGGGCGAGGGTGCGCCGGTTGGACTTGACGGTGCCGCGGGCGCCGAGGAGATCGACCGTCCCGAGTACCCGCACCAGCGGGCGGTCCGGGCTGTCGGAAGGGTCTGAGGAGACAGCTTGCTCGGGAAGCGGGACGGCTGCCGGGCGGGCGGGTTCGGTCTCTTCCGGGCCGGCGGGGCCGGGGATCCGCGAGCTGACCCGGAGAGGGGGGCTGGACAGCGCCGGCAGCACGGGAGCTCCGGGGGACGGCGATGAGGTGGGCAGGGGATCCGACCCAGGCGTGCTCTCCGGCCCGGCAGGCGGGTCCGCAAGGTCTTCTGCGTCGTCGACGTCGGTGTCGGAGCCGTCCTCCAGCTCGGCGAACGCGGCCATCAGCCCCGGCTTGCCGACCGGCCCGGCCGCCTCGCCCGCGGCAGACACCCCTGGCTGCGACGGAAGCACAGAGGCGGGCTGCTGGTTCTCCGCCGACGGTGCGGATGCGGCCGGCTCTCGCACGGGGGCGGGCACATCGCCGGGCGCGTCCGCGGTGAGTGCGACGTCCAGGATGTCGGCGTACTCGGCATCGGAGCACACCGACAGCGCGACGTGGAGCGTGGTGCCCGGAACGGTGATGTACGGCAGGTCGGTGTCCACCGGCCATGCCCCGCCCGCTTCCTCCGGTACGGCGGTGCTGCTGGTGACCACGGCCACCGCCGACCGGGGCTGCTGGCCCAGCACTTCCCACAGCACTTCCCGGGTCCCCTCGGGAGCCGGGCAGGAATCCAGGTCCGCGACGACGACCAGCGGCCACAGCCCGCCCGCCCCCGTTGCAGGAAGATCCTCCGCTTCCGCCTCGTTCCCGTCCTCGAGCCTGTCCAGGGCCTGCTGCTGCTCTGCGTGATGGGCCTGCAGGGCATGTACCGCGTCGGCCAGGTCCGGGTACGGGGTGACCCGGTCGCTGTCCAGCATCGCCAGTCCGGGGGCGGTGTCCTCTCCAGCGACCGCGATGTCGAGCTGCTCGGCGAGCGGCGAGAGCGCGAGTGTCAGCGCGAGGGTCCGCAGGACCTCGTTGCGCAGACTGCCGGTGAGGTGGAGCGCGCCGGTGTGCTCCAGGTCGACGAGTACGATCGCGCCTTGGTCGTCCTCGCCTAGCGCGATCAGCCCCGGATAGGGCGGGTCGACCTCTCGGCTCTCCTGAGAGGGCAGCAGTTCGCCGGAGTCTGTCGGGCACCACCACACCGTGTTCTGCGAGGGGTCGGTGGTGAACGGGGCGACCGCCGGGGCGGGCGCCTCCAGGTGCAGCCGGACTCCTTCGGTGCCGAGCTGCACCGCGGTGAGCGTGGGCAGCTGCCGGTTCTCCTCGGAGAGGGCCGCGGCCGCGGTGCGCAGGGCCCGGTCCAGCACGGCCAGTTCCTCGCCGGCGTCCGCGCTGCGCAGCGCGATTTCTGTGAGGGCACTCTGGCCGGAGGGCATCGGGATGCGGCGGCCGCGGCGTCGGCGGCGCTGCTGCAGGATTCGCCGGGTGGCCAGGGTGCCCACGAGTCCGGCGGCCAGGACTCCGGTGGCTCCCAGGCCGACCATGCCGGCCCGCATCCCGGTCGTCGTCCGCCGGTCGTCGGCGGGGGTTGCCGACGGGGCCGGTTCGGCGGGTGCCGGTGTCGTCGTGTCGGGGGCGGGCGTCACGGCGGGGGAGGGAGATGCCGTGCGGCTCTGGCCGGGGGAGGGGGCGGCGGCTGACGGCGGCTCGGTGTCCGGGGCCGGTCGCGGCGACGTGGTGGTGTCCGCTTCGGGCGGCGTCGCGGTGTCGTGATCGTCCTGAGCGGGGGGCTTCTCACCGGATTCGGAGTCGGGGTCGGTCTGGTTGTTGGCGGGCAGGGCGAGTTCCTGGCCCGGATAGATCCGGTCGGGGTCGTCGAAGACCTGCCCGTAGGGCTGCTTTTCCCCCTTGTTCGCTTCGTACAGCTCGGGCCACCGGTCCCCGTTACCGAGCTGTTCGGCGGCGATCTTTGACAGGTAGTCGCCCGACCGGACAGTGTACGACGTGGGGGAGCCTGCCGTCTCGTCCTGAGCGTCGGCTGGGGCCTTCGCTGCTTTGGTGGCGGTCGGGGAACCGGGTGTGGTCTCGGCCGTGGCGGGGGGCCGGGCATCGGCGGGCAGTGTGATGACTGCGCCCTTGGGCAGGTACTGGTCGCCGGCGGCGAGTTCGGGGATGTCGGGGTTGAGAGCAGCGATGTCCTTCCACCGCGGGCCGCTGCCGAGATACCTCTCGGCGAGTTCCCACGGGGACTCCGTGGCGGAGGCGACGGTGTGCCGCAGCCCCGCCTTCTTTGTCTGTACGGCTTTGTGCTGCATGGACGGGCTGCTGGTGTCCTGCCCGATGGTGGGGGTCGCGGTCGCGGCGACCGCAGGAGCGACCGTGGCCGCGGACGCGGCGGTCGGTGCGAGCAGCACGATGCCGCCGATCAGGAAGCTCGCCAGCGACTGCATGCCGCCGAGTCCCTTGATGCGGGGGGCGGAGCGGCGGCGCAGCACGGACACGAGCTCCACCAGGACAGAGACCGTGAACGCCGCCCACGCGACCCAGCCGATGCAGGTCAGGACGAAGAGGAACAGCGTCCCGTCGTCCTGCTGGGTCAGCAGGTCCAGGCCGCCGGAGAGTTCGGACGGCTGGTGGCCCACCTTGAGCAGCAGGTACGGCACGCCGCCGACCAGGGCCGTCAGGAGGGTCAGGCCGAGCATGGACCGCAGCAGGGTGACGACGGCGCGCAGCGGGGCGGGGATGCGGGGGGCCATGGTCGGCTCAGCCTCCGGAGGCTTGGGTCTGCAGGTGGGCTTTCGCGGTGCCGGTCACGTTGATCGTTCCTACGCCGACGAACTGTGCGAAGTACGTGTCGTAGGTGGCGTGGACGGTGACGGTGAGGCTCTGTCCGCCGTCGGTGATCTGTACGTCGCCCTGGACGTCGGCGGCGGCGAGGTAGTCCTGGACGGCCCCGACGGCGGCGTCCGGGTCGATCGTGATGGCGGTGCCCTCGATGGCCTGGGCGGGGTCGAGTTGCTGGCCGGCGGTGCGGGCGGCCTCCTGGGCGAGCGAGGTGGCGCGGTTGCCGGCGTTCAGTGCGCCGCCGCCGTCGACGAGCAGCCCCATCACCATCAGGATCGCGAGCGAGGACAGGGCGAAGAACAGGGACATCGATCCGCGGTCACGGCGGGCGGCCAGTGCCGCACGCTGCCGGTCCACGAAACAGCGGACTGTGGTGTTCACTGGCGCCCCCGGTAGGTGTCGATGGGGCTGGTCCACGACGCGGTCAGCGTCTTGGCCCCGGGCAGGCCCGGCAGCCCGATGTCGGAAAGGTTCGCCGTGCAGGCGACCGTGGCCGTCACGGTTGCCTCCACGCCGATGTCGAGGGCGTAGCCGGAGGTGTCGATCGCGACGCTGGAGGTTCGGCATGTGATGCCTTCGCCCTGGAGGCTGCGGGTGGCTGCGTCCTGGGCCTGGGCCTGGGCGGTTCCTGCGTCGCGTTCCAGGGATGCGGCGCGGGCGGCGGCGCGGGCGGCGGAGTCCACGGCGCCGTCGGCGTCTGTCACCCGTCCGAAGGCGATCATGAGGAGGAGCAGGGCGATCATCACGGGTGCCAGGACCGCGGTCTCCACCGCGTAGGAGCCCCGGTCGCGGCGCGGCCCCCGCAGCAGCCGACGGCTGTAGGAGCGGGCCGTCACGGGTTGGTCCAGCGCTCGACGGGGGCGGCGGCGTGCTGGACGACGTCCAGCGTCAGGCCGGGCACCAGCGTGGCGACACGGCCGCGCACGGTGATGCGGATCTCCTGCGCACTGCTGCCGTCCGATGACACGCTCGCGCCTTGGACGCTGCCGCCGAACCGGGTCAGGAATTCCTGGGCCTGGGTGACGCCGTCGCCCTCGCCGGCGCCGAACTGCCGCCCGGCCTCCACGCCCTGGCGGGCGGCGGACTGGGCGACCTTGCGCGCGTGGTAGTACAGGCCGACCTGGACGGCAGTGAAGATCAGCGCGAGGACGACGACGGCCAGGACCGCGAACTCGACGCTGCCGAAACCGCGGTCGCCCCGCGCCCGCCGCCGGAGGAGCGCTGCCGCACGCCGTCCTGGACGTGTCAGCCTCCCCCCGCCTCTTCGGGGCTCGTGTGCGTGCTTCATCTTCCTCGGCTTCTTCGACGTGATGGTGATGCGGGTGTGGGGTGGGGTCAGCCGCCGTTGATGATGCCGATCTTCTCCAGGAGCTTGGTGCGGATCGCCAGCACCAGCAGACCGGCGCCGACCAGCAGCGCACCGGCGATCACCGCCAGCTCGGTGGAGGTCTGCCCGGCGTCCTTGCCGGCCTTCAGCGCCGCGTACCGGCCGCGGATCCACACGGTCAGGGTCTGGATGTCCATGAGTGTTCTTCTCTTTCAGTTTCCGAGGATGGTGATCGTGACGGGGATCATCACGAACGTGAGCATGAGGATGACGCCGAAGGTGACCGGCAGGATCATCGCCGCGCTCGCCGCGTTGGCCTGCGCCTTCGCGTCCGACAGCAGCGCGATGCGCAGCTGGCGGGCCTGGGCCTGCAAGGTGGTGTAGACGGCCGCGCCGTCACCGGCGAGGGCGAGGGTGTCGGCGGGCCGGGTCAGCTCCGGGATGTCGAGTTCGTCGCCGAGCTGCTTGAGGGCGTCCCAGACGGTGACACCGGAGAGGTCGGCCTGGTGGAAGACCTGCCGCATGCGCACGAAGATGAAGCCGTCACCGACTTCCGCGGTCTGGGTCAGGGCCTGGGCCGCGCCGGAGTTCGCGATGCGGGCCAGCGCGACGCGCTCCAGGTAGGAGGCTGCGGCGTGACGGACGATGAGGCGGACGGCTGCCGCGTCACGGGCGACGTCCTTGCCGGGCCAGAACCAGAACAGGCCGGCCATGGCGAGGGAGACGATCGCGGGAACGGCGAACGGGAAGGCCGCGCCGGCTGCGGCGAGGAGCGCCTGGAGGAGCTGCGGGAGCAGCAGGCCGTACAGGGCGAACAGGAACCGTTTGCCGAGGTGCTCGGCCGGGCTGATCCTCAGCAGGTTCAGGTCCTTGACGGGCAGGGTGATGCGGCCGCCGAGTTCGTCGAGCAGCCGGGCCCCGACGCGCTCCTGGAACGTTGTGCCGGCGGTGGTGGTCGTGTGGGTGGTTGAGGACAGGGGCGGTCCGCCGGTCTTGGAGACGTCCAGGCGGTCCAGGGCGGATGCGAGGTCGCGTCGGGCGGGCATGGCCGCGCGTACGGCCAGGCCGATCAGGACGCCTGCGGCCGCGGCGGGGAGCACCGCGTTCATGGGGATCATCGGGCGCCTCCCGTGGTGGTGAACTGGGCGGGCGGAAGCGGGTCGATGAGCCGGGGGTCGGGTTCGGTCCGGGCGATCTTCCGCAGCCAGCGCAGGGTGTAGGCGAACAGCCCGCCGAGGCCGGCGAGGACGATCTGCCCGCCCGGGGACTGGTACCAGCCGGACCAGGCGTCGTTGAGCATGCAGCCGACCACGACGATGCAGATGACGACCGAGACCATGCGCGAGCTCTTGCGGACCTTCGCCCGGTCGGCCTCGATGTCACGGGCGTCCGCGGCCTGCTGATGGATCGTGACCGCCAGGGCCTCCAACGCGTCCGACAACCCGGGGCCCTTGTAGACGGCATGGGACTGGAACAGGAGCACGACGTGGTCGGACACACCATCGGCGAGCTCGTCGGCGAACAGGGCGAAGGCGTCGTTCGCTTCCATTCCGGAGCGCAGCCGGTCCGCCAGGGCCCGCACGCCCGGGGCGATCGGTGCGGGCGCGGCCTTCGCGGAGGCCTGGATCGTCTGGGAGAGACTGATCCCGGCCTGGTGGACACCAGCCAGGTGGTTGAGCCACTGCCCGAGCGCCTCCAGGCGCTCGATCCGCTGGGTGGCCGCGGTGCCCGGGTTGAGGAGGTAGGGCAGGGCGAGGACGGAGGCACCGGCGAGGAGACCGTGGACGGGCCAGCCCGTCCAGGCCCACACCACCAGCGCCACGATGCCCGCCGCGGTGAGCAGATGCCGCCAGCGCCGCTGCCACGCCTCCGGCAGCTCGGCCTTCGCACGCTGGATGCGGCCGGTCATGCGGGATCTCGGTTTGGCCGGGTCGGGGACCCGGCCCCGGACCTCGCGCACCGCGGCGAAGACGGAGAGCAGAGTGAGCACGGCGCAGCAGGCCGCGACGAGCGCGAGCTGGGAGGTGGTCATCGCGCACCCACCGTCTGCAGCGGCCCGAGCCACGCACCGTACGGGTTCTCGGTCAGCCACTGCCGGTTGAACAGACCGGTGCGCTCCAGATCGCCGATGAAGGTCGGCATGTTCTTGTAGACGGCGCGCAACTCGCCGCCCTGGGGCGCGAAGAGCTCGGTGGTGACCGGCCGGCCCCCCTCCCCGACGGTGTCATGAACCTCGTAGATGCTGCTCACGAACCGGTGCCGCTTGCCGCCGATCGCCGTCTCGTCCAGGTAGGTCAGGTAGACCACCACGTCGATGGAGGCGGCGATGAGGTGGTGGGCGGCCTCGGTCTGCATACCGGCCTCGGTGCACAGCTGGACCAGACGGCTGATGATGGCGTGCGGGCGGCGGACGTGGAGCGTGCACATGGAGCCGGAGCCGCCGGAGGACATCGCGTTCAGCATCGGCACGATCTCGGTGGAGCGGACCTCGCCCACGATGACCCTGCTCGCGTTGTAGCGCAGCGCGGTGGCGAACATGTCGGAAATGCTGACCTCACCGGCCCGGTCGCCGCCTCTGACCTCACCGTTGGACTGCCTGGCCTCGAATGCGAACGTCACCGGTCCCGGCTTCGGGCCGGGCTCGTCCAGGTAGAGCTCGCGGTCGGACTCCAAGGTGACCAGCCGCTCGGCAGGCGGGATCTCACGGCCGAGCGCACGCAGCAGCGACGTCTTGCCCGCGCCCATGTCCCCGACCACCAGCATGTTCATCTTGGCGTGGACGCACGCGGTCAAGAACCGTTCCAGGATCGGGTTGATCGAGCCCCACCGGACGAGGTCGGCGATGCCGTGCTGCTGGATGCGGTGACGCCGGATGACAACCGACGGGCGGGTGGTGAGCAGCGAGGAGGTGACCCGGGAACCGTCAGGCATCCGGAAACCAACCATCGGTGTGGCCTGCGTCAGGGCCCGCTCGCCGTGCCCGGACAGACGGGCCATCCGGTTGACCCACGCGATCAGCTCTTCATGGCTGTCGGCGACCTTCTCGATCGTGCGGCGCGGCCGGTCGTAGTACTCGACGTGCGCGCGCAGCCCGTCGACCATCACGTCCTCGACCCCCTTCTCGTCGAGAAGGGACTGGAGCCGGCCGCCGCGGTACATGGAGTTGAAGACCGCGGTGCCGATCGCGCTCTCCTGCTCGGCGGTCAGCGGGGTGTTGCCGTGGGCGTGCTTGGTCGACCAGTCCGCGACCGCGGTGGTGACCAGGGCCCGCGCGAGAGCCCTCCGGTCCGCTTCCTCCAGGTGCTTGTCGGGGTCCTGCTCGCTGAGAGCCCTGGACACCTCGCTCTGCAGCGCCTCGATCACGTCCCAGCCCACCGGGAGGTCGCCGGGCAGCCCGGCCAGCCGCGGTACCGCGGCTGGCCCCGCACTCGCCGCCGGGGGAGAGACGGGGGCCTGCGGCGGCTGGGCGGGCGGGTGCGTACGGCGCTGGCCGAGATGCCCGGACAGCAACGACGCGAGTTCCTGGCGGCCCATCGGCTCCGGATGCCCGTTGGCGCCGGGACGCTGGTGGGTGTCAGCCACGGCTTCCTCCGCGCTGCTCGGCCAGGCGCTGCAGCACACCGGCCATCCGCGGGTTGGCGGGCCGGGCCGGGTACTCCTGCTGGATACGCCGGCGTGAGGTGGCCGCCTCGATCTGCTCGGTCGCGGTACGCGCGTGCCGGAGCATAGGGCTGCGGGCGTGACCGCGAGGAGGTCTGCCTCCAGTGGTGAGGTACTGGGCGGTGGCCGGGTCCCAGGGAAGGGCACCGAGCACCGGCACACCCTTCAGGGCGTCGCTGACCTGGTGCGCCCGGTAGGTTCCGCCCTCGATGAGCAGCAGGCCCAGGGCGTCGGCGCCCGAGCCGTGTTCCTGCAGTTCGGTGCGCAGCGGATCGATGACGTGCCGGGCCAGGGTGAGGGACTGCTCGGTGCTGCGGACCACGAGCAGGACCAGGTCGGCCTGGTGGAGCAGCGGAGCCGGAGTCAGGACGGGGTGGAGGTGCCCGGACTCCAGCGCGAGGCGCCCGGCGTCGATGAACACGTCGTACCCGGCTTCCCCGGCCAGGACGTGCATCACGTCCGACAGGGCCGGCCACGTCCTGCCGAGTGCCGCCGCCTGGGCGGGGTCGGTCAGGCCGGGCAGCAGCTTGCGGTGCCCGGCCTCGTCCAGGGGCCACAGATGATTGGCGAACGCGTTCGCCAGGGCGTCGGGGCCGGTGCGTTCGGCGGCGGCGAGGTGGTAGAGGCCGAACCCGGCGGTGACGCTGCCGTCCAGGAACCCGGCACGGACGGTCCCTCCGGCCGGGTCGCACTCGGCGAGCAGCGACGGGCGTTTCGAGGCCAGGGTCAGGGCGAGCGCGGAAGCGGTGACCCCGCAGGACTTGGCGGAGACAAGAGCGGTCACGGGCATGTCAGCTGCTCCGCGGTTCGCGGACCAGGGCGATCCGCCCCGTCGAGGCCCGGGTCGCCAGCAGCGGCCCGTCCGTGGAGGACACCGCGAGGTTGACCACGATCGTGCCCGAGGCGTCCGGGCGGGACACGGAGACCACGACGCCGTTGACCGTTGACGGAGGCGCCTCGACATCCTTGGCATCGGGCTGGTCCCCCGCGGCCGGGGTGGTGACGGCGAGCACCTTGTCGCCGGGGGCGAGGGCACCGGCGGGGGCCTGGCCCCGCTTGACCTGCACGCCCACCTGCTGCTTGTCGTCGCCCAGCCCGCTTCCCGTAGCCAGCTGCGAGGCCGTCAGCAGCCCGCCCTTGCGCAGATCGACAGCAGGGCGCTTTCCGATCATGCCAGCCCGGTCCGAGGCGGGAACCGGAGACAGGTGTGCGTCGGCCGACACCTCCGCCACGACGAGATCGCCCTCCGTCAGCGCCTGACCGGCCGGGACGTCCCGGGCAACGGCCAGGACACGGGTGCGGTCACCGGCTGACGTGACCGCCGCAGCCGCCCCGAGCCCGGCGACCACCGCCAGGACGGCGCAGAGCGCGGCCACCGACCAGCGGCGCTCCCGCTTGACCGGGGCCGTCGTGGTGATGGGGATGTCGGGGCGGGCCGGACCGGCGGCGCGGGGCGCCGGCGGCACGGCGACAGGGGACTCCATGCGGTGCTGCCTCTCGGGAATTCAAGGAAGGGGAAAAACGGGGTCAGTTGAGTACCTGGACCTCGGCGACGGTGACGTCGACGGCACTGTCGCGGATCTCGGTGAGCTGGCCGCTCTCGCCGCCCCCGGTCCAGCCGATCGTCCAGGTCGACGTCGCGGTGACGTGATACTTACCGGACTCCCGCGTGGAGGAGGGCCGGGTGTAGTGGTGGCCGCAGTCCGGGGACGGCTTTTTGCCGTACTCCGCCCGGTACGGCGTGCCCGCCGTCGTGCAGGTGACGCTCGAGCCGTCCCCCATCGACCACACGATCTTGCTGACCTTCGCGGTCGCCGTGACGGTCACCGAACCCGCCGTCGCCGAGGCCGTGTTCGGCCCGTACGTCGAGGCGCTCTTCGCGGTCCACATGTAGACCGGCATCCCGACCACACCCTTGCCGCCGGGCTTCGGCGTGATCCCGATCCGCGGACCGGACAGCAGCATCTTGTCCACGGCCTGCTGCGCCACGACGGCAGAATCGACCTGCTCCTCAGGCGGATCGGCCGCCCAGACCAGCTGCGTGATCGCGACTTCGTCGTTCCCCGGGGCGCACGTCTTCTCGTAGACCGAGCCGTCCCCCGGTTCGTGCCCGCCCCACTCCACGCTCCCGGCCGGGGGCTGCGGGTCAGCCAGCTTGTACGTGCAGGGCATCCCGCTGACGGGGCCCTTGCCGCGGCTCTTCGCCTGGTCCGTTCCAGGACGGCGGCCGGGCTTGGAGCTTGCGGCGGTGCCGGGGGCGTCGGCCTCCACGCACACGAAGAGGCCGCAGCCCTCCACTCCGGTTCCGGGACCGTCCGCGGCCCGGCCGGTGCCGGCGCCGGCGAGAACTGCCAGAACTGCCGCGGCAGGGGCCAGGCCCCGACGGCTCAGCACTTCTGCCCCTTGGGCTCGTCTCTGATGACCTTCCAGCCCTCCGGCCAGCGTTCCACCGTGGACACGATGACGTACCTGGTCAGCCGCGTCGAGGGAAGGGCCGCCGGCTTCTTGGTGGCGTGGTCGATGACCTTCCAGCCCGAGACGTCCAGACAGCTGGAGAGCATTACGTTGGGGATCTTGCGGTCGATGTCGGAACTGGTCACGGTGGGGCGGTCGACAACGACCTGGCCGGTGACGACATTGCCCTTGCCGTGCATGCGCTTGGCATCTGCTTCGGCGTTCTTCAGCGCCGCGCCCGCAACGTACTGCTCCAGACCCTTTTCGTTTCCGTCGATGTCGGCGTAGAGACGTTCCATTTCCTGCCAGTACTTCTTGTACGTGGCGATGGCGTCGTTCTTGGCGGTCTCGGTGGCATCTGCAGGCGCGGACGGCGTCTGCTTCGCCTTTGCCGAAGCGGTCGGCGCAGGGGATTCTTTCGGGTCTTCTGCTTTGCCGGTGCTGCATCCCCCGACGGTCACGAGCGTGCAGGCGACGGCAAGCAGCGTTGCCGGAAGTGCATGATTCCGTTTGCGAACTTCTGAGCTTTCCGGTCGCACTGACTGCGTCACTCTGCCTCCCGATGCATATGCCACGGCGCTCCGACCTGCGGTGCGCGCTGCGAGCGGAAGCGTGCGCCGGACGTGGCCTGAAAGCCGACCGTGCGGTCTGATCCCATACAGTACGCAAATTCTGGCCAACAGCCCACCCCGTTCCCGCAGTTCAGTCGCATGGAATGCGCCATAAACCGGCACAATCTCGCATGACGGGATCCGGCCCGGGGATTCCGTCTCCCGCGCGCCCGTCCGGCGGGAAAGCCGGGCGCGGAACGAAACAAAAGCGGCAGCTGATTTTGTCGACTCATCTGCATTGGCGGGCGCTTTCACCGGGCATCCGCCAGCAGAATGTCGGTGGGCTCGGCATCGCCCAGTACCGGAGTGACGACCGGAGCGAAAGGACCGTACCTGCCCAGAAGTTCAGCGGTGGTGATACCGGCACGCAGCCGACTCCCCTGCACAACAAGAGAGTTGGCGGAAGCCAGCGCCCGCAGATCCTCGGTACGGCGACGAAGGACCCGCTCGGACGCCCCCGACAGAACGATCAGGAGACGCGGGAACGCCGGGTACCGCTCACGCCATGCCTCCCGGGTGCCCACCTGCTGACGGCGCCCCGGCGGCTGAGGGATGTAGGAGGCATAGCGGGCATACGCGCCGAGCTTCCGGCCCAGCTTGGCCACCTGCATCGTGGAACGGTCGATCTCCAGGAAGAACGTCAGGAGCTGACGCCGCCCCTCACCCGTCGCCCGGGTATAGCGAAGCACCGCATCCGGGACCAGGAACGCGTCGTCGCCGAGCCGGCTGTCGCCGTCACGGACACGGTGGGCCAGCTCCGGCTCCCAGTCCAGCGGCCCGCACTCGTCGCCCAGACGGCCCGCCCACTCCGTGAACACGATCCCGGTCTCGACGACGGCGAGGGTGTGCTCCTGGAGCCGGGAGGCGGCCGCCCTGGGACTGATGCGGTACGAGCGGGCGGTGACCTCACCGCCCGCCTCCACGATCTCGCAGCCCAACGGGGTGATGTACCAGAGCTGTTCGCAGCGCCCCATCCGCCCGGTGCGCCGGTCGGTGGACTCCGCGAGGCCCATCGCACGCAGACGCCCGAGCTGGCGCAGCAGATACACCGGGCGCCGGGTGTGCGGGGTCAGGAGCCGGTGGAGCTGGCTGGTGGCGACGAGACGGTGCTGGTACAGGACCGGCAGCAGCTGCTGCCCGAACCGGGACAGACCAGCGGATCGGGCCTGGGGATCCAGGGAAAGAGAAGGGGACATCACGCGACCTCGCTTCGTCCGGTGCTCTGGGCGGGCACGGCCGGGACGAGGCCGGCGAGATGGGCCAGCAGCATGTCGTCCAGGCCCGGGACCCGTTCATCGTCCCCGTCCAGCGCCTTGAGGATCTCGCCGACCGGCCGGCGCCCCAGGTTGCGGTCGACCGCGGCGACCAGGCCGGGCAGGAGGTCGGGACGACGGTAGTCGGCCAGCACCTGGTGCACCGCCACACCCCGCACCCGAAACGGGGTACTGCGCTCCCCGTGCAGCATCGTCGACATCACGTACTGGTACTTCGCGAGCTGCTCCAGCACCGGGGACACAACCCCGGCCAGACGCCGGGAGATGAACGCGGCCTCGTCACTGTCCGCCCCCGCCGCAGACAGCAGGGACTGGTTCTGCATCAGGGCCTGCCGGGTCTCCTCGGACAGCCGCATCACCATCTGCGTGAGCCCCATCAACCGCACCTCGTACTTCCGCAGCTGCTCCAGGATCGCCGCCACATACCCGCGCGAAGCACCGTCGATCGCAGTCAACTCGTCCGCGAACGCGAACATCGTCTCCAGGTCCTCAGGAGGCACACCCTCACGCGACAGCCCCGCCAGGAACAGATCGAACAACAGCAGACTCGTGATGATCTGGTCACCGCCCCCGGTGCCCGAGCACCGCAGCAGCACGATCCTGTTCCCGTCCATCGCCGCCCTGACGTTGTAGCTGGACCGCGACTGGCCGAGGAACGCCCGCAGCGAATCCGACGTCTCCAACTGCTCCAGCATCTGCGTCACGACCGGCACCGCGCTGCCCTCGTACTTCGGAAACGTGGTCCGCCAGAACCGGGACAGCCGCCGCGGCAGCTGCTCCAGCACCTGCATCCGCCACAGCTCGTCCGTCAGCAGCCGCGTGATCGAGAACAGCGTCGGCTGCAGGTCCGGGCGGCCCCGCTCGCACATCAGCAGCGCGAGGTGGGCCAGGACCTGCACCGCGTGGGACAGGATCGCCCGCGCCCGCGGCGCCCGGTCCCCCCACCCCTGCGCCGAGGCGAGACCGCCGACGACAGCACCCACCACGTCCTGGATCTGCGCCCGGCCCCGCCCCTCCATCGACAACGGGTTCCACGACGCGATCCGCGCCGCCGGATCCTTCACGCTCAGATCGATCAGCTGCACCCGGTCGACGACCGCCGGATGCGTCAGATACGGCAGCGCCCGCTGGACCGCCGCACCGTGCGGATCCAGGAACCACACCCCGAACCCCGCATACGCCAGCGTCAGCGCCTGGAGCAGGGCCAGCTCCGACTTCCCGAAACCCGACCGGCCCAGGCTCGCCCCGAACAGCACGTCCTTCTGCGGGACAGCCGCCAGCCGTGCACGCCCGTCCGCACCGGTCACCATGCCCAGCGGCACGACACCCCGCTGCCCGGTCCACTCCGGCAGCCGCGACGGCGCCGCCGGCACCACACCCCCGGTCCGCACCACGTTCGTCGGCGTGCAGTGCACCGACGGCGGCTTGAGCAGCGCGGCGATCTCCCGCGAGGTCACCCACTGCCGCTTCGAAGGCGCGAACTCACCCGACACGAACCGCCGCTCGAACCCCCGGCGCCGCCACCACACACTGCTGTACGGCCGCCACATACCCATCCGCGGCCCGACCGGGCGCCACCAGTTCTCACCTGACCAGGCATCCATCACCGCCATCACCTGATGCAACAACGCCTGCGCCTTCACCGGGTGGCCAGCGACCGTCCGCACCATCACCTGCACCGCGAACACCTGCGCATCCACCCCCGGAATGAACTTGCCCACCCCTTCGGCCAGATCCGACGACCGGGGAGCCCGCCCCACCCTCTGACTCTGACGACCTCGGGAATTGCCGCCGTGCAGGCCTGCGAGAACCTGAGTCCACAGCGACCCGCCCATCCCCGCCCGACCTTCGCCACCCAGCTGCTCACCGAACGCTGACGGGCCCCGCTGCTGCGCACGCCGCACCAGCCGACGCCGCCACCGAGCCACCCGCCGCCCGGCCACCGGCACCAGGTCCACCACGAGCTCCACCCGTTCACCACGCTCGCCGTCGGCGTGCGCACATGCCGCGGCCATCAGTTGCAGCGGATCCGGATCCAGACCGGCAGCCGTCAGCTGACGGTGATCGGGCCGGGCCAACACCAGCTCCGCCCGTGCCACGTACGACCGGCCCCCGTCCGTACGGACACGGACATCCATGCCGAGGCCCTCGTCGAGCGTCGCTTTCTCCAGCTGAACCGTCACGCGTCCTCATCTCCATCGTGGTCGTCCGTTCCGAGCGGGGGCACCCCGTCGAACCGGATCCGTGGCACCTCGTCGCCACCGGCCCTGGCATCCACGACATCCACATCAGGAAAGGACCGCAGCCTCAGCAGCGCTGCCGCCCGAGCCGGTCCCTCCAGCCGGTACGACAGCCGGCCCTCCTCACTGGACAGCCGGATCCGCACCCCCACCGCCCGCTTCGGCGCCCACCCCGTAACTGCCGGAACCCGCGCGAGCCGTGCCGCGTGCCGCTCGATCTCCTCCAGCGACGGGTCGAAACCTGCAGCCGGCACCAGCGTCACCACCGCCCGGCCCCGCAACAGGGTCCGGGCACGCCGCAGCCACCATCGCCGTGCCCAAAGCCACATGCACACCGTGGCGACGGCGGCGCCCACCCACCACCACCGGGCACCCCAGAACACGCCGACCAGCGAACTTGCGTCGAACCAGCCGACGGCCGGGGGCCACTCCATCACCGCCGCCACCCCCGCCGCCGGACCCGAGGATCTATCCCGCACACCAGATCAGCCAACGCCAGCCACACCCAGCGCGCGCACACCGCACCCAGCCCCGCCGACAGAACCGGAACCAGCGGCCACCCCCGCCGTTCCTCGGCCGCCTCCGCAGCCGGGTCTCCCAAACCCCAGGGAA
Source organism: Streptomyces sp. NPDC001732 (assembly GCF_053596315.1). Classification (NCBI taxonomy): domain Bacteria; kingdom Bacillati; phylum Actinomycetota; class Actinomycetes; order Kitasatosporales; family Streptomycetaceae; genus Streptomyces; species Streptomyces sp. NPDC001732. Next base: position 18,463 of record NZ_JBSFFY010000055.1, read on the forward strand.
GGTTGCGTAGATCCCCGCCCCACCACCACCCGCGCACGAACCCGACCACGAACACCATCGCGACCAGCCACCCGCACAGACTGACCAGCGCCTCGACATCCGCATCTAGCCGGCTGCGCCCTGCTGTACTCCGGAACCCAGCAGCGTGCCGTGCCATACGCAATGCACCTCCCGCGCAGGACGGCCGGATGCCGTCCCTTTACCTGCGCAAGGAACCCGCGGGCCGAAAACGTGACACAGGAATGAGAAGAAACTTGGCGCCGTCTCAACGAGGACTGACCAGCGGGGCCGGGCCCCATGGTTCTTGGACCTCGTGCGCCGACCTCATGCCCTTCGTCTCCGAGGTCTTCGGAGACGATCGGCCCGACGCAATGCCCTGACCTGGGCAGCGGCGGCGAAAACCTGTAGGCACCGAAGACAGGCCGACTGTAGGTTCCGGCTTGACATGTCGTCTGGTGCTCCGGTGACCTGCGTTTTCGGGTGAGTGTCCAGATGGTTTGTCGGCGGCGCCGTCCAGCTGATCTGTCGTTTTCTCGCGGTGGGGTGCGGATGCGACCCGTTTGGGGTCCATGACGCTTACTGGTCATGGCTGGGGTGAGGGGGCGCGAGTGGCCCGGTTTCGGAAGTCCCATCTGCGAGTTCCGCGAGCATCGGGCCGATGCGGGTGGCGAGTTCCGGCACGGATCGCTGCAATTCGTCTGTCGTGATGGTGATGGTGGCTGCCAGGGCGCGGTTGAGTTCGGATGCGCTGATGGAGGTGACGAGGGTTGTCTCGATGTTCGCCGTGAGCTCGTCCGGCAGGAGGTGGGCGCCCTTGGCGTAGGAGGCTGGGTGACCCAGTCGCAGGCTTGCCAGTGTGATCACGTGGTCGCGCATGGCACTGATCCAGTGCTCTGCCTGCCACCAGCGGCTGCGATGGATGCAGATTCGGGCGTGCAGGGCGTGGTGCCAGAGAAGCCCGACAAGGGTGGTGCGGTCGGGGGGAGGGAAGGACTCGACCGCTTGTTCCTGGCCGAAGAGGGTTTGCCACTGCGGGCCACGGGGGCCGAAGTCAGCTTCGGGTGCGAAGGTCATATCGATCTCGAGCCAACCGGGCAGGAGGAAGACGCGGATCTTGCTCGCGCCGGCTGGCAGGTCCCAGTGGTGCTGTGCGTTGAGTTCCTTGTAGAACCACCGAGTCCATCGTTGGAGCGTGGTGGTGAGGTCGCCGCGGACGGCGAGGACAAGGTCAGTGTCGGACCAGCGGTCCTCGGCGCCGACGGCCACCGAACCGGTGAAGGCTGCGCCCACGATGGCGTCATCCGATTCCGCGTGCGCGAGGAGGTGATCTCGCACTCGTGTCCGATCTTCGATGGTGAACAACATGCAACTCCTTTTGGATTCGGGCCGAGTTGGGGTGTGACGTACGAAGTTGAGGGGCCAGCGCGGGCGAGGTGGCGCAGGTGTGCACTGACTGCCGTGGTGGTGCTGATCACGAGGGATCCCGCGCGGCTTTGGCCGAGGCTATGGGGGTGCGGGCCGCTCGTGTGCTGCGGGTGTGGAGCTCATGGGCAGCGGCTTGGCGCCCTTCGGGGGTGAGGGCGTAGTAGGTGCGACGTCGGCCTGCTCCGCGTCCTGGTGTTGCGCGGCTGAGCCAGCTGGCGTCGTCTTCGGGCCTGCTGGTGAGCCAGCCGGCCTGTTCGAGTTGGCGGAGTCGGTCGGAGATGCTGCCTTGGTTGAGACCGGTCCTTGCGCTGACCTGGGATCCGAAGAACTCGGTGGGTGCGTGGTCGACGAGATCCCGCAGGAGTGTGAGCGTTTCGGCTCGGATCCGGATGCGTGGGACCGGGATGTTGTCGTAGGGCCGGAGGGAGCTGGGCGGTCGACGGGTGTGGAGGCTCTCCATCGCCCGGGCGAGCGTGTCGTCGTCGGGCATGGCGAAGAACTGGTCGCTGGTGAGGGCGGCGCGCATGAGTTCCTGGACCCGTTCCTGCGCGAGGTCACGCAGCAGCACTTGGCCGCGTGCGCTGGGGCGTTGGGGCTTGCTGAAGGCGGATCGGTGGAAGAGGTCGGTGCCGAGGTCGCGTTCGAGTCGCTGGAACTGGGTCACGAGGGCGCTGCGCTCGGCCTTGAGGTAGCTGGCCCTCGGGGAGTATCCGAACGGAAAATAGCGGTAGGCGTCAGGTCATGGATCCAGGCCGAAGACCCTGCGCCACTTCGACGCCTGATCGTCAGCCCGGGCGTTTGGCCATGACGACCAGACCGGGGCCGCTGTATTCCGTTGGGGGGAGCCGCAATTCGGCGACCGGGTTCAGGCCGGCCTGCTCGATCAGATTGACGAGTTGTTCCGGCCGCCACTTGTGGGTCGTCCAGCGGACGGGTACGCCTCCGTAGGCGTCGGTGCGCACCGCGTCCTCGTCGCCGACGTGTGTTCCGGTGATGAAGTGTCCGCCTGGCTTCAACGCGCGTGCGAACAGGGCGAGGACCTGGGGAAGGACGTCACGGGGGAGGTTGAACAGCGACCACCACCCGAGCACGCCGCCCAGGGTCGCTTCACCGAGGTCGAGCTCGGTGGCGGAAGCGACAGCGAAGCGGCACTCCGGATGAAGGCGGCGTGCGTTCTCGATCATGCGAGGAGAGAGATCCACCCCGGACACGTCGAGTCCGCGTTCGGCGAGGTAGGCGGTCACTGTTCCGGGCCCGCAGCCGACATCGAGGACAGGCCCGAGCCCGCGCACGGTGTCAGCAAAGGCGTCGATCGACGCCTTGAGCCACGGGTCCCTGCGGATGTCGCCGACTCCAGTCGTCACGACCATGTGGGCATAGTTGTCGGCCACCCGGTCGTAGGATTCACGTACGACGTCGAGATCGGCCGGGCGGTCAATAGGGTGTGCGCGCATCAGCCAACCATAGGACCGCACGGGGGACTTGGGGCTGGTGAAGCGGTTGACGCCAAGCCGTTCTTCACGGCCCGGCTGACCTCGTGAGGGCGTTCACGCGGTTCTCGTACTCGCGGCGGGCCTTGCGCTGTGCCGGTATCACCGGGACGCCCTGGGCACCGTCGAGCGGTTGGCAGCGGGCGAGGAGCTGTTGGTGCACGGCGGGGACGGCGCTGACGCGCAGGGTGTAGCCCTGGCCGCGCCGTACAGTGACGCCGTGATCGAGCGCGGCGCGCTCGGCGGGCTCCAGTTCGGTGGCCCGGAGGTAGTCGGCGACCTTGCCCGGCATGTCGAGGGTGACCGGCAATTCCGGGGCGGGGGCATTCTCCTCGATGGCGGTGTGGTCGGGCAGGAGGTCGCCGACGGCCGTGCGGATCGCGCCGCGGCTGACTCCGTGGTCGCGGGCAAGGGCGGCGATCGAGCGGCCCTCCAGGTACGCGGTGCGTACGTCAGCGGTCTTCGTGGCCGCGACGGCGGGGCGGCGTCCGCCCTTGTTGCCCTTGGCCTCGGCGGCGCGCAGTCCGTCGTAGGTCAGCTCGCGTTGGAGGTCGCGCTGGAGTTCGCCAGCGGCGGCGAGGGTCTGGAGCATGAACTTCACGGTGGACAGCAGTTCTCCGGTGCGCGGGTGGCGGGCGGTGAGGTCCATGGCGGAGAACGCGCCGTCGTGGATACGCAGGGCGAGCTGGTCGCGGTGGAGGACTTCGAGGACATCGAGGATGTGCTGGTTGCCGCGCACGAGACGGAACATCTCGGAGATGTGCACGGTGTCGCCCGGCCGGGCGTACGTGAGCAGTTCGCCGAACTTCGGGCGCTGGAGCGGGTGGAGGCGGCTGGAGGTGCCCGCCTCTTCCTCGAACACCCGCGGGGCGTCGATCCCGGCTTCGGCGAGGACAAGATCCTGGCGGGCGGTCGACTGCTGGTCGGTCGACACCCGCTTGTAGACGAGATTGGCCACGCTGTTCCCCGCTTCTGCCGCCGCATCGGACCTCGGGTGTCATCTAACCCTGTCGTCAGCCGCCATCGGATCTCGTTGGATCGGAGCCGCCGTCAGGCCCCGGAAAGTCGGGGTTCATTGGACGCCCGCCGCCCCTGTCGTCATTCGATCCTTTGCCGACAGAGCCTGCGGCTCATCGGGGCAGCTACGTCACGTGGCTGAAAGGCATTGAGCAAGCACTTCCCGAGTCGAGGAGATCCGGGATCATGAAGCATGCTCCCGGATGACTGGCACCTCACCCAAGACGTTGACGTCTTCCTTGCCCGAGCCGGGAACTTCTTGCGCTCGCGCCCCGCCCTACACAACACGCCGCTGACGGACATCGAGAAACTGCGGATACGCAGGCCGGACGCACACGGCCTCGTCACCGCCGTCTTCGGCCGACTGGAGGCAGGAGGCGAGGTCTACGCGGTCTTCTATCTCACTTCGCGAGGCCGCCTGGGCCTCACTCCCCTCTCTGTCGAGCAGACCGACGTCCTCGCCGCCCATCTGACCGTCCTCGGCCACTCGCCCGCCAACGTCATCGCGGACCGCGACACCGCCACCGCGTTCGCCGACTCCTGGCAGCGGCACACGGGCGCGGAGCCAGCACTCTTCTGGCGGACGCATCTCTACCGTCTCGGCAAAATCACCCCGCCGCAGCCGCACCCGGAGGGCCGGGGCCGTCTCACGGACGAAACAGACCGCGAACGCGTCGTGCGCTGGTGCCGTGAGTTCTGCGTCGACGTCGGGGAGCAGCCCTCCATCGACTTGATCGACGCTGGCTCCTGGGCCTACTCACGCTTCGGCGACCGGCACTTCACCTTCTGGGAGACCCCGGATGGCACCCCCGTCTCGATGGGGGCCGCAACCTCGGTCATCGGCGGCATGGTCCGGATCGACCCCGTCTACACCCCGGCCCACCTCCGGGGCCGCGGCTACGCGGGCGCCGTGACGGTCGAGGCGAGCCGGGCAGCGCTGGCCGCGGGTGCGACGGACGTCGTCCTGTTCACGGACCCGGACAACCCCACCAGCAACGCCCTCTACCAGCGCATTGGGTATGTTCACGTCGCCGACTTCGCCGGGTACAAGTTCTCCTGAAGCGCACCACAAGCCGGTTGAGGGCGTGATCGGCGCAAACACACCTGCCACGTACCGGCTGTGACCGCCGCGTAGCGGCTGACGAAAGTGGGCACTCTGATCAGCCTTCGGGTCGGTGACGCTCAGTCCTGCTCGTCGTCGTCGTTCTCGTCATCGGTGTGCGGGTTACGCAGCTGCCGCAGGCCCGGCGCGGCCGGTTGGGTGAAGGCGTAGCGGCCGAGGAAGTTGATGTGGTCGTACTGGAGTGGGGAGAGCCGGGCGAGCAGTTCGTCGGTGACGGGGAAGCCGTCGGCGGCCAGCTGTTTGACGGCGGCGTCGATGTAAAGGCTGTTGAACAGGACTACGCAGTTGAGGGCCAGTCCGAGGGCGCCGAGCTGGTCTTATCCGAACTAGCCCAGCTCGGCGGCAGGTCCGCTTGAGAGCCGTCGTTCACCACGGAAAGTAGTCGTGAAGAAGTTGGGTGGACGGGTTCCATCGGGCGTGTCGTGGATGTCGTCCACGCGCGCTTTGCGGTCCTACTGGGAGAACGCGTAGGTCCGGACGGGGTCGAGGTGCAGTTCGAAGGGCCCGAAACAGTCGGCCGCGAGGGTCGCGACCGGAGCGCCGCAGGGGCAGGCCCGGTTGAGTCCCTCGTCGCCTGCCGGTCCGCAGCACCCACTGCTGTTCTCCCAGTTGGGCAGTGGCTGAAGACCGGCGGCGTCATCAGGGTGCACCAGCACTGTGTGTCGGCTGCCGGCCGAGATGACGAAGCCTTCTTCACGGCAGACCACAGGTCCGCGCGACTGAGCTGGCTGCGGGTGCTCCTGGTCGTCCTGCATGACGTAGGGAGGTCCCCAGGGCTCGGGATCGATCGCGTAGTGGCCCTGCGGAACGGTGGAAGGTGCCCGGCGTGTCTCCTTGTCCCGGTCGCGCTCGTCGTCTGAGACGTCAGGGATGGCGGCAAGCTCGGCCAGCTCCGGCGTGATCGCGGTGCCGCACTTGGAGCAGAGGAAGACGGTCATCCCCTCGTTGTAGTGCTCAGGACTGCCGCTTCGCATCTTCGTTTCGCTGCTCGGAGTCGATGCGCGCGACGACGCCGCGGAGATCGGGCATGCCCAGGTGGACGGTGGCGTGACGGGCCGCGAGGTCGCGCATGGCGGCGAGCTTCTGCTCGGCGGCGGCGAGGCTGGCCTCGATCGCGGCGACCTCGCCGAGCCATCCCTGTTCCTTGGCCTCCTGGAGCCGGTCGAGCAGGTTCGCGTGGATCTCCTCCAGGCGGGGCATCTGCTCGGGGTCGGGCCGCAGGACAGGGCAGCGGATGCAGGCTTCCCGCCCACTACCTCCAGCGCCGTGTTCCCGGGCAGCCCGGCGGCGACTTGTACGTACGCGGCATGCAGAGCGGAGGCGAGTTCGGCGAGATGTCCGGCCGGTTCGCTCTCCAGACCGAGAGCGGTGAGCACCTTGGGCTCGGCGGCTGTCCACTTCTCCCCGGCCAGCAGCTTGGCGCGGGGGTCGCCCCAGCGGTCGCCGTCCTTGGCGAACACGTCCCGTCGGCGCAGCGAGCGGTGCAGATGCTCCAGGACGCAGAACGAGTACGCGGCCTTGTCGACCAGGCCGTGCGGCACGTTGGGGTTGGCGAACACCAGCCGCCGCCAGGAGCCCGTCACCAGATCGGCGGCGACCTCTTCGGCGCCGACCTTCTTGCGGCCGATCAGATCCGGGAGCCGCTTGAGGGCCTCAACGACGGGCGCGCCAGCTTCCACAGCACCGAAGTCGATGACCTCGACCAGGAGGCGGATGAAGCCACGCACCGTGCCGTAGCGGGCGACCAGCTCGGCCCGCCATTCCGCGTCGTCGTCCCCGTCGATGTCCGGGACCACCGAGGCGATCGTGGCGAGCGCCTCGGCCAGCTGCTCGCGCGGCACGACCTGCTCGATTGCGGACCACGCGTCGACCACGGAGACGAGCTCGCCGGTGTCGGTCGCGGGCGGCGTCGTCATCAGCACGTCGACCGCTGCGGCGACCTTCTTCGCGGCCTTGCGCAACTGGGGCAGAGCCTTGAGCTTGGCATCGTTGCCCATCCGCTCGGCCTTCGCCAGCAACTTGGTGGCCATCAGCGCGTGCAGCAGATCGAGCGCGTCATCCACCGTCGCGGTCTCCAGGTGGCGCACGGTCGCCAGCAGCGTCGCGGTCTGCCGCGTGACCTCCAGCCGCTTCAGCGTCGGCCCCTTCGAGGCCAGCCCGTACCGGGCCAGCCCGGTCATCCGCGCGGCCGGAACCCGTCCGGCATCCACCGCGCCGGCCCCCAGGCCCCGCACCGCGCGGGCGCGTTCCAGGGCCAGTTCCATAGCCTTGCCAGACACCCGCATCGGGCCCAACCGCAGACGCTCCAGCTCCGACACCCGCTTCTTCTCCGGCACCTCCAGCAGCCGGACCATCTCGGTCCGCAGCTCGTGCGGCACCACCTCGTACAGCGCGGCGTGCAGCCGGTCGTTCTCCTCCTGACGGAGCGCGGCCACCATCCGGGCCAGCGACGTCACACCCGGCAGCAGCACCCGGTTGTTCACCAGCCACACCACCGCCCGGTCGAACAGGGCCCGCGGCCCCTCCAGCGACGACCACACCCGCGCCGCCAGGAACTCCCGCAGCTCCGCCTCCCCGGCCGCGAAGTCCCGGTAGCCGTAGGTGTCGCGGATCTCCCACGCGTGTTCGTACACGGTCTGCGCGCGCGTCCCGTACTCGGCGAAATGCTCGTCGTCGAGACCGAGCTGCTCGGCGACGAACCGCACCACGGAGGCCGGTACCGCCGTGGGGTCCTCGGTCAGGAAAGTGCCGAGCATCCGCACCGTGCCCCACTGCACCGCCCACCCCAACCTCGTAGCCGAACGGCGCTTCGCCCGAGCGAGCTCCAGGGCTCTGGTGCCCAGGCGGAAGAACTGTTCCAGCTCCCCGGGTGAGGGTTCCGTGGCGAACCGGCCGTAGCGGGCCTCTTGCTCAGCAGACAGGTACTCAACAGGCATGGCCAGGAACGTAGAGCCAGCTGACCAGGCAAAACGGGTCCGTCACCGAACCGGAATCAAGATCGCTCCGCTACCGCTAATTTCCGTTCGGACACTCCCCGAGGGCCAGAACGCGGCCTCCTCGACCGCCTCGCCGCGGCTGTGGACGTCCGGCCCCTTGTAGGCGGGCAGGTGCTGGATCAGCCCCTCGCGCAGGGTGCGGAAGAACCGTTCGACGGTCGGCTTGTCGGTGGGCTTCTTCGGCTGGGCCGGCTGGATCGACATGCCCAGCCGGGTGCACACCCCGATGACATGCGCAGACATGAAGGCCCGCCCGTGATCGATCACCAGCGTCTCCGGCGGACACAACCCCCGTCCCGGGTGGGGCGCGTTCTCGGTGAACACCAGCTCGTCCCAGAGCCCGTGATAGGGCGCCAGCCCCGTCCGGGCCGACTGTTCCAGCGGCGGACAGATGGCCTCGAACAGCACCCCGGCGACATCGACCGCCTTCGTCGAGCAAGCCGTCACCCGCAGCCCGACGATGCACCGGGAGAACAGGTCCTGGGCGACGGTGAGCTGGAGCGGAACCCAGCGGCAGGTCACCGGCTCCATGCCATAGATGTCCAGGTCCTGCGTGTCGAGCACCACGTACTCACCCGGCCGGCTCGCCCGCAGCCGCCCGTAGGTGCCCTGCGGACGCTGAGCGATCGACCGGCGGGCCTTCGCGCTGCCGGACACCGCGTTCGTGCCCTTGGCCAACTCGGCCAGCCGGGCATAAGCCGTGCTCCGGGACGGCAGCGGCACCACATTCTTGCCGTACTCGGCCACCAAACGCTCCTCGGCCCGCTTCAGCACGGCCGAGCGGGTCGGCGTCGAGGCATTCACCGACTCCGCCAGCACCCGGCGCACCGCCTCCTCCCACCGCGGATCGACACTGCGGCCCCGGCCCTTGACCGCGCGGGTGTCCACCAGTCCCACCTCGCCGCTGGCCCGGTAGGCGTTCAGCCACCGCTCCAGCGTGCGCGGCGAGACATCCAGCTCCGCGGCCTTCGCCGCGATCCGGTCGCGAAGCGGCAGGTCAGGATCGAACCCGGGCCGCGGCTCGCCCGCCACGGCTGCCTCAGCGTGTCCGGCCCGATATCCGCTCAGGACCTCCCTGACATGCCCGGCCCGCTCGCCCAGAGCCGTGCGTTGAGCAGCAGACAGCCCCGCCAGTAACACGCCGACACCCTCCAACGGAGGGTCGACGGCGATGTCCATGGCCCGTGCCCCGGCCGCCAGACGGCCCAGCGGAATCACACTGAAGCCGTCCGTGCGCTCATTGCGCACCGTCACCTGCAGCCCGTCGAGCTCTATCACCTCGACGACGTCGCCTTCGAAGAACAGGCGGCCTCCCGGCATGACCGTCACTGCCTGCCCGCTCACGCCGCCGCCCGGATGGCGGTCGTCCCGGCCAGCGGCTGGCGCAGGTCCGCCGTGAGATCACCGCACCACATCAGGTGCAGGACGGCGGGCCGGACCACCTCGGCCGGATAGCGGCTCGCCAGGGCCGCCTCGACACCGCCGATCGTCGACTGACGACCGGCCGCATCCAGCACCTCGGCCAGCACCGTCTCCTCCAGCAGCAGACGGCGCCGGTAGCCGGCCAGGAACCTCACGTTCTCCACGACCACCGGTTCGGCCCCCGACCAGGTCTCATAGGCCCAGCCGCGGTGCGAACACAGGCGGCGTGTCCAGTCGAACTGCGCGATCACTTTGGGGTCCTTCATGCGTGAGGGGGCTTTGACGTCCACGACAGTCGTCAGACCATCGGTGTGGACCAGGAACAGGTCAGGAACGTGGCGGCGGAGGCGACTCCCGTCCCGTCCGACCAGCTGGAATGGCTGAGCCGCGATGCGTACGACGCTCCGGTCGAAGTCCGCGAGCAGGATCCGGGCCAGCTCCAGACGGCTCTCGTAGGCCACCAGCCCTCCCGCCGTCGACGCGTGGTACCAGCCCGAATAGTGCTTCCGGCCGCGGTACCAGCGGAACTCGCGCACCGGCAGCCCATCGGCCACCTCGTCCACCAGCAAGCGGTCCCAATCGGCTTCGGCCAGCCGTCCGTCAGCCTTCCGGTAGACGACCCGGGCCGTCCGATCAGTTGTCGTTGCTGCGTCGTCGTGCTCGCCCACCGCGACCCGCCCTTTCGTGTCAGATTCCTCTGACACCAGGACATAGGCCACGACCAGCCGTAACCTGGCCCTGCGGCAGGGCAAACCCAACGAAAGGCTGGACCTCAGACTCTGGATGTGACTTCGGTGCGGCGCGAGAACCGGCCCGAAAAGAGAGTGCCAGCCGACACATTGACGACAGATCACTTGGACACCGTCATCTCTTTTCGGAACCTACACCGACTTCACAGCACTCGGCGTACGTCCCAGTCGTACCGCTCCCAGTACCCGGACGTCGAAGTGGTCTCGACGGTCTTTCCGGGCCGGGGCGCGTGGACCATGGTGTTGTTGCCGGTGTAGAGGCCGACGTGTCCCCAGTTCCCGTCGTTGTTGATGACGATGAGGTCGCCGGGCCGGATCTGCGAGCGGGGGACCCGGGTACCGGAGTGCCGCATCTGCTGGGAGGTACGGGGAAGCGTGACCCGGGCTCCCTGGTAGAAGGCGTAGAGCATCAGGCCCGAGCAGTCGTACCCACCCTTGGTCGGGCCCGTGGTACTGCCGCCGCCCCACACGTAGGGGGTGCCGCGCTGTGCCAGCGCGGCATCGACGACGGCGCCGGCCCGGCCGGTCGCCGAACCCGCCGCGCTGCTTCCAGCGGGGAGACGGTCGTACTCGTCGACGTAGCCAGTGACGTCGCCCACGTACGCCTCGGAATGGTTGTAGCGGTAGACCGCCTTGCGCAGCTGGTCGGTCCGGGACAAGTCGGTGGTCCCGGTTCCGCACAGGTAGACGGCGGTTCCGAGCGCGGCGTCGAACGCGTTGTGCGGGTCCTTTACCCCGTCACCGTTTCCGTCCTGGCCGCTGGGGCCGTTCCAGGTGGAAGGCAGGAACTGCATGGGGCCGACTGCCCGGTCGTAAGCGGTGTCGCCGTCGAGCCGGCCGCGGTCGGTGTCGGAGAAGACGCTCGTGTTCCCTCCGGCCCCAGAGCCGTTGAGCCGGACCCCGAGAATGCGCGGGCGGACATCCCCGCCGACTGTGATGGTGCGCCCGGCGGCGTGGTTGGACTCGACCTTGCCGATCCCGGCGATGACGGACCACCGCATGCCCGTGCACTTCGGCCGCAGGGTGCGCACGTTCGCGGCGGCCCGGGTGTAGGCGGACAGCATCACCGGACTGATGCCGGCCACCGCCCCGGGGGCCGCCCCGGACACGGACGGCGGGGCGGCGGCCCCCTTCTCGTGTCCGGCCGCCCCGTTCGCGACAGCGGCAATGAACAGCACCAGGACGCCGACGACGCCCACAGCCGAAACCAGTACGGGGGAAACGGCCAGGGCCACTTTCCGTACGCCGCTCATGAGCGGCCTCCCAGGCGCGGCGCGGCCTGCGAACGACGCGGGGAGGCGGAGGGGACGGGCGCCCTCGGGGTGCTGCTCCCGGTATTCCGCGGCTGGCGCATGCGGTGCAGGCGCTGCTGGAGCATGGCCTGGGCCGCGCTGGAGGGCGGCTGGGCGACGCGCGGCGGAGCAGGGCGCCGCCGCACGGGCGGCGCGGGGGCTGGCTGGGGTGCAGGAGCCGGCCGGGCGGGACGGGGCGCCGGTGCCCGCCGGGGACCGGGAACAGCGGCCCGGGGCGGCGGGGTGTAGGGGCCGAGCCCGGGCCGGCCCCGGACGATCCGGCCGAGGGAGCGCACGTTGTGCCGGTACTCCCCGGCGAACTGCTGGGCGGGCTGGACGTAGCTCCGGTGGAAACTCTGCGCGCTCTGCTGAAGGTTCTGGACGGCGCTGCCGACCCGGCCGGCGGCCTGGGCGGGCAAAGCGGTCGCAGCCGCGCCGACCCTGCAGGCCGCGCGCGGCCCGTACACCGGCAGCCCGATGGTGGCCTTGAGGCCGAACACCCCGGCCTTCACGGTGCCTTTCGCCCCGGCCTCGATGGTGCGGCCGGTGAGCCGGGTCAGCCCCGCCACGGCACGGCCCCCGCCGTGAGCGAGGCGGGCGGCGAGCCGGGCGGAGCCGAGGCGTCCGGCGCCGCCGAGCACAGCACCGGTTCCCCCGGTGGCGGCGGCCGCGCCGAGCATGAGCCCGCCGAGCAGCAGGCCCTTGCCGAGCCCGCCGCGCCTCGGCGTGTCGACGGGGGCGGGGGAGACGGATCCGCCCAGGGGCGAGCTGCCGAGGCGGTGACGGGCGCGCGCCACCGCTCCGCGGGTGGAACGGGCGAGCTTCTTGCGGTAGATGAACGCGGCGACACAGACGCAGTCCAGGAGGACGAACCGGACGGTGAGACCGCCCGGCAGGTCGCTCTCCGGTGTGTTCAGCACGGCGTTGACGACGACGATGAAGACGGACATGGAGGCGATGGAGGCGAGCATCAGGGCGAGGCCGCGGGCAATGGCCGCGGCCCGGCCCCACAGCCAGGCCCGGCCGGGGCCGGGCAGGATCCCCGCCGCGAGGGCCACCTTCGCGATCATCGCCTCGATGGCGATCTGCAGCTGGGCGAAGAGGAATGCACCGTCCAGGACGATGACGAACATGCAGGTGAGGAACGCGGCCAGGAGCATGAAGAGCGCGCCGCCGACCTTGTCCATCGACGCCTTCTTCAGCGTGCCGGCGTTCGGGACACAGGCCTTCTCGAACGCCTTGATGGGGCCGGACGCGTGGACCTGTTCCAGCATCTGGGAGGTGGCGGCGTCGACGGTGGTGTCGACCATCCAGTTCTTGACGCTGTCGGGCAGCGCGATCCCGAAACCCGGCAGGTCCTTGAGGAAGGACTTGCCCTTCTCCATCTTGGTGTCGACCAGCTGGTCGAACACGGCCTGCTGGACCCGTGAATCGCGGAACTTCTTCCCGCACCTGCCCTCGAAGGTCCGCCCGTAGGACAGGAGCATGGCCGGCCGGGCCACGAACGCGTCCACGAGGGCGTCGGTGATGGGGCGGGCCAGCGCGCTCGGCGAGGACCGGACCTGCGCACCCACGGTCGACCCGGACGGCTTCTTCTCCCATCCGCTGTCGGTGGTCGGCCGGGCCGTGTCGATGGCTTCCTTGTCCAGGACCAGGGCGGCGGTCTCGACCGCCAGGGCCCGCACCACGCCCACCACCCCGGTGTCCTTGCTGAGCAGGAGCTGCGGGGGAGAGGCGAGAGCACCGAGCGCGAGCGCGGAGATGACCAGGGCAGCCGCCATCTCGCCCCAGCCGCGCACCCGGTTCCCGAACAGCAGATGCCACGACGCGACGACCATTGTGAAGGTGAGGAACAGCACCGGCAGACCCATCTGCACGACAACGCTCCCGTACAGCGACGTCGACACCTGCAGCGCCGGCTTGAGCATCAGCCCGGCCAGAGAGAACGCCAGGCTCCAGGTCAAGAGGAAGCAGGCGAAGCTGACGATCCACTTGTTCCCCATGAACATCATCTCGACGAGGAACCCCTGCACACTCAGGTCCCAGTCGTTCCAGTCCCCGGTGTCGGAGTAGATGCGGTACGAGCTGACCGGATTCCCGTCCCGGTCGGTCACCTCGAACGCGGACAGCACCCCGCCCTGCGCGGCCCGGTCCTTCTTGTACTTCTCCACCAGCTTGTCGAACTCGGCGCGGGCGGCCTTCTCCTTCTTCTCGGCCTCCTTGATCCCGTCCCGGATCAGCGGGGAGTCATCCGGCTGGCCCGACGTACCCGGCTGGGGGACGAGCGGGCTCGGCTCGAGCGGGTTCTGCGGGCCGGGCAGCGTCGGACCCACCGAAGGCGAAGGCGCCGGCGTCGGTGTGGGGGCCGCGCTCGCCGACACGTTCGCCAGCACCAGCGACACCAGGAACGACAGCACCAGCAGCATCAGCCCCGCAGCCATGGACCGCCCGGGGCGCGCCCACCGCTTCACCCCCTGCAGCACCCGCACGCCCCGGGCCCGGGCGCGCGCCCTCAGTGTTCCCGCCGGTGCGGCGGCCCGCCTGGTCATGCTGCTGTGCTCTGCATGGGCTGGGAGTGGATGTGGGCGACAGCCTGCTCGTCGGCGGGCAGCGTGACCTGCATGGCACCGATCCGGCCGGTCAGGTCGCGGTGCAGGCATTCACCGGCCCGCGCAGCCCGTTCCTCGTCACCGAACTCGGCACTGTTGGGCGACAGCCCGGTCATGACCAGGGCGAGGAGGTCCTCGTCGTCCGGGTTGCAGCCGAGGAAGCGCAGGGCCCGGCGGGCGAGATTGCGGTCCGTCTGCCGGAAGACGAACTTGCGGGGGATCAGGCCACGCAGGATCTGCCCGCCCTCGTCGTCAGGGCCGATGTCGTCATCGTCGTGCCCGCCGAAGAGAGCACCGGCATTGTGCTTACGTCCGTCCTTGACCAGCTCCAGCGCCAGCGCAAGGCCCTCGGGGCTGGACGTCAGCCACCAGCACTCGTCCCACACCACCAGCGCGAACTCGTCCAGGTCCGCATAGGCGACCTTCCGGGACAGGGCGGCGATCAGGTACATCACCGCACGCCCGAAGATCTTCTCGAACTCCATCTTCTCCAGCCGCTCCCCGCCGCGCAGTTCGCTCTTGGTGGGCAGCGCCAGCGAGGACACCGAGAAGACCAGGGTGTCGGCCGACGAGTCGCGGACCACGGGCAGCGACTCGTCGAACACCGCGCGGGCCAGGTCCTTGCGCCTCACCGCCGACAGACGGCGGGCAGCCATCGCCGAATGCATGTCACCCGAGGCGCCGCGGTTGGTGAGCTCCTCGACCAGGACCCGCATCGAGGGATGCGGCTCGGCCAGCACCGCCTCGACCGCCTCCGACAGGGCGATGCCCTCATCGCTCATGGGAGCCAGCCCCAGCAGCAGCGTCAAAAATGACTCGGTGAACCGCTGCGCTTCCCGCCCGGTGAACAGCCGCAGCGGATCGAGGGAAACGGCCGCCTGGTCGTCGATGGTGATGCACTCGGTCTCGCCGGGGCACGCCTGCGCGTAGCGGAGCCATTCCTGCCGCGGGGTCCGGTCCACGATCACGGCCCGGCCCCGCCGGGTACCGCCCCGCAGCCGCCGGCCCGCGGCGAGCACGGAATACACGGCCGACTTCATCGCGGTCGTCTTGCCCGCACCGAGCTCCCCGATGAACGCCGCGGTCGCCGAGGTGTTCTCCCGCGGGCCGCGCGCCCAGTCCGTCAGCACCGGCCTGACCCCGCCGCCGGCCAGCTGCAGCCCGAACAACGGCCCCGAGGCATCTCCCAGCCCGCTGCCCGTGAACGGGCCGGCCATCGCGAAGTCCCGCGCGACCAGGTACTGCGCGTACTGGGCCATGACCCGCGGAGTGCGGGTACCGGGCAGCATCCCGTACCAGAGGTTCTCCTGCTCACCGCGCGGCCGGGTGAAGGTGTACTCGTTGCCGGTGAAGTGCCCGGCGAGCTCCCCGGCCCGCCGCTCGGCCTCCTCCGGGGTGCCGCCCCACACGCACAGGGCGGTCATGGCACGGACCTCGACCTCCGTCTGCGAGGCGGTCAGCCGCTCGCGGTACTCGTCCAGCCCGCCCACCGCCTTGTCGACGCTGGCCGGGACACCCGCGGTCTCACCGTCGTACTCGCTGTACTGGTTGGCGAGCTCGCGCGCCTGACGCCGCGTCTTCGCCTCCGCCTCGGTGCCGGAGGAGACGCTCAGGCGCACCACCCAGTCCACCGGGAACGAGAACGCATCCAGGGACGACAGATACTCCGACCCGGGAAACGCGAACGCCTCGGGCATCTCGGAGAGCGCGAGCATCACCTGATACGAGGGCCCCCACTCCGTGGTCACCTCCAGCCAGCGCCGCGCGAACGGATTCGCCCGCCCCGCCTTCTGCCTCCCCGCCCGGACAGAACCGGCCCCACCACCGCCCAGGCCCTGCCTGTCGAGTTCGTCGAGCAGGTTGCCGCCCTCGGCGAGCACCACCTGGCCGAGCGCCGCCGCACCCCGCCCCCGGCCCCGCATCCCCGGCCCCGCACCCTCCGGCAGCACCGGCTCGAACACCCCACGACGGGCACTGTGCCCGTAGATCCACAAAACCTCCGCCGTCGTCGCCGGACGCAGAGCAATACCCGGCGGCCACACCGACGCCATCCGCTGCGCCTGGACCAGGCGCTCGTCCTCCTCGCGCGCCGACACCGGCCGCGGCAGCAGCCCCAGCTGCAGAGCAACATCCGCACGCGCCGCCGCGAAAACCTCCCGCACCGACTCCCCACGCGTCATCGCAAGCGGAACCGCCAGCCAGTCCGTACGCCCCGTCAGCTCCAACTGCTCCAACTGCCCCCGCAGCACACCGATGGCCTGCCGGTACCGGCCACAGCCCCCCAGATCGATCCCCTCGGTCATCTTCGCGACCACACTCGCCGGGTCGACGGCCGGGCACAGACTCAGCAGCATCGACTCACCCTTGAGCGCCTTGACCAGCGACTCCAGCTGCCCCAGCCGCTGCTCCTTCGCCCGCCGCGAGGTATGAGCGGCATCCGCCCCCGCCACCCGGTAGACCGCCCAGACCTGACCGTGCACCGTCCACATCACATTCCCGGCCACATGCCGGATCGGCATCCGCACCACGGATCACTCCCCTCGCTGCGCCACGGGCGCATCACTCGTGCTGAACCGGCGGTCGCGGCGCCGGGCGGCGAGCAACGCCGCCACTACCGGCGCTGGCCGACGGCCAACCGCTCCACGGGTTGCGCCGACGTCCTCCCGGTCGACAGGCACAGGGCTCTCGGATACAGAAGCGCTTGTGGTGGTGAGGCCGGCGCCCATCACACGGGAGGCCGCAGCCTGAGACCGGATCGGCCGGAGCACGGGGCCCGCACCTCCGCCGCCTGCCTCGGGCCGCGGTGCGGCCCAGGTCACGCTGCACACCCCGATCAGCGGCTGGTGACCGCCCCGCGACCTGAGCGGACGACCGCCCAGCCGCCCTTCCCGCGGCCGCGCCACCAGCGAGGCGGTACTCGCGGCCACCGCCAGCGGATTACGGCCGTCGACCCGGATGTGGCGCACCAGCAGCGACAACCCGTAGGGCCCACCGATCGCGATCGCATAGTTGAACAGCCCGAAATGAGCCCACACCCCCCGCGTCAGCACCAGGCCCGCGAGCGAGACGGCCAGGACCACGATCTGCGGCACCGTGTACGGACCACCCCAGATCCGGCCCCGCCCACCCGGCCATTTCCCGATCATCAAAGGGTGACGGCGCGCCCGGGTGTAGCACCGGCCGACCAGCGCTTCCGGCGCTGCGACGCCGCTCACTGCTGCTCACCGGCCGCAGGTTCGATGACCCGGACCACCATGTGACCGGCGCCCGCGCTCTTCACGGAACCGCCGAAGACGATCTCGATACCGGCGCTGTCGTGGAACACGGCCGCCAGGAGCACGTACAAGAAGAGCGCCGTGCCGACGAGTACTGCGACCGAAGAAAGCAGTGAACGGACCTTGGCCCATACATGCGACACCGAGAAGAGCACCACAACTGCCGTCAGGAAGACGGCGAGAACGCTGGTCATCGCCGCGCACCGTCCACCAGTTCGACGACTCGGACCACCGCATGAACAGCGCCCGCGTTCTTCACGGAGCCGCTGTTCGGAGCGATGTCCTCGCCCACACTGTCGCGGAACACCGCAGCATTCATTACCGCGAACCACAACGCCACGCCACCGGCGAGCGCCACACCGGCAGCCAGAATCGATTTCGTCTTGGCCCAGGCAGTCACCACTGCCGCGACCACCATGAACGACATCACCGAGCCGACCAGCAAACCGGTGATCCTCTGGGTGAGCTGGTCGACGTCGTCGATCGCCCCGGCCAGTACCGTCACGTCCATCACTGCGCGCTCTCCTTCGTCCCGGCCCCGGCCGGCTCCTTGCTCAGCACGGGGGCCCCTTCCACGGATGCGATCTCCCAGCGCCCGTCCCGCGCGGTGATCGTGACGGCGTACGTCAGCGGCCGTTCCTGCCCGCCGGCATCGGATGCGGTGACATCGACGAGGAGTTGCCTGCGCTCCCCATCGGACACGGGAACGCCCCGCTCGTCGGTGCCAAACGGGTCGTTCGTGCCGACCTCGGCGAACCGGGCCACCTCGACTCGCCCGTACGGGGCAGGCGACACCGCGGTCAGGGCCGTCCCGGGGGACAGGTAGCGGTCGAGCTCGCCGCTGCCGGCCAGATAGGCGGCAAAGAACCCCGTGAGCGTCTGCGCAGCAGGATCGGTACTGCGGACCGGGACCGACTGCCCGTACGCCAGCGACGGAGCCTCACCCGACAGCGGTGTACCCACCTCGGCCGGGAGCGCAGCAGCCGCCAAACTCCCGCCCGCACCGGCCCTGACCGGAATCTGGAAATACCGCAGCACCGGCCCGGTCCCACCCGGTTCCGGCCCTGTCTTCTTCCCGTCCGCGGCGCTGGCCGAGACCACCCGGGCAGCCACGGTCACCGACCAGTACCCGGCAGACACGGCCCGCACCTTTACCGCCGCGACCTCCTGCGCCCGCTGCACGCCCGGATCAGCCGTCAGACTCACTTCGCGGGCATTCGGCAAGAACGGCGCCAAGGACTCCTCGGTGCCCTCCCCAGCCGTCAGATACGCGCTCACGAACAACTCGGCGAACCCGCCCGGCCCCGCAGGCTGCCCGGCCGCTGGCTGTTCCTGGCGCACCGGGGCCGCAGGCGCCGTGACCGCGGGCCGGGACACGAGCGCCCACCCCGCCAGAACCGGACCGGCCACCAACAGGACCCAGGCCGTACGGCGGATCACCGTTACCGCGTTCGCCGCACCGCCCAGGGAACCCAGCGCCCAACCGCCCGCCTCGGCAGGCAGCACATCCTGCGGCTGCTCCTTGCGGCGCTTCACGGCTGCTCCTGTCGCATCTGGGCGGCCAGCGTGTCCCGAGCCGCTTTCGGTAACGCGGCCCAGCGGGCGAACGCGGCCTGGGCCGGTGCCGCATCCTCATCGAGGTAGGCGCGCATGGACCGCGCCGTTCGGTCAGCGAACGGCGCCACCTCCAGCTGCACCACCAGATCACGCAGCCGTCGACGCGCCCGCACCAGCAGCTCGACGTCCCTGCCGTCCTCCGCCGCGAGCACCGGATCCGCCATGTCCCGCTCACCCCTTCCAAGCCCGGGTACGGCAGCCGTTCCGCCGCACACCCGGACCAAGGAGCGCCCGCCCCCCAGATGTGACAGCCACAGCCGAGAAATCTGAGAAATCGTCATCACGCCGCCTGCACCCACCGGTCCGCGACCGACCGCAGCTGCCGCACGGTCCGGCTCCGACGCTGCCGCCACGCGATCGCGGACACACCGGCCCGCTCCGCGCTCTCCCGCGCCCCGGCCCGGGACTCTTCCGCGATCACCCGAGCCCGTACCACCTCGAGCAGTCCGGCAGCCACAGCCCACACCAGCAGCTCGACCAGCTCGCCCCGCGCACCGTCCGGGACCTCACCAGCTGCGAGGAGCCCGGCCTCGACGGCCTGCCGTCCGACGACCGTCTGCCAGACCTCTTCCGCCGGATCGGCCACCGGCCCGTCAAGCACCACCGCCGATTCGAGGGCCGGGTGCCACGGCAGCGCGTCCGTCTCCGCATCCGCCCTCAGCTCACGGCTCGCCAGATGCAGCGTCTCCAAAAGGAGGTTCGCCGCGACCCCGCCCGCCCTCTGCAACGGGTACCGGCGTACGACCTGGTACAGGCACGCGACGACGACCTGCCCCGCCTCGTCGAAATCCCGGCCGGCCCGCAACAGCCGCTGCGTCAGCCGCACCGCACCCGGCACCATCGCCTGCACCACCACCCGCGCAGCCAACTGCGCACCAACACCCTCACCGGCCGCCCGCTCCAACAGCACCCGCATCCACCGGTCACTGTGCACACGCCCCTGCACCCGGTCCCGACGCTCCAGTTCGGCCAGCACATCCTCGAGACCTGCTGCTCGCCCGCAGCTGAGGACCACCCCGCCCTCCTGCAGCCAGCCCAGCACCATCTCGGCGCTCCCGGCCTCGGCGCAGACCAGCGTCCATTCGGCATCCAGCGACTCAAAAACCCGCGTTCCAGTCACGACAGCTCCCGTTCAGGTGATGCCGTGAACTCTTCTCAGCACCCCTGACCCGACCGCTGACCCAAATCATCAAATGTGCAGGTCAGAAGGTTGCCCAAAAGCAGACCCAGGTCGCACTGAGCGCTCGCGCTGACCCGGGTAACCACCAGATGCCACCACTGCCGTTGGCCGCCACAGGCCCATCACTGGGATATCCACAGGCCCCGGCAAGCCCAGACATTCCGTCGTAGCGTGCTCTCCTGTCGATCAACGGGGGTGCGCAGGTGCGGTATGTGCGGTTGGAGTGGCTGGCCGCGGAGGTGATGGATGGGCTGCCGTCCGCCGCGGCGCGGAGCGCTGTCAAGGACCTGCTCGTCGACGTCGCGAAGCGGCCCGACCGGTGGCCGACGCCCGGCGGCGAGGACGTCGTCGACGTGTTCGGGAGCCGGTGCTGGGTCTCGTACGTGGCCTACCGCGACGGTCTGGAGGTCCGTGACATCGGGTGGGCGGGCTGACCACGGCCCGAACAGTCGGCCGTCCTCACGAACGAAGGAACCCCCGGGGCGGAAGCCTTGCACTCAGGCATTGCGGTGCGCTTCACCGGGTGGGGGAGTGCGGTGGATCGTGCGCGACCCATTGCGCCGTGCACCGATGCGCTTCCGTGTGCTTCGGGGATGTTCGGGCCGGCGAAGTGGGCCAAGGACAAGCTGCTGGGGATGCCGGAGGAGGCCAACACCCTCTTCCAGGAGGCCCGCAGGCTCTACGTCGCCAGGATGCAGACCGTCATCTCCTCGGTCGCCGACCTCATCGGCACCGAACTCGGCAAGGCCAAGGCCCGCATCGCCAAGGGCCGCACCGAACTCAGGGCCGAGGCCGACAAGCTCCCCGCCGACCTCAAACGGTTCGGGCAGGACGCGGCGCAGGACTTCGCGGGCAAGTTCGACGACCTCGAAGCCACCGTCGACGAGAAGTCCGAACAGCTCGTCCAGGACCTCGCCCAGAAATACACCGCCGCACTGAACAAGGTCGACGAGGAGATCAAGAAGCTCCAGGAGGCCAACAAGGGCCTGGTCGACAAGGCGAAGGACGCCATCGTGGGCGTCCTCAAGACGATCAACGAGCTCAAGAACCTCCTGCTGGGCATCCTCGCCAAGGCCGCCTCCGCGATCATGAAGATCATCAAGGACCCCATCGGGTTCCTCGGCAACCTGGTCAAGGAGGTCGGCGCCGGGCTTCAGCTCTTCGTCACCAACATCGCCACCCACCTCAAGACCGGCGTCGTCTCCTGGCTGCTGGGGACGGCGGTCAAGGCCGGACTCGAACTCCCCCAGAAGTTCGACCTCAAGGGCATCATCCAGCTCATCGCCTCCCTCCTTGGCCTGACCTGGGACAACATCCGCGCCCGCATCACCCGCAAGGGCGTCCCCGACCAGGCCATGAACACCGTCGAGTCCTCCGTCCCCCTCGCGAAGAAACTCGCCACCCAGGGCCCCGCAGGCGCCGTCAAGGAAATCGAGGCCGAGGCCGGCGACCTCAAGGCCACCATCCTCGAAAAACTCACCGGCTACCTCATCCCCACCGTCCTCATCGCCGGCATCACCTGGATCCTCTCCCTCCTCAACCCCGCCTCCGCCTTCGTCCGCGCCGTCAAGGGCATCATCGACATCGTCACGTTCATCGTGAACCAGGGCGCCCAGATCGCCGAGTTCGTCCACGCCGTCCTCGACGCCGTCCTCGCCATCGCCAACGGCGGTACCGCAGGCGTCCCCAAAACGGTCGAAACCGCCCTCGCCGCCGGCATCCCCCTCCTCGTCGGCTTCCTCGCCTCACTCCTCGGCATCGGCAACCTCGCCCACAAGGTCAAAACCGTCTTCCACGCCGCCAGACCCGTCACCCGCGCCATCGACAAGATCGTCGACCTCATCGTAGGGGATTAATTGCTGAACTGGATAAAATGGGATTGGGTGGTGGGATTCTTGTGGTGATCGAAATGGCTTTACTTATGCCTGTCGGTAGTGATTGTTCGTGACTGCAGAAGGGGCTCGCGGAACGGCAGGATTGGTTTTCATGGCTATGAATGTAAGTGTTGCCTGAGGTTGGATACCTAAGGGCTGTCCAATAATCCCTGGCGGGCGCGCGGCGGCAGCTACGGCGCCTCGCCGCGTTGCTGGAACGCCCGAATGAATCCAGCATGTGGGCGTCCCTCCGCCTTGCGATGCACCGCATCTGACGCCGCGCGTTGATCCGCCGAGGATTACGGGGCAGCCCTTAGCGGAGACGTGGCCACCACTGGCATTCTGCTTCCTTAGTCAGCGCGTTCTTATTTTTTATGTGTGAGTGGTAGGCCTCTTGAGATCCGTTACCCCTGTGAAATGCTCCGAAGTTTTGCTCGCCGTTAGTAGTCGAGGTGTGTCGATTATTGTAGAGCTGCTTAAGGCGGGTTTTGGGTGGTGCTCCCCGTCGAATGCGGGAGAGTAGAAAAGAACAGAAAAACAAAAAGGCCATGGATGAATGATTTGTGAAATGGTGGTCATTGCATAATTTTTGGCCCTGTACTCAGTTCAAGTGTGCTCATGGAAATGGAGATGTCTTGTGTCCTCGTTAGCCCTGCTGGTTCTGCTCCTTCTGCTCCTCGTCGCCCTCCTTGTGGTGGGCGGTGTCGCCTACGTCGTGCACCGGCATCCGGTCCTTGCTACACCGTTGATGGTCGCCACGGGCGCCGCGGCGGTCCTGGTGGCATGCCTCGGTGTCATCGCTACCGTCCGATGAAGCCGAAACATGCCACCAGGTTGTTCACCGGCCCCGGCGGGCAGGGCGCCTTGCCGTAGCGTGCTGTCTTGTCGATCACCTGGGGGGCAGGAGGCTGCGGTACGTGCGGCTGGAGTGGCTGGCTGCGGATGCCATGAATGGGCTGTCGTCCGCTGCGGCGCGGAGCGCTGTCAGGGACCTGCTCGTCGACGTTACGAAGCGGCCCGACCGGTGGCTGGCGCCCGGTGGCGAGGGCGTCGTCGATGTGTTTGGGAGTCGGTGCTGGGTCTCGTACGTGGCTTACCGCGACGGTCTGGAGGTCCGTGACATCGGGTGGGTGGGCTGACCGCGGCCCGAGCAGTCGGCTGTCCTCACGAGATGGAGGAACCGCCGGGCGGAAGCCTTCTCCGACCCGGGGGTTCTTCATCTCGTGTCCCAGGGGAGTTGTAGATGTCAGGAGTCCTCGGGCGCGGGTCGGGGCGGGTGGAGCCGGTCCAGTGCCCGGTACAGCGCTTTCACCAGCCGGGCCCGTTGCTGGGCGTGCGCAAGGGTGGTCTGGGAAGTGACCGACAGGCGGCGCTCCGCCTCCTGGAGGACCTGGTCGGTCAGCGGCCGCAGGTCACTGTCCTCGGGCAGGGTCTCGAAGCGCCGGCCCACTTCGGCGGCGACGACGCGGGCGTGCCCGGTGAGGAGCAGCGCGATCTGCGCGCAGTCGCCCGCCCGCAGACCGTCCGCGTTCTTCCGAGCCAGGATCGCGTCGGCCAGTGCCGTGACGGGGGCACGGTCGAGCGGCAGCTCCTCGGCCAGGAGTGCCTCGGGGTCGTACAGCACGCCGTGGCTCATGACCGTGACTCCTCCGGTTCCAGACCCGTGACCATGTCGGTCGGGTCGGTGGCGATGACGAACAGTCCGTGGCCCAGCAGCCAGGACCGTTGCGTGGGCCAGTCGTGCCAGCGGTAGGCGATATGCGCGAACGAAGGAACGACGATCCCGGAAATCCGGCCGCCGTCCACCGCTGCGCGGATGCGTGCCCAGCCCGGCCGCAGCTCCGTTTCCTGGTCGAGCGGCCCGGTGTCGGTCACCGCGCACCCGGTCGGAACCCTCCAGCCCCGTGCCTCTGCGTGCGCGGCCAGAGGGGGCAGCACCAGGTGCTCGGTGCCCGGCACCGGAACCACGGCATACAACGCCACCGCCGTCACCGGGACGGCGAGGGGCCCGTCTGCTGTCGGGGCGCGGAGCGCTGCGACCTTCCTGCGCACCCGGGCCGGTAAGGGCCGGGCGGTGCGGTGGTGGCCGGACGAGTTCGGCATGGGGCCTCCCCGGGACGGTTGTCGGCGTACGCCCAGACAACCGCGACACGTTCGGGTGGGCTCAGGCCGGATTCCGGGCAAGTACCGGGCGGGGACCGGACAGTTTTACCAACAGGAGAAAACCAGCAGGGCTACCGGCCGCGCCGCGACCGGTACTTACGGGGGACTTGATGGACAGGCAGCGGAACACCCGGCTCGAGGCGGTGATGGCCGAGTACGGCTTTACGCACCAGGGCCTTGCCGACGAGATCAACCGGGTCACTGCCCGGATCTTCGGGGAGAACCACCCCCGCAAGTGCACCGACCGCCACGTGCGGCGCTGGATCAGCGGCGAGGTCCGATGGCCCTGGACCCGCTACCTTCATGCCCTGGAGCAGCTCTTCGACCGCCCGGCGCAGGCACTCGGCTTCATCCCCCGAGGCAAAAACAGCGCGAACCTGCCAGCCCCGCCAAGGGCTCCCGCACCGACGAAGGAGGCGCCCGTGCGCCGCCGCCGTTTCATCACCGCCACCGCCGCCACCACGGTCGCCCTCGCCCTCAGCATCGACGAAACCCCCACCGGCGGCCGCCTCGCGATGAGCGACATCACCCGTGCCCGGGAACGGATCGACCGCCTCGACGCCCACTTCGCCGCGATCGGCGGCGAACCCCTCCTGACCGTCGCCACCACCTACCTCGACCGCCTGACCACCGCAGCCGACCACTGCACCTACGGCCCCCGCGTCGAACAGGCACTCCACACCGCGATCGCATCACTGTGCAGCTCGGCCGGATGGGCCGCCGACGACGCTGGCGACCTGGACACGGCCCACCGGTGGCGCACCACTGCCCTGCAAAGAGCCATCCTCGGCACCAATCCGCAGGCCCAGGCCCGAGCCTGGTCCGACCTCGCCATCCACGCCCGCCGCGGCGGCCACCACCGCGAAGCCCTCCACATCAGCCGAACCGCCCTCACCAGCCGCGCAGCCCGCCAGGACCCCCGCTACACCGCCCTGCTCCAATCCCGACTGGCCATCAGCCACGCCCACGTCGGCGACCGCCCCGCCGCCGCCCGCGCCCTGCTCGCCGCCCAGACTGCACACGACCGCATCGACCCCACCGAACCCGCACCCCGCTGGCTGAACTTCCTCACCCCCGCCGAGATCAGCGGACTTGCCGCCATCACCTACCAGGTCACCGGACGCCTCGCCGACGCCGAGACCGCCACCGCCCAGGCCCTCACCCTCCTCGAACCCGGCCTGCGCCGCAGCCACGCGTACTACACCGTCCAGCTTGCCGAACTCCAGCTCGCCCAGGGAAACACCGCCGCCGCCCACACCACCACAGCCGCCATCGACACCACACACATCGGCAGCCGCGCCATCACCAACCGGCTCGCTGCCGTCCGCCGCGCCCTCGCCACCGCATAGGAGAACCACCCGAAGTGACCACCGGCATAGAAATCCGCCACTACACCACCCGCCACACCCCCCGCCTGCGCCCGCTCCTGCTGGACATCTACGCCGAGGTCTACGCGAAGGAGGCACAGAGCGACCCGTTCTGCGCCCTCGACCGGTTCGCCGAAGGACTCGACAGCTGGATGACCCGCCCCGGCTGGACCTGCACCGTCGCCTACGACCACGACCAGCCCGTCGGCTACGCCTACGGAGCCCCGCTGCCTCCCGCCAGCCGGTGGTGGAGCGGACTGCTCACCGACACACCCGCCGACACCATCACCGAGACCGGCACTCGCACCTACGCACTCAGCGAGCTCATGGTCCGCGCCCCCTGGCGCAAGACCGGCACTGCCCGCCGACTCCACGACGCACTGCTCATACCCCGGCCCGAACAACGCGCCACGCTCCTGGTCCTCCAGGACCACCCCAAAGTCCGGGCACTGTACGAATCATGGGGCTGGCAGACACTGGGCGACCTACACCCGACCCTCCCGGCCGCCCCGCTCTTCCACGCCATGCTGCTCGATCTCCCGCCACACGACGGAACCGTCGCCACCATGCCGACGTAAAGCCCGCAGGCCCACCAGTTGCTCAACAGGTTGCGTAACGGGTTGCCTAACCTGTTGAGCAACGGGTTGCTCAATAGGTTGCCAACGGTGGATTCACTTGCCCGCTGTCGCTGCAGGTCAGCGGCATGGGTCAGCGTGACGCAGCCGCCGACACCTCTTCTCCCGAAGGGGAAGAGCACCTTTCCCTTTCCCTCGGCCTGGGCGCCGACCCACTGTGCGGCGGTCGTCCGCGCCGGGGTCGCCTCCGGCACCAGGACGCCGACCTCAGCGAACTTTGGCGTAGACAGGAGGACACCCATTCCGGACCATGCAGGCGCGCCCTCCTCCTGTCCACGCGCCACAATGGCCCCGTTGGACAGATAGTCGACACCGGTCAAGGTCACCGGGGCGCTCCACACTTCCGGATACAACGGACCGCCGTCCGAGGCTCCCTGTACGGGCTGGCACCGGGCCGGGGTTCGGACGATGTCGCCCGGACCGACCGCGTCCCACATGGTGAAGCGCCATCCCTGGGGTGGCTCAGTGCGCCGCCGCATGTTGCGCGCCATGTCGGCTTCAGCAGCGACCCGCATGTCAATCAGCGCTACGAGTCGGGCCGCTGCTGCCGCGCGGCTGGTGTGACTGGTCGCATGCTCTTCGGAAAGGCCGATGGCCAACCATGCGCAGCGAATTCGGTAGACGTGGCCGATAAACGCGCCATCGACCGTCACTGGGTAGCATCCCCGGTCGTCGCATCGCCTGAATCGGTACCGGGGCACGCCTTTGACGGGTGTTGGTACTGCGGGCGCGTCGGAGACAGGTTCTGCCACCCGCAGGAGAATCTCGCTCGACCCGTTCGCATTAACGCCCTGACGGGGCGCTGTCGGGCAGGGATCATCGATGCCCGGAACCGTGCCGCCGCCCTCCCACGTCTGGACACTGCCCGGGCCGGGCACCCTGGTAGGCGCCGGCGCGCTGACCCCCGTCGGTGCTCCGGTCTTGATCTCTCCAGCCTCCGCGCTCTGGCTGATTGTGGTCTCGGCCGCTGCCTGGCACTCGACGAGCCCCGGAGGACCGGCCGCCCCTTCAAAAGTGGCGACGTCCTCGGCCTCCTCCTCGACGATCTCCTCGTAGCTCACCGAGTCGCCCCATTTGGCCAGTACGTCAGCCGGGGACCAGTCCGCACGCGGGGCCTTGCGCGGCTTGATGATGCTCGGGGCCGGGGTCCACTTCGGAGCCGGACCATCGGCCGCGGCCTTGATGATCCCGCGCACTTCGGACTCACGGCCACGCCGCTCCTCTACCCGGGCGATCATCAGGGCTTCCGCCTCTGCCCGGCTCCGGATCGGGCGGCGGTCCGAGTGCCGGACCTGCTCAGACTTGCGCCACCGCTTCGGGTTCTTACTGAGGTCCGCCGGGTGCATTCGCTCGCGGGTGATGAACCACTCCCCCTTGTGCTGTGCCACCCAGAAGCCGTGACCACGCCATGAGGCCGTGACCTCCCACCTGTTCAGGGCCCCGGCGCCGCCTTCGCCCCAGCACAGCACCACACGCGCGGAGTCATCAGGGCTGCCCGTTCGGAGGATCGGCCCTTTGGCCACCATGGCAAGGGTGTTCCGGGTGCTGCGCACCGCCATAGTCGCCGCCTCAGACACGGACGTCGGGTGTTTGCTCACGGTCATTCCACAGGTCCTTCCGGGGCGATGCCGCAGGGCTTGCCCGTGCGGTTGGTGCAGCCCTCACCGTAGCCAACTTTCAGCTCCACTTCAAGTTGTGCTGAAAGTTGATCGCGGTGGGAGCCGCACCAACCGCAGCTTTCCGCTGCCGCTTCCCCCGACTAAGAGTTGTCCCGTAAATGATCTCTGACGTGGCTGGTGGCCTGCTGGTTTCTGCGTTACCCGGCCAAGACGAGGTTGTGCAGGCGGGCGATGCCGAGCATGGCGTGGTGAACGCCGTCGCCTTTCAGACGGCAGTCGCGGAGGATCTTCCAGGTCTTCATCCGCGCGAAGGCATGCTCGACTCGAGCGCGGACCTTGCGGTGGGAAGCGTTGTGCTCCTCTTT